>CAMWIW010000012.1 GCA_947174415.1 uncultured Clostridia bacterium
TTACGATTTTTTGCTTCTAATAAATTATTCGGCAACATACAACTCAACTCGTTAAATTACTGTTTACTGCCTTGCTTGCAAGGTATAGTGCGCTATACTTATCTATATTTAAGTGGAAAATTCCCTATGGGAACTACGACGGCGCGGGGCTTTTCATTTATGTTTATAAACTCTTCTTTAAAATTTCCGCTATTTCCTCTTGGGTTAAAACCTTGTATCCGCCCTCTTGCACGAGCGTTGCGGAAGCAATGCCCTCAATCATATCAGGCGTTACTCCAAGTTCGGTTAAATTCATAACCAAACCTATACTCTTCATCCATTCCTCCATTTTCTTCAAGCCCGCTTTCGCCACTTCCTCGTCTGACTTCCCGTCGGCAGAAACTCCCCAGACGGTCTGTGCGAACCTCTTAAACCGGTGCAATCCGTAAGGCAGGATATGATAATAATACGGCATAGTTACAGCGGCAAGCGTCATTCCGTGAGTTGCGTCGGTATACGCGCCCACAGCCTGACCGAGCATATGCACTTCCCAATCGGTAGTCTTGCCCTTAGCAATCAGCGTGTTTAACGCCCAAGTTGCCGTCCACATAATGTTCGACCGCGCTTCGTAATCGGTAGGGTTTAAAACCGCAATATTCGCGCTGTGTATGAGCGAGCGCATCAACCCTTCCGCTATATAGTCCGAAGTATTGTCGTCCTCGCCCGATAGATACTGCTCCAATATATGACACATAATATCGTACACGCCCGCCACCATTTGGTATTTGGGCAGAGTGTAAGTAAATTCTGGGTTTAAAACCGAGAATTTCGGGAAAACGTATTCACCGAAAACGTGCCCTATCTTCAACTTCTTATCTCGGTTTGTAATCACCGAGCCGCCGTTCATTTCACTTCCCGTACCGACCATAGTAAGTACGCACCCGACAGGAACGATTTTACAGGATACGTCCTCGAACCTGTCAAAATATTTATCCCACGGGTCTTCCTTTAAGTGCACGGATACCGACACAGCCTTAGCGTAGTCGCACACCGAACCGCCGCCGACGGCAAGAATTAAATCGGCTTTTGCTTTTCTTGCGCGGTCAATTCCTTCGAGAAGTTTTTTATAAGTCGGATTTGGCATAACGCCCGCGTCCTCATAAACTTTTTTACCGCATTCCGCTAAAACAGATATAACCTTATCGTAAATGCCGTTCTTTTTTATCGAGCCGCCACCGTACACCAACAGTACGTTTTTGCCGTAGTTTTTCAGCTCTTCCTTTAATCCGTCCAAAGCGCCTTTACCGAAATAAAGCTTAGTCGGATTGCAATAAGTAAAATTTCCTAACATAGTAAACCTCCCATAAATTACATCAGCGGAGAAAGCAGTCTTAAAAACGCCGCAATCACTTCGCTGTACCAATGCTGTTTTAATTTTTCGGTTCTTCCGCCGCGGGCGAAAACCTCTTCAAAATCCTTCTGTACGTCGGCTAAAACGGTTTCGTCGTCGAGGTAGACGCCGTTATCGAATTCCTGATAAAACGCGCGCATATCGACGTTTACCGAGCCTATCGCGGCACAGCGTTCGTTCATCATAACCTTACTGTGAACGAATTCTCCGCCCGACAGATAAACTTTAACGCCGCTTTTCAAGAGATTTTTCGCGTTGGACAGCGTAACCCTGTAAAGGTATCTGTAATCGGGCACACCGGGTAAAACAAGTCTTACGTCCACGCCCGCACGCGCCTTATCCTTTAAAGCTTTCATAAGCTCGCTGTCGGGCACGAGATAGGGCGACATTATGTAAAGCTTTTCCTTTGCGCTGTTGATTATTCTGAGATACAAACCGCGGCACAAAGGCTCTTTGATTTCAGGACCGCCCGCGTAAGGAATAACGGTTGACGAATTCAGCGTTCTGTCGAATTTATCAATGTATTTGGTGTAGTCCAATTTTTCGTGCGTTGCTAATTCCCATTGCCGCATAAACGCGAACGAAAGCCCGTCTACCGCCGCACCCTCAAGGCGCAACCCGCAGTCCTTCCAGATGCCCTCCATTTTTCGTTGGTTGGCGCAATCGTCAATCAGATTGAACCCGCCGACGTAACCCGTCTTTCCGTCTACCACGACAATTTTTCTGTGGTCGCGGTAGTTAAGTCCGAAATAGAAAGGCGAACACAGCCTCGAAAAGGTCTTTAATTTTACGCCCGTAAGTTTAATTCTCTTTTTAGCCGAGGAAGAAAGCACGCCCGCCGAGCCCACGTCGTCGTACATCATTCTTACCTCTACACCCTCGGCAATCTTGCGCCGCAGAACGGAGATAAGTCTGTCCAAGAAAACGCCGTCGGCAACGATAAAGAACTCGATAAAAACAAATTTTTGCGCGGCGTCTATGCGCGCGATAATATTGTCCATTGCCGCTCGGGCGTAGGGATAGTATTTTAAATCCGTACCGGTGTAAGGGATAAAGCCGCCCGCACGGTAGAGATATTCCGCATCACGGCGCACCTCTTCAGAACAGCCTTGCACCTTAAAATTACCAACGAGCAACTGCGCTTTTTTGGCTATTTTTGAGTATTTATAGCGTTTTAAGCCGTAACAGACCGACTTTCTCGATAAAACGTAAATAAAAAAGCCGCTTCCGAAAGACAGAACGAAAAGTAAAGTCCAGCTCACTTTTGACTGAACGTCGGGTTCGTATATGAGCACGTATGCAACCGTTAAGACGGTAAGCCCCAAACAAACGTAGAAAAAGACGGGCGCGTACCAACACGCCAAGCCGTATAAAACGACTAAAAGGCTTAACTGCGCGACTATAAGAAGGTCGCTTAAAACGGCTTTAAGCCCCGTGCCGAAACCCACCCAGGATTTATGTATTCTTTTGACTTTGTATCTGCGTCGCTGTAAATATCTGCGCAGTCGTAAGAAATACTTATCCACGGAAAAAATTATAACACTTTCTCCCCGTTCGCGCAATAGGTTTAAAAAAATTTAACACCCCAAATTTTCAATTCCCCCGCACATATGCCGCGTTTAAGATATAATTTGAACAAAAAAAGGAATGTGAACTTTTCACACATTCCTCCCAAAATGCTATTCGTCTTTTTTAATAACGTAGCCCGTCTTACTGTTTTTGATACGGACTGCTTTAAACCGCTGTCCGTTCGTTTTCCAGTGCGGAAAGCTGTCATCTTTTTCGGCGTTGGTATCACGATGACAAACTTCAATATTGTCTTTTACATCCTTACCGCCTTTTGATAACGGGCGTATGTGGTCGAGTGTGGGGTGGTATTTGCTATTCGGATTGCCGCAAGCCGACTTTTTCATTAACCTTCCTGAATAGTCGATAACCTCTTCAAGTCTGCCGTACCGCTTGTTCCACAGCTCAATAGTTGTAAACTTTGACATTTCGTATACCTCCTTATTTTACTGATTATATTATCTCACTGATTTTAATTACGCGCAATGAACAACACGGTTCGCAAAATGAAAGAGACCCCTCAAAAAGGAATCTCTTCATAGTTTGTCTGCGTCAGCTTTAAAATGCCGAGCAGAACTCTTTGGCTGGGCTTTCTCTGTCCGCTGCAATAATAGTCCACAGCCCGTTTACAGACGTTAAGGTGTTCTGCAACCTCCTCGTGCGTCAGTCCGGACTCGGATATTCGCCGCCAGATAAATAAACCCAATTCAGAATCGCATTTTCTTTTCGATTCCATATTATACCTCCTGTATAAGAAAATCTTTACAGGATAGGCTAACCAATTTAGTTATAAACGCAAATTTATGCGGTTAATCAATAATTTCGTTATCTTTCAAATATTTGATTAACGGATTGTAATCAACACGCATAGGACACCCGAGAACATTGTTGCAAAAATCCTTGTAATCACACACGCTGTCCGCTATTTTTTCGATATCGGAAAATCCGAGAATATTTTGCACCCTGTCAAGCATTAAGACGTTTACCCACCTCAAATCTTCAAGCGGCATTTTCTGGACTCTGTATCGAAATAAATCGCTATCTCTGTATATGTACTCCCCTTTGAATTTCTCTAATTTCGGTGCTTTATTTTTAGCGTAAAGCTGTCTGCTGATCATCGTCGGCCAAATATTAGGCTCAGGCATTTTTTCAGCTTTGTCAAAAAGACGGAAAAACGGATTAATTATCACCAGCATACGGGTCTTTGAAATCGAAAACATATAAAAATTTTCGTGGAATGTTTGTTGGTCATACAATAATCTAAAGTAGGTATTTTTCCTGCGCTCGTCATTTTCGGTAATCCACATCTTTTCAAGATAATCTTTTTTATCTCTTTCAATCCCCGCAGGCGCACCTACCTCCCGTTCCGAAGTCATACCTACGTCTGTAACGATAAATTCCTCTTCCGTATCGGTACAGTCCCAAATAGCAAGGTAACCGGAAGCGTATATTTGCGCCCAATAGAATGCCTCGTTCGTGCAAAGCTCGTGTTTTTCTATCTTCCTTAGCTCTTCACATTCGATTATAACGCGCAACGTCCTAAGCCAGCGTTCTTTTACCGTCTCGTTTTCTATTTCAAGCTCGGTGAAAGGATATTTGAAAATTTCGCTCTGCCGCTTTGCAACCTTTTGACTAAAAGTGTAATAATGCTCCTTATCCGCCAAAAATATTCGGGCTTGCTCTATCAGCAGAAACTTTTTAATTATATTCAGTTCTTTTCTCGTCAGCTCGACTTCACTACCGACTTTCGCGGGCAACAGCTTCTGGTTGAGAATTTGCGCAAAGGGCGATTCAATCTTTTTTGCAAGCAGCTTCTCCACTTCTTCGCCGTACAAGTCTTGTTCAGCAAAAATTTTTTCAAGCCCCATATCTTTATGAATTTTACCCGTTTTTACGTCATATACGGTAAGCTTCTCGCTGTCGTACCGCCTTAACACAAGTTTAGGTACGAAGTGATTATTACTATAAGCCACTGTTAACTCCTTGCTTTTAAATTCAACTCTTGCAACATTATACAATATCTTCCATAATATTTCAAGTCTGAATTTAACCATATTAAACGGGCTTATTCCGTTTAGGAACAAGCCCGCAAAATGCCAAGCGCGAACGCCTGATTACACGTTCAAATCAAAATCTACGACGCCGCTTTCGGTACGGTAGAGTGCTCCGATAATTTGCAAGCCTTCCGCATTTTGTATCAGTCGCTGTATTTTTGCAACGCTACGATTTACGTTGAGTATACTTGCCTTAACCAAGTCCCTCTCATCACCTACGGCACTTCTTATTTCGTCTGTAATGTATTTGACAAAACCGCCGTTTTGCTTCAAAGACGCGCCTACAGCTCCGCACAGAGTATGACCGAGAACAACGACCAGTCTGCAACCCAAGTGTTCGACGGCGTATTCGATACTGCCCAGTTGGTGATTGTCAATCACGTTACCGGCAACGCGCACTACAAACAAGTCGCCGATACCCGCAGAAAAGATACATTCCGGAATAACTCTTGAATCCGAACACGCCACGATAACTGCGTAAGGGTTCTGACCGTTTTGACTTGTAAATATTCTCTTTTCGGGAGAAATATCGCCGCAACAAGTCGTTGAGTTTATGTACTTCGAATTCCCGCTTTTTAACCGCTCTAATGCGGCTGCCGCCGATACGTTTTCTTTTTGCATAATATCCTTAATATCGTATTGCACGAGTGTTGCCTCGGACAATACGTTTCTTATTTTTATTCCTCTTGGCGATAAACGCTTTTATATTTCTACGTTATAGGCAACGCTCTGCCAGACGTTTTCAGCGTTTCCGCGTCTAAGTTTTCGCCTTCGAGTATTAGTTTGCCGTTTATGAAAACCTTATCAATTCCAAAGGACTGCGTTTTGTCGGGCGAAGCTTTTTTAAGCGCCGTTTCATCGAACACCGTTAAATCGGCATAATATCCTTTTTTTACATAGCCTCTCTTCTGCAACATAAATCGATCTGCTGTTGCGCCCGTCATTTTACGTACGGTGTTAGGCATCGTATCCCCTGTACCAAGCAACGAATCATGCAAAAATTTGGGAAAACAATCATATATAGCGGGATTTTGTATTCCGTGTTCTTCTACCCAAGCATCGGTCATATACAAACAGTTTTCATTTCGGGAAAGCTCGGAAATTATTTGCGGAGTGGAATAAGGCCCCATATTTACTCTACCCTTAAAATTGCTTTTTTCACACAACATAAGGTACGCGTCGATGTCTTTCATTTTTTCTTCCCGAGCGATTTGATGCACTGTTTTCCCTTCGTACTTTTCGTAACCTTCGCCTATGTATGCTATTTGTATATCGTTGAAATAAAAGCCTAAAAGTTTACTGGTTGCCTTTACAAGCAACGAAAGTTTAAACTTTGTAAAAAATTTTTTCTTTTGTTTCGGCGTAAGACTTTGATACCAAGCGGGCAAAATTACCGTAATTACCGATACTCCCAGACATTCGTCGTAGATATCGAACATAACGTCCACGCCGTCTTTTTTTAGCCCGTCTATAATTTTTATAACCTCGTCCTTATCTTTAAAAGATTTTCGTCCGACAAATATAGCGTGAGAATATTGAAGTTTAAGATTTGTACCTTTTGCTATTTCCACAAGCTCGTCCAATGCACGCAAAAGGTGGGATCTGCCCAAAAGTTGCGGATAAGCCATAGACACCGCCGAAAGCGCTCTTGCATGAACCGTAAGCGGCTTATTATATTTTATACATAATCGGGCGACCTTTTTAAGCTCGTCAATATCCGCGTATACACCCGGTTCATACATTAAACCGAGCGAAATTCCGGCAGCGCCGTTTATCAACGCCTTTTCCAGAATACCGAGCATTTCCCTTTCTTCTTCTGCCGTAAGCTTGCGGTTTTCGTAACCCGCAACGGCAGTTCTTGCCGAACAGTGTCCCACCAACGATGCGATATTACAAGGAGTATTATTGTCTATCGCTTCAAAATATTTGTCCGTTTCGCCATATGTGCACGTAACGTCTTTATAAAAGAACAAGCCGCCACCCATTTTATCCACGTTCTCGCAACCGGAATTAAAACCCGTTGCGGATAGACCGCAGTTGCCCGTAATAAACGTCGTTATCCCTTGACGGATAAACGGTTCAAAATACGGCAAAGGATTATTTTTAATAGCAAACCAATCGTTATGAGAATGGGCGTCGATAAAACCGGACGAAACAGATTTGCCCGTAAGGTCCATTATTTGATCCGCTTCGGTTTCTATTTTTTCGGCAACGTCTATTATTTTGTCGCCTTCTATAAGAATGTCGCCCAAAAATGCATCAGTGCCCGTACCGTCGTAAATTTTTAAATTCTTCAGTAATGTTTTCATTTTTCCGTCCTTTTAAGCAGCATTGAATTTTTGACATTCACGTTTTTTATTATACAAATTTTATGTTCTTCTGTCAATTAACCGCAAAATCGTAATACACAAATACAAGCGGACAACTTGTGAGGAAGCAGCAATTTAGAAAGCTAATTTCAACTTTTTTTGGCTTTTTTTTACATAAAATAAGGCTTACTCCTTAAAGGTATAAGCCTTAAATTTTATCTGCAATTATTTGCGAGGATTTTTGATATTCGCCTGTGCAAATGTGTTACCCCGAAGTGTTATAGCTTAACTCCGTTTACTAACTCAGCGAGTTTGGAATTAATCTTTTCCCTTTCTCCGCTTCCAGTTGTACTAAGTCTTAAAATCGGGATACCGTATTTATTAAGAATTCCATCTTTTAATATGTCTCGCCTGCGTTGCTTTTCTGTATTATGGTAAGCAAAGCCATCAACTTCTATTACAAGTATCGGTTGATGCGTCAATTTTGAAAAAATCAAAAAATCAACATGCGTTAGATGATTAGTTGCAAATTCTACTTCACGTAAATTTAACTGCGACAAGTCGCAAAGCAAAGAACGCAAAGGAACATGCATTACGACATTCAGTGTAGAAAAATTATCTTGTTTAAGAATGTCTTTTATCAATATTAGCATTAAATTTTCACTATCAAATTCACTTGCTCTACCATACTTACGCAATATAGATTCTCTCGCTTCGGCATTAGCCTCATAAAGATAATCAAAAACTGAATTTATTTTACTGTCTATTATTTCATGATTATGATATTTTATGTACTCTATTAACTCATGGATTGGCGAAACTTTATCATTATCGTTTCCATCCGTCACAACAATAAATTGATCTATCGCACGTGAAACCGCAACATTCAAACGGTTTGGATCAGAAGCAAATTCACCTATTTGGTTATCAACAGTAGAAAAAATCATTACACTACGTTCTTGACCTTGAAATTTGTCGGCGGTATCAGCCTTAACGGATGTTCCGCTAAATTCCTCTTGCAAGCGATCTGCTTGATATCGATAAGGAGTAACTATTCCAACAGAGCCATCGGATATGTTTAATTTCTGTTGTAGAATTACCTCTTGCCTTATAACATCTATCTGCCTTTCATTTATATGTCCTCTCGCAACATTCCCCGCAACAGTTTTATAAACCATCAGTGCTTGACAATCTGATTTCGGCTTTGTCAAAATTATCAGTTCATTATTATAGAATTTTTGGTTGCAAAATCCTATTATTTCAGGATGACAACGATAATGCTCTTTTAATAATACTCTCGGCACATCAGGAAACAACTCTATTACAGAAGATAAAAGACTGTGATCTGAAAATTTGTATGCACTCGGTAAATTATATTTTGAATAAATATTATCTGTTATTAATTTTTGTTCTCGATTTACTACATTAGGCAACTGTTTCAAATCACCTACTATTACTGTTTTTTTAGCACAAGACAAAGCGAGTGCACCAGTAACCAAATCAACTTGCGAAGCTTCGTCAATAATAACATAATCATAAATTGTTTTGGAAGAAAGGCTTGAACGAAGAGAATAAGTTGTACTTAAAATTACTGGATAATCCGCAATAAAATCTTCAGTATTTTGCCATAAATCAGCAACTGTGTAAACACGCCTTTTACTTGTACTATATCTATTATAAAGGGTATGCTTAAACAATTGCATTGATAAATTAGTATATTGACTTATCTTTTTATCGAAATCAAATACTCGCAAATCTTCCTCTAACGATTTGCGCTTTACAGCAATTTCTATCAGCCTTCTTTCGTAAAAAAGATTTTGACAATATGCGGAAATTATTTTAAAATCTGTTCCAAAAAAATCAATTTTTTTAAGTCCATATGAAAAGCGTAAAATAAGCTTCTTAAAAAAACTAATTTTTGATTTCTTTGATAAAAGATATTCATATTCAGCGGAAAAAGCTAAAATTTGTTTTGCCGATACCTTCTTTGAAAATTGTGGGATAGGTAAATCAATAGTTAACGTTTTATAGTAATCATCAAAATGAGCTTTTTCTTTTATCAGCGCATCTTCCTCAGCCAATAAGAAAGATAATTCATTTTTTGATTTAAGTTTTGCATTAAGTTCTTTTATCATTCCCGACATCAACAATTGACTCGGCTTTTCTCCCCATTTAGATATATCGGGAAGTTGAGTAGTTTGTCCCGATATAAACACATTTTTATTATCTGTACTTCCAAGTGGAGCGACAATAAACTCTATACCATATTTTTTTAATTTATCATATACATTTTCAGTTGCAGAATTATTGCTTGATACCACAGCAACACTTTCACCACGCATAACAGCATTGGCAATGATATTCAATATAGTTTGAGTTTTTCCTGTTCCCGGCGGTCCTTCGATAATACTTATATCGGACTTTAATGCATTATCTACAGCTTTCCCTTGGCTAATATTAAAACCAAAAGGATATATTATAGTCCCTTTTTCACAACTATTCAATCTTCTTCTTTTTCCGCTTAAAAAAGAAGCCATAACACTATCGTCACGAATAAAATCTATTTTATCATAATGTGTGGCAAGAATATTGTGATTATTAACAGTAAGTCCAGTTGCCACGGCAATATCTTTTAAATAATTAAAGCAGTTTCGTGATTTTTTATCCTTCAACGCTGAATCGATTATTTTTACATCTCTTGTAAAATATATTTCAGAATAACCCTTTGTATAACATATCCTGCAATATGAGTCAAATATTTGTACGTTCTTTACACCAGTCTTTATACTGCCTTTACAAAATACTAATTTGTCAAAAACGGAGATATTTTTCGGATTTTTTAAAAAAAGTACTTCATTTGTATTATACGGATAACTTTTACCGTTGTTGTATGTTATAAAAACCACTGGCTTATAACTATTAAATTCCCACGATAGTATTGAAGCGGTTTTATCTTCACCTCTAACCACTATTAAATTATATTGAGAATTTACCGCCATTTTCTTCCTCCGTGTTGAAAATTATACCATAAAAAATTAAAGCCTTCAAGTCTTTTCAAATTAAACTTATACGCCTTATTATTCTTTTTGTAACCACTATAAATTTTATATACCTTTTATGAAATCATGGTGTTCATCTTATGTGGAAACAAGCGTCTCTATCGCAGGTCTTGCATCCATATGTAAACGAGAAAAAAGTGTTCAACTTGTGTGGAAAGAGCTGTTTCGAAAGCCGTTTTTTACTCTTTTTAGAAGAATTTGAGCATAAAAATAAGGCCTACCCCTTTATGGGATAAGCCTTTAATTACTATATATTGTGATTAACGTTTCTTTAAAACACTATATCGTCGATACAATTACTTTCTCGGATTTTTGATATTTGCCTGAGCCGCCGCAAGCCTTGCAATGGGAACGCGGTAGGGCGAGCAGGAAACGTAGTTCAAGCCGATTTTGTGGCAGAACTCGATTGACGAGGGGTCGCCGCCGTGTTCGCCGCAGATGCCTACGTGAAGCTTGTCGTTACCCGTTTTGCCGAGCTTGACTGCCGTCTCCATAAGCTTACCTACGCCTACCGTGTCGAGACGGCTGAACGGGTCGCTTTCGTAAATCTTGTTTGCGTAATATGAAGGCAGGAACTTGCCTGCGTCGTCGCGGCTGAAACCGAACGTCATCTGCGTTAAGTCGTTAGTACCGAAGCAGAAGAAATCGGCTTCCTTAGCAATGTCGTCAGCAGTGAGCGCCGCGCGGGGAATTTCAATCATAGTACCGACTTCGTAATGAAGGTTTACGCCCGACTTTTTGATTTCTTCGTCCGCGGTCTTAACGACTACGTCCTTAACGAATTTAAGCTCTTTCACTTCGCCCGTCAAAGGTATCATAATTTCGGGAACGACTTTCCAGTTCTTGTGCTTTTTCTGAACGCTTATTGCCGCTTTGATAACCGCTTTGGTCTGCATAACGGCAATTTCGGGATAGGTTACCGTAAGACGGCAACCGCGGTGTCCCATCATAGGATTGAACTCGTGCAAGTCGGAAATAATCTGCTTAATCTGAGCAACCGTCTTGCTCTGAGCCTTAGCAAGCGCCGCGATGTCCTCCTCGTCCGTGGGAACGAACTCGTGAAGGGGCGGGTCTAAGAAACGGATAGTTACGGGCTGTCCTTCCAAAGCTTCCATTAAGCCTTCGAAGTCAGCTTGCTGCATAGGCTCGATTTTAGCGAGCGCAGCCTCTCTCTCTTCAACTGTATCGGAGCAAATCATTTCTCTGAACGCGCCTATTCTTGCGGGGTCGAAGAACATATGCTCTGTACGGCAAAGACCGATGCCTTGCGCACCGAACGCAGCGGCTTGTTTAGCGTCTGCGGGGGTGTCGGCGTTGGTTCTTACACCCAAAGCCTTGTATTTATCTGCAAGCTCCATTATTCTGCCGAAGTAGCCCGAGTTGGGGTCTGCGGGAACGGTGGGAATTAAGCAATCGTAAATATTACCCGTTGAGCCGTCCAAAGAAATGCCGTCGCCCTCTTTAAACACCTTGCCTGCAAGGGTGAAGCACTTGTTTTCTTCGTCCATTTTAATATCGCCGCAACCGGATACGCAGCAAGTTCCCATGCCGCGCGCAACGACTGCCGCGTGAGAAGTTTGTCCGCCGCGGACGGTTAAGATACCCTGCGAGTACTTCATACCTTCGATGTCTTCGGGAGAAGTTTCAAGACGGACTAAAACGACTTTCTTGCCTTTCTTGCCCTCGATTACTGCGTCCTCTGCGGTGAACACGATTGAACCTGCCGCCGCGCCGGGTGAAGCCGCGATACCTTTACCGACAACGTTGTTTTTATCAGCTTCCTTTAACGCCTTGGGGTCGAACTGAGGGTGCAAAAGCATATCGAGAGATTTTGCGTCAATCTGCATCAACGCTTCTTTCTCGGTAATCATTTTTTCGTCAATTAAATCGCAAGCGATTTTGATAGCAGCCGCAGCGGTACGTTTGCCGTTACGTGTCTGCAACATATAGAGCTTTTCGTTCTCAACGGTGAATTCCATATCCTGCATATCGCGGTAATGGTCTTCGAGAATATCGCAAACTTTAAGGAACTGCTTGTAAACGTCGGGGAAAACTTCCGCCATCTTCGCGATGGGCATAGGAGTACGAACGCCTGCAACGACGTCTTCGCCCTGCGCGTTGGTGAGGAATTCGCCCATAAGTCCCTTTTCGCCCGTTGCGGGGTTACGCGTGAAGGCAACGCCAGTTCCGCAGTTGTCGCCCATATTGCCGAACGCCATCATCTGAACGTTTACGGCAGTACCCCAACTGTAGGGAATGTCGTGGTCCATACGGTATATGTTTGCACGGGGGTTGTCCCACGAACGGAATACGGCTTTTACAGCCTCGAAAAGCTGTTCCTTGGGGTCGTTGGGGAAGTCCTTGCCGAGTTGCTTTTTGTATTCTGCTTTGAATTGATAAGCAAGGTCTTTAAGGTCGTTGGCGTCAAGCTCAACGTCCTGAGTTACGCCCTTCTTTTCCTTCATTTCGTCAATGAGTTTTTCGAAGTACTTCTTGCCAACTTCCATAACGACGTCGGAGAACATCTGAATGAAACGGCGGTAGCAGTCCCACGCCCAACGGGGATTGTTTGATTTAGCGGCTATGGTGTTTACAACGTCCTCGTTAAGACCGAGGTTCAGAATCGTATCCATCATACCGGGCATCGAAGCGCGTGCGCCCGAACGGACGGAAACGAGCAAGGGGTTTTCCTTGTCGCCGAACTTTTTGCCGCAAACCTTTTCCATCTTAGAGATGTAAGAAAGTATCTCTTTTTGAATATTGTCGTTGATTTTCCTGCCGTCCTCATAGTACTGCGTGCAGGCTTCGGTTGAAATTGTGAAGCCCTGAGGTACGGGAAGACCGATTTTGGTCATTTCGGCGAGGTTTGCGCCTTTGCCGCCCAAAAGTTCGCGCATACTTGCATCTCCCTCTGTGAAGAGATAGCAATACTTCTTTGCCATTTAAAAATTCCTCCTGGAAATTGATTTTTATTTATCTAATTAATTCTAATATATTTTTGCCGCATAATCAAGTGTTTAGCCAAAATTTGTAAAAAAATAAATAAACGGCGGAATGAATTTCCCGCCGCGTTTTTTTCTCTATTGACAAAAGCGTTTGTTTTGCGTATAATAGTATCGAAGCTAAGGCTTGCCATAACGTCGGGAAATTGGATCCCGAGGTTCACCGACAAGACTTGGCTTTTCTCTATATTAACCTTATGTATTCGGATAAGCTTTTCAATTGGTTGTCCGTTTTGTATGCGAAATATTCCCTGAGAAGCCGCAAGGCGCGCTTTTCTCCGTCCTCCGTGATAAAGTCCTCTTCGTAAGGCTTGCCGTCAAGCTTTCTTAAAACGTTGTAAGTTACACGGCTTGCGCCTATCCCTTTCCCGCAGTCAAAGCAAGTGAACGCGCCCGCGTCCATATCGAAACGAAGTTTTTCTTTTTTTATGAGCTCAGTCCCGCACTCGGTGCAATTGTCAAGTGCAATTCCGTAACCTGATTTTCTTAAAGCGAAAGTGAGAAATTTAATTAAAGGCAGCCGCTCGTTGTCCGCACACATAGCGGAAAGCGTTTTGACGGCTTCCGAAAAAATCTCCGCACACTCGTCTCCCTCGTAAGCGAGGGCGTTCGCCGCTTCAATTACAGCGCTTGCTGCATAAAACTTATTTATGTCGCATCTAAGGTCGTAAAAGCTTTCGCACTCCGAACAGTTGATTACGGTGTATTTATCACCGCGCCTTGCAAGGATATACTCGGCAAAGCAAAACGGTTGGGCGGCAAATTTTAATTTGGCGTTCGGCTTTTTGACGCCCTTTATCCCCGCCGATATTTTTCCGTGCTCGGCGGTAAGCAAAGTTAAAATTTTGTCGTTTTCGTTGTAATCAACCGCGCGAAGCATAAGCGCGTTTACTTTTATTTCCATAATCAGTCTTTGCCGTCTAACTGTTTGTAAAGCATATAATAGCTGACGTTGCCCGTCTTTTCAAACATTTTCCAAGCAAGCTCCGCCGCGTCTCTGTCTCTTTTCATAAATCACCTCTTATTAAGAGGTTGCGCCAAAAAATGAAATTTATTTACTCTACGAAAATGTCTTTGATAAGACCGGGGCGGTTGCGCCAATCCTCTTCTACGCGGACGTAAGTCGTTAAAAATACCTTCGCGCCCAAAAATTTTTCCATACCCTCGCGGGCGAACGACGAAACTTCCTTTATCGCCCTGCCTTGCTTTCCGATAAGTATTGCTTTGTGGTTGGGCTTTTCGCAGACGATGTCAAGATTTACATCGTAAGTGCCGTTTTCCTTGCGCTTGAACTCGTTCATAACTATGCCGACGCCGTGCGGAATTTCTTCGTCGAATTTAAGGAGTATTTTCTCGCGCATAATCTCGGCAACCATAAACTTTTCGCTCTTGTCCGAAACTATGTCTTCCGCGATAACCTTATCGCCCTCGGGCATCTTTTCGGCAAGGTAATTTTCAAGCTTTTTGATATTCCTGTATTTCCTTGCGGAAACTGGAAAGACGTCGCACTCTATTCCGTTTTCGGATAAAATCTGCGCATCCTTTGCTATATTTTCTTTGGGCATTATATCCGTTTTCGTGTAGGCTATCGCCATAGGGATTTTGCCCAAAGAATATTTCTTTATCAAAGAAATATCGTTTTCCGTAATCCCCGCGTGTCCGTCGTGAACGTAAAGGATAAAATCGACGTCCTTTGCAGCGTCATCCGTGGTTTTCATCATCATATCGGTAAGACGGTTCGCGCTCTTGTAAATACCGGGGGTGTCCACGAAAACGAGCTGATAGTTTTCACGCGTTAAAACGCCCAAAATCGAATTGCGCGTAGTCTGCGGTTTGGGCGAAACTATTGCAACCTTTTCCCCCACCATTACGTTTATAAGCGTGCTTTTGCCCGCGTTGGCTCTGCCTATAACTCCTATAAAACCCGATTTCATTCCGCTTACCTGCTTAATCCTAATTTACTCATTACGCGCTCTTCCCGTTCGCGCATTTCCGCCTTTTCTTCGTCCGTCATATGGTCGTAACCCAAAAGGTGAAACAGTCCATGCGTTAAAAGATAGTTCAGCTCTCTTTCGAAGCCGTGCCCGTACTCTTCCGCCTGCTCTTTTGCGCGCTTTACGCAAATTGCGATACTGCCCAAAAAAAGGTTGCCCTCCTCGTCTATATCGGCGGGGAAGGCTCTTTTTTGTAGTTTTTTGCCCTTAATTCCGTCAAGCGCGGGGAAGCTTAAAACGTCGGTTACGGCGTCAACCTCCCGCGTTTCGCGGTTGAGACGGCGTATTTCCTCTTCGTCCACTAAAACGACTTCGGCGGCAAGGTCGCAATCCGTTTTAACCTCGCCGTCAAAAGCACCCGCCAAAGCGGAAAAATTCTGTTCTTCACAATAAATTTTCAACATATTATTTGTTTTTTGAAAGCACTAACTTGGGATATTTAACCCTTGAATGATACACGCCCGCAAGCTGGTTTATAACCGTCTGCGTAACTACGTTCAGCTCGCGCAGAGTGATGTTACAGTCTACGAACTGTTCAAGGTTCATACGCTCTTCGACTATAGAACTTACAAGCGCCGCAACCTTTTCGGGAGTGCGGTTGGAAAGCGAACGCGCCGCCGCCTCCGATGCGTCGGCAATCATAATAATCGCCGCAATCTTAGTCGTGGGAGTAGGTCCTGAATACGAATAGTTTGCAACGTTAAGCTCGCCGTCGCTCATCTTTAACGCCTTTGCGTAGAAATATTTTATGGGCAAAGTGCCGTGGTGCTGAACTGCAATATCCGCAAAAAATTCGGGTAGCTTATTTTTCTTTATAAGCTTTGCTCCCTCCCTTGCGTGGGAACGGATAATATCAACTGAAAGCTCGGGGGTAAGTTCTTTATGCAAGTCGTATTCGCTTTGGTTTTCAGCGAACATTTCGGGATTTTTAAGCTTACCTATATCGTGATAGTACGCCGCGGCACGGGCAAGCTCGGGGTCTTCGTCAATTGCGCTTGCACAGGCTTCGGCAAGCTGAGCCACAACTACGCAGTGGTTGTACGTACCGAGCGCCTGCTGCTTCATTTTCTTAATCAGTTTTGCGTTGTCCGAGGTAAGCTCCCTCAGTCTGAATTGAGTAAGCTCAGAGAAAAGAACTTCCACTATGGGTAATATAAACAGGAACAACAGCACGGAGAATACACAGTCAAGCATACTGAACATTGCGAGCTCGACGAGCTTGAAAAGGTTGTCTCCGACTATGGAAGAGAGCTGCATTACTATATTTATAATAACCGTAGGCACGAACAGTATCAACGCGACCATAACGCTGCCCATTCTCGTCTTGATACCTTTAAGAAGGAAAACGCCCAAAACGCCGCTGCAAAACATTACGAGAAGTCCCGAGAAGCTGTCTATCGCCAAAATGAAGCCTACGGGGTCTGCCATTTCGCTGTTCAGAAATCTGTTGAAAATGAACATCTGCAAACCGTAGACTATGGTCAGAAATATCGCTTCCCTGCGTTTTAACAGCATTGCAGTTATCAAAGGGAAGAACATCAGCGGACGCGCTGTCGGCGAAACGAAACGGCAAATTACGTCGTTTACGAGCAGTGCGATATAGAGCAGTAAGTAGATTTCTATAACTTTGCTGCAACGGGCAAGCACCGATTTGTTTTCAGTAAAAAAGTAGATGTAAATAATGACTGAAAGTATTACCGACGCAACGGCAACCGTAATAACACTGTTACTGTTCGTTACTATAAACGGTATCGCGTTGCCGTCGGTGTTGATTAACAACATTAAAAATATATCAAAAAGAAGCAATATCTGACAAACTGTGAAAGTAAGAATACTTAACGCTATCTCTTTATTGCTAAGCTTAGTCTTAGTCAATTTTCTTCCTCCTCTTGTCGTCCGCGTCGTAAGCCCTGACTATTCGCATAACCAAAGGGTTGCGCACGACGTCCTTATCCGAAAGCTTAACTATCGATATTCCTTCTACGTTTTCGAGCACGGAAACCGCGTGTTCGAGTCCGCTTTTCTTGCCTTCGGGTAAGTCAATCTGTGTAATATCGCCCGTAACGACCATTTTACTGTTGTCGCCAAGGCGGGTTAAAAACATTTTCATTTGTTCGCGCGTGGTGTTCTGCGCCTCGTCCAAAATTATAAACGCGTTGGAAAGCGTTCTTCCGCGCATATACGCAAGCGGTGCAACCTCGATAGTTCCGCGCTCCATTAGCTTTAAATAAGTTTCCGAGCCGAGCATCTCTTCGAGCGCGTCGTATAAAGGTCTTAAATAGGGGTCTACTTTAGTCTGCAAATCACCGGGCAGAAAGCCTAATTTTTCGCCCGCCTCTACCGCAGGGCGGGTAAGTATAATCTTGTCCGCCTGTTTTTGCTTATAGGCTTGTACCGCAAGGCACACGGCGAGATAGGTTTTACCCGTGCCCGCAGGTCCTATGCCGAAGGTTATAGCGTCCTTCTTTATACAGTCCGCGTAAGTCTTCTGTCCTACGGTCTTGCACTTTATCTGTTTGCCGCGTGAGGTTACCGCAACCGTACCCGAGGAAAGCTTGCAAATATCCTTTGCCTTGCCCTCGCGCGCAAGCTCGAGGCAATAAACCACCCTGCCCTTGTCCACCGCTTCGTCCTTAGAAGCAAGCTCTATCAAGCTTTGGGCGGCTTCGGCGGCAATATTTACCGCGCTCTCCGCGCCGCTTACGACTAACTGCACGCCGTCCACTCGGATTAACGCGCCCGTTTCCTGCATTATTAAATTGACGTTCTCGTCAAACGTCCCTAAAAATCTTTGAAGTATATCTGCGTTTCCCGCGCTTATTTTTCTTACGCTTTTTTCCATTTTCAACTTAAATTAATACTTATTCTGTGCAGGAACGTATATTCTATGAAATATACCACCCCGCCCTCCGTCGGATTTACCGAGTGCGAACGGGTCAATATATTTTCGTCGTCCAACAAAACGGACGCATACGCCTCTTTAAGATTTTCTTCGGAGTCCTCTTCGGCGAAGTATTCGGCGTGTCCTGAACACTCTATTTCGGCAAAGCCCGCGGCTATGCACTCTATTTCTTCCTCACCCGCAAGGGTATGCGCGTAAATGAGGGTATCGCCCTTTTTAACGCCGTCCCCTACGTTTACCGCCGCAGTACCGCAGACCGCGACGATATTGCGTACTGTTCCGTTGCAATCGCTTACAAGCGGTTTCAAGTCGGCAGAGCCGTAGTGTTCTTCGTCCACCTGCACGTCAACGACGAGCACGCTGCCGCGTTTTTCGATATTGCAGAATGTTACCTGCGGAAGCGCCAATATCCTGCCCGTTGCAACCGAAAAGTTAAACGAAGATAAAAGTTGAAACTCCCTTGCCCCCTCGTCGTAAACTATTTTGCGAACTTCGGGTTCGAGATAACTTCCGCTGCCGCTCACTTTTATTTTGAGAACGAAGGAATTTGCCGCTACGCAAGCTATTACGAAAGCCGCCGCCCCCGCAACGAGTCCCGCGCGGACCGCCAAAAGTGATAAAAGGCTGTTTTTTCGGCTTTTTCTTATTACCGTTATATTATAGCACGGCTTGTCAAAAATTGCAAAAACTTTTTGGGTATCTTTGTCTTTAACCTCGAATATAAACGCCGCGCCCTCTTTTTTGCAGTTAAAAACGGCTATTTGCGCCCTTTTGAGTTTTCTTAAAGCTCCCTCCGCCGTGGAAATTATCGAAATTCGGGTTCTGTTATTCAACTGTAATTACCTTTATATTCCCTTTAATGAAAATATCTTCCTCGAAATACTTGCCCACTTCCAACTTTTCGCCCTGTAAAATTATCGACGTTTTCTTCTGCAAAAGAACTATCTTTTCCGAAGTGTATTCGGCTATGCCCTTGATACTGCGGAAATACCCGCCGAACGACGGTACGACTGAAAAAGACTTTAAAGTATCCGCGCCGAGTTCGTCTAAAATCTGCTCTAAAAGTTTCATAAAATAAACTATGCCCGCACGCACGCAGATATGCGTTTATGCGAGCGGCTGCGCTTAGCGCCTAATCGTCCGCAAAAGTGAATTAATTACAAATTACGACCGACTTCGCAGTTTTACTTAATATATAATTCGGTTATGTCTGAAAAAATTTATTTAACGAGTTTTAAAGGCGGCACGGGCGTAACCACCTGCGCCGTCGGGCTCGGAGTTGCGCTTGCAAAAATGGGCGAACGCACTCTTATCGTTGACGGCGACTATCGCTGCGGCAGCGCGGCAATTATAGGCGAATGCAGAGATTTACAGGTCTACACCCTTGCCGATTACGAAAAGGGCGCGTGCCGCGCTAAGCAGACGCTGACCTTTCACCCGTTAAACAGCAACCTTTGCTTTATGCCGTCAATGGGAATAACGGATTTGTCCGTAGCGGCGCAAGCCGTCAGGGACGTTGACGGACTGTTCGACTATATTCTGCTCGATAAAATTGCGCCCGAAGTCTGCGACAAAGTACTTATAGTAACCGAACCTTTCACCCCGTCCGTCAAAAGCGCGGACTGCTGCCGCTCCGCACTTTACGACAGCGGAATTAAGGATATTGGACTTGTAGTAAACAAAATCAACGGCGGACAGATTTTGAACGGAGAAATTATGACGGCGCACGAAATCGCCGCACTTTTGCACCTGCCGTTAAAAGCCGTGATACCCGAGGATTTGACCCTTTCCGCGGGAAACTGGAAACAGCCGACGATGAAGGCTTTCAAGACTGCGGCGGAAACCGTTACGGGCAAGCGCGAAGGGTTTTGCAACGTTTTAAAGGGCTACGGCGGAATTAACGGCGTCATTAAAAGAAGAATGAGGGCAAAATTATGAAATCGAGTGCAATTCTTTTGGACAGGGACGATATGTCCGACTTCGAGCGGGAACTGTTTTTGAAAGATTTACAGCGCGTAAACGACGAGTACTTCGAATGCGACAAAAGCCCCGCTTTGGAAATCACGCGAACCGAAGAAGGGTTTTTGGTGTGTGTGATTTTTCCCGTAAGACGAATTAAATCCTTGAAACACCCTATATGATAATAAGCCGCGCGGCTGTTGCCGCGCGGCTTATGTTTATTCATTTATCATTTCGATTATTCTTTGAAGTTCGGTATCGCTGGGAGTTACCAGCCATTCCGCTTCTACCGTTCTGCAACCGGCCGCCTCCGTTACTCCTTCGCCGTGAATACATTTCCCGTTCGGCCAAACGATTTTAGCGGTAGTCAGCTTCAACGCCTCGTGCGTGAGCCAATTCGTAAACGTCGTCTGCATTATGCCCTTGCCGTAGCTTTGGGCAGTTTTGTAATCTTCCCCCGCCCAGCTTAAAAATTCTTCACTGTAATCAGAAAGAAAAATATTTCCGTAATCCAACACGCCGTAGCTGATAAGGAAACCTATTAACGCCTCCGACGCGCTCGCCGTGCCCGAATTTGCAAGAACGTACACCGTCGTGCCGTCGGGCAAAAGGTTATTGCCGTGGTTTACGCTGTAACTTTTTGTCTCTTTGCCGTTTCTGTCCCTCGCAGTCATTGCAAGCTTCGAAGACGGAGCAAAGTATCCCGCCATATCCAGCATAACGTCAACGTAGCCGCCGCCGTTATCCCTCAAATCGAGAATGAGCGAAGTGCAGTGTTGATTTGTAAATTCCTTCACCATATAGCCGAACTCGTCCGCCGCTTGACCGTAGAACTGCGACATGCTGACGTAAGCCGCTCCGTCGGGCAAATATTCTATCGCCCTCGTCTCAGAGTCCTGCACCTCGGCAATCCCGTTCACTTCGCCCTGCCCGTTAAAAGTGGCAGTCCATGCCGAAGCGTTGGTTGCCATAAACATATAGCTTGCGTTGTAATTCTGTTTGGATACGGTATAGCTTTCACCCGTAGACGCAGTAAGCGTAAACGACGCGCCCTCCGCGATAGGGTCAATAAAATCCGCTATTGCGTTTTGAGTATCGAAGCGCACGGTCTGACCGTTGTAGCTTCCGCCCACCAAGAGCTGACCCTTTTTCAGTCCCGCCTTTTCCGCGGGTGAATTACCGACAACCATAACCAACAGGCAGCCGCCTTCGGGATAAATCGAGCATTTCCCTTCTTCAACGTAAATATAGGAAATGCCCACGCCCGCCTTTTCTCCCGAGTTGTCCTTGACAAGGGCAAGCAGTTCTTCGGGAGTATAATACTCTGAATAAATATCGAGCCGCTTTACGATTTCGCTGACGGAAAGGTCTTCGAGCCCGTCTTTATCCATCTCGTCGTAGTAATAATAATTGTCCTTTATCGTTTTAATGACCCACCTTTCGGTGTTGGAAGCGGTCATTAATCCGCAACCCGAAAAGGCGAAAGCGGCAACCGTCAGAATGACGGCAAGAACCGCCGCAACAGCCCTCAGAATAATTTTGTTTCCGTTTGTAAATAAAGCTTTAACCATATCATTCAACCTTATTTTATTATATAAAGATAATGTAACAGTTTGAAAGTAACCGCGTCGCGGAAGCTACCCAAATCCAACCCCGTATGTTTACGGATATTTTTCAGTCTGTACATAAGGGTATTTCTGTGCATATAAAGCTTGCGTGCCGTCATCGAAATATTCATTCCGCAATCGAGGTAAGCTTCGACTGTCTGCATCATACTCTGGTCCTCGAAAATTTTTGCAAATTTTTTCATTTCGAAGCCCGAAGTAAGCATTTCCCTGACTGATTTGGGAAGAGCGGCAACCACTTCGCTATAATTTAAAACCGATGCGCCCGAACCGTCGAAAAATCTGTTTATTTCAAGCATATCAGGCACTCTTTGGTAATTTTTACCTTCTTTTTCTTCAATGTCGTCGGATAAGTTCAAACTCATTTTTACTACCCCCGCAACAACACTATATCAAATTTTTGCCAATTTTGCAATAATTTTTCATAAAGCACCCTTATTTATGCCCTTAAAAGGTGCTATTTTAGCCGAAAATGCACACACTGATTTTAAAGGTATTAATTGTTTTTTTAAAGTCAATAAAAAAAACGTTGCCCCCGTAATATGCCCTTTTTTAACCTGTTTTTTTAACCTTTTACGGGTGCGTGCGCGTATTTTTTTACTCTCTTTACTTGTAAATAAAATAGGCGAAAAGAGGGGCTATATTGTTGACAACGGAATTTGTTTGGTATAAAATGTTAAATACATAAACCACTGTGAAACGGATTTTTTCCGCAATTTTTTGCGGTGTTTACAAATCATAATACGGAGATATACGATTATGGCAAAAAAAGAAAAATCATTAAAGCGTCCCAACAAAGTTGTTGCGCTGATAACTTATATTATCGCGCTCGTCGCTTTGCTTTTGGGATTGTTTTTGCCCTACGGCACTAATCCCGACCTTTACGGAACGACGGACGCAATTTGGGCGTTCCAGTTGCCTCAGGCACTTTCAAAGGCCGTTCCCGTTCAGGGATTAATCGATTTGCTTACCAATGCTGAAGGAAGCATAGTCGGCGCACCTTTCACCTACTCTTTGCCCATTACTTTCAACGGGCTTATTGAGGGCGGTTACGATTTGGGCGCGCTGTTTACCGTTTTATACGCACTCGTAGTGCTTGCGGGAATTATCGCGTTGATACCTGCTATCGTAAGCACGTTCAGCAAGAAGTCGAGAAGAAACACCGCACTCAGCGCGGCAAGTTTTATAGAAGTAATCGCGTTCCTTTTTGTTTCGTTTTTCGTATTCGTTCAGCTTACGAACTACACGCTTTACGGATCGGAAATACTTGCAGCTATTCCTTATCAGTGGAGCTGGCCTCTCCTTGGCGCATTCGGCGGCACTTTCGTAATGCTCGTCGTTCAAAGCGTGTTCTACAAGAAGGGCAGCGGCATTTTCAAATTTATTCTTTTGCTTTTGTCAACGCTTGCGCTTATGCTTGCAATCTACGATTTGGGAGCTATTATTCCTCCTATCAAAGAACCGCTTGACGAGCTTATCCATAAAACCGATTCCCTCTTCGACGGAAAGCTTTACTACTCCGTAGCTCTCGGAACTTCGGTTATCGGTATTCTTCCCGTGCTTATGCTCTTCTGCGGTGCGGAAGGCGGACTTCCCACCATTACGGCGGCAATGGACGGTATGACTGCAATTCAGCAAACGCTGTTCATTTGCACTCTTATCCTTGCGCTTCTGGTTCTTATCAATTTCCTTTTAGACGCTATGGGTCTCGGTAAAACCACCAAACGCTATATGCTCGTAAGCAACGTTGTAAGATATACTCTCGAGCTTATTGCTGCGGCGCTCGTTATTATTCTTCCTTTCTTTATCGACAGCGCAACGACGGGACTTATGAGTATCGTAATTGCCGTACTTGCATTGGTTGCTCTTATTCTCAATATTATAAGACTTATAAGATTTGACAGAAAGAGAGCTAAGATAAACAAAGCGGTTGCCGCAGAAATGAAAAAGGCTAACGGCGTTATCGACGACGAACAGCCCGCTGAAGCACCCGAAGTCGAGGAAGAAAAGCCCTTCGTTTATATCCCTCCTCAATACAATTTGCAGGAAGAAACCGTCGAGGAAGAAGAACCTCAGGTTTACAACCCCGTAATTTATAACGGACCTACCGACGACTTCATTAAGACGCTTACGACGGAACAGAAAGTTGAGTTCTCGAGGGTATTCCTTGAACGCCAGTGCGGCAACATCAATTTCATTCCCGAATATAACGTTGGCGGAAGCAACGACAGATTCTTCAACAGCGTGTTCATTTACTTCGCAAGGTTGAGAAGTATCGTATCCGACGGCTTGTTCAACAAGATGTACGAATACGGCAACTTAATGTAAACGTAAACGTTCCGTTTAATCGAGCATCTTAATTGCTTTACCGCGAAACAAAGTTATCGCAAATCAAACTAAACGTTCCGTTTAATCAATTACAACAAAAAAGCCCCGACGGCTTAGCCGTCGGGGCTTAATTATTTTAAACTTCAATGCAATTTGATATAAACCGTTATTCCATCGTCGTTGCGCTCTATCTCGCCGAGGCAAATGCTTCTTACGATGTACATACCCCGCCCGCTCTCCGCAAGCACGTCTGGCTTGGGAGGGGAAAGATTAACGCCCTTGAAGCTCGGCGACAGAACGTTTATGCAGATTTTGCCGTCAAGCAATTCGCAACAAAATTCCGCCCCCTCTCCGCCGTGAATAATTACGTTGGAGATAAGCTCGCTTGACACAAGTCGGCTTGCGAAAATGTCCTCTTCCGCCACGCCCGACCCGCGTAAGAATTCGGCAAACGATTTAAGGTTTGCCGACATATTTTTCAAATCGTCAACCTTAAAAGAAATCATATGGTTAGCGCGTCCTTTAACTTTTCAACGATTTTCCGCTCCGCACGCGAAACGAACATTTGGGATACGCCCAAAATTTTTCCGACCTCTGCCTGAGATTTTCCCTGTACGTATCTTAAAGTTATAACCTTTTTTTCGGTGGGCTCGAGTTTTTCGATTTCGCTGTTCAACGCCTCGGCGTCCTCGAAGTTTTCAAAAGTATCATTATCCGCGGGTATAGCGTCGTAAAGAGCCGCGTCCTTCTCTCCGTCCTCGCCGTTCACGCGCGTATCCAAACTTACGGGCGTGCGACACTCCAAAGCCTCGATTATAAGCTCTTCGGAATAACCGAGCGTTTCAGCAAGATACGCTATCGTGGGCTGATTGCCCGTCTTTTTGTAGTAATCGTTCTGAGTTTCCCGCACCCTTGCCGCCACGGTATACACTCTCCGCGGCAGGCGCACCGAACGGGAATAATCTCGGAAATAGTTTTTAATCATACCCGTTATCGTCGGCGTTATGTAGGTCGTAAAGCGGTTGCCCAAATCGGGGTCGAACTTTTCAACCCCCGCAATAAGAGCCTCCGACGCGACCTGAAACAAGTCGTCGTATTCCACGCCCCTGCCTGAAAACTTCTTGGCAAGAATTTCGGCAATATTAAGGTAATTTTCAACAAGCCTGTTCCTTATCTTTATATCGTGAGTAAGACGGTATTTACGGAACAGCTCGTTTGCCTCGCTTTCGTCCATCATATTTTTAAAGTAACTCTCTCGATAATATCCCCGCGCCTTTCTATATCGCACTCTTTAACCAGCGCGGAAACGAGGGCAAGCGAAAGCTCGTTCTCCCCTTCTTTGGGAGTACCGCCCTCGCCGTAAACCGTGCAGACTACACCTTCACCGCCCGAAAAAGTCGCCGTAACTTCTTCAAACCCGCAGTTCTTTAAAATAATAGCGCTTTCGGTTACGCACACTTTAAAGTCTTCGAGCTCGTCCAGATTAAGCCCGTGCGCGTTGCATACCGCACCGCAAACAAGGCGGAGAGCAGTCATATACTCGCTGTCCGAAAGATGAAATTTTACGGTAAACTCCTGCATTATCGTATCTCCATAAGCGTATTCAAAGAGCAAATCTCGAACAGCTTTTTCACGTTGGGTCGGACGTTTTCCAAAACGGTTTTATACCCGTCCGCTTTCAGCATTTTATAGATTTTAACAAAAGTTCCTATCGTCGTACTGTCGATAAAAGTCAGCGCCGCACAGTCGAAAACGATATCCTTTTTGTCGTGATTGTAAGCGGCGGCAACCTGCGCGTAAAAGTCCTCGCTCGTTGCAGCGTCAATCTCACCCGAAAGTAAAAATTTAAGCTCCCTGTCCGCAGACAAAAGTTTAACCTGTTGCATATCCCGTCCTCTTCCTTTTTTAATATATTTATAACCCGTCAAAGCCGCAAAGAAACGGCACGGGATAAATTTCAGGGCTTAAAGCCCGAAATAAATTCCTTTTTATTCAGATATTGTAGCCCGCCGATCAAATTAAAGGCAAGCCTGTAAGAAACCAAACACTGCCTTTTTACGCCGTATTTGGCGTTAAGCGCGTTATCGCCGTACTTGTTATCACCCAAAACGGGGCAACCGATATGCGCCATATGCGCGCGGATTTGATGTGTTTTTCCCGTGTGCAAAGTAATTTCGGCTAAGGCTAAATCCACGCACCTTTCCAAAACGCGGTACTCGGTTATAATCTTTACGCCGCCCTTAACTTCCCTGTCCGACACTTTAACCGTGGCACTTTCGGAATTCTTAACCAAATACGCCGTCAGAACGGCTTTATCAGCTTTGAATTTGTTTTTACAACGCGCAAGGTAAGTCTTTTTAACCTGCTTTTCCTTAAATGCGGCTAACAGCTCTTCCTCCGCACTCTTATTTTTTGCAAATACGATAAGCCCCTTCGTGTTTCTGTCAAGACGGTGCACGGCGTAATATTCCCCGTCCCCGTTAAGCTCGCATAAAAGCGCGGAAGTTTCCACGCCGTCGAGCTTGTCCGCAACTAAGATATTTTCGTCCTCGAAGACGACTTCGTGGCTTTTAAGGCTTTCCTGTTTGGGGTTGGTATAATAAATCACCTCGTCCCCCGCGTTTAACGGCAAGTCGCTTCCCACGCGCGCGCCGTTAACCTTAATATCCTTGCCGCGGAGAAGAGCGGCAAAGCAAAACGAGCCTTGCGGATAGGTTGCGCCGGTGAACTCTTTTAAATTTGCGGGGGTTTTAACGGTGAATTTTTTCATATCCAGATAAATATAAGTCGTATAATATACGCGCCCAAAAACGCTAACAGAAACTGAAAAGCTATGCACTTTAACGAGAACTTAACCCCAACCTCTTTGCAGGACGCAGAAAATGCAGAAATGCAAGCGGGGCTAAGAAGTATAAACGTGCAAACTGCAAGCGTTGCAGACAGCGAAAGTCCCGTGCCGAGCGGCAACAAAAGGGCTATGGTTGCTGCGATATTTTCCTTCGCGGCGAACCCGCCGAGAACGGCGTACGCTATTCGCCAATCGGTAACGCCCATGGGGTAAAATACGGGCAGGACTACTTTGCTTATCGAACAAAGCATACTCTCCTCAGCCGTTTCAACGTAGCGAAACGAGAACGAGAAGTGCGAAAGTAGCCACGACAGAACGCAGAACAGCATTACCACGCCAGCCACCTTCATTATAAACCCTTTGACGTAAAAATACAACTTAATTGCCACGGCTTTAAGCTGCGGCAGGCTTATTGGAGTAACTTCGGACAGTAAATCTTCCTTGCCGCCCTTCATTAAAAGTGAGCATAAAAGCGCAACCGCCACGCCCGCAAAGTAGAACGCGGTAATTGCGGGAAAGGGGTTTTTAAACAGCGGAGACAAAAAAGTCAGAAATACGGGCAGCTTTGCTCCGCACGGCACGAATGGCAGGATTGCAACCGTGCGCTTTTGCGCGCTTTTGGTGGAATAGCCGCGCGTGGTCAGAATGGCGGCAGACGTACAGCCGAATCCCGAGGTCAAGGAAAAAGCCGCTCTGCCTGAAAGCCTTACTTTTTCAAACAGTCCGTCGGTTGCAAACGCAAGTGCGGAAGTTATACCGCTTTCGTCCAAAAGCGTTAAAAAAAGATATAGAATTATAAGCTGCGGGATAAACGACAGCACACCGCCCGCGCCGCCTAATATACCCTCGGAAACTAAGGAAATTACCGCGGGACTTTGCATATTGCAAGTTATGGCGTCGGAAAGTTTTACGCAAATTAAGTCCTCTACCGCGTCCCTTAAAAGCACGCCCGGCATAATCGGGTGAAAGGCTAAAAAGAACATTAATAAAATTGCCGCCACGAAAAACGCCAACGAAAAGAAGCGGTTGTAAAAAAGTTTGTCTATTTGGGCAACGTTTAAGTTTCCGCCCGAGTACGCCTCGCTTAACGGGATTGCGCTTTTTGTTGCTTTTAAGTCCGTCCCCCCTTCAACCGCCTTTTTCAGCTTTTTCGGCGGACAGTCAAAGACGGGCACGCCGAGGTGCGCGGACAGTTTTTCGGTATCAATCTTTCCGCCCCTGCGCTTTAAAGATGCGGACTTGGTGATATATACAAGCGTTTTTACACCGCTTGCGATAATTTGACGGGTAAGGTTAAGGCTGTTTTCAAGCGTAAGCGCGTCCACAACGTTAATTACCAAATCGGCGGACTTTACTTCGTCTATGGCGGATTGCTCTTCCATAGAATACGGTTTGAACGCGTACATACCCGGCACGTCCGAATAGCTTATCCCGCCCACGGTCTTTCTCGAGGGCGAAGTCGTTACGCCGTGGAAATTGCCCGTGCGTAAATTGCTTTTTGTAAGCGCGTTAAAAAGCGTGGTCTTGCCCGCGTTTGGATTGCCTGCAAGCACTACTTTTTTAGTTGCAACCCTTTCAGCCCCGCGCGTTTTTCGCGCGGGGCTTTTTCTGAATATTGCCGCCCTCATACCTCAACCTCTATTTTAAGGGCAAGGGGTTTTCTCACCCCGAGGCGCACCGCGTTGCAAGACAGCAACACGCTTGACTTAAAAAGAGAATAGCTTAAAACTTCAACCCTTTCCCCCGCCTTAAAGCCGAGCGCGGAGAACCTTTCGAGCGCTCCGCCCGAGAGGTCTATTCTCTTTATTTTTGCAACTTCACCCATTTTCAAATCAAAAACGTTCATAGAATAAACTATGAACGCTCGTCCGTTTTAATGTCGAAAAATAAAGATAATTATCATAAATCGTCGGCTAAAATCTTCTCTATCTGAATAAGCTTGCTGCGCATATTTTTAATTATATTTTTTATGTTCTCTTTTCTTTCTTTTTTTAACTCCTCGTTACTTTCCCACTTTTCGCAACAGTTTACATCCGTAACGTTAATCTTTCTGACTTTCCACGGAATTTCTTCATTTATACAATGCCCTGTATACATTGGCATAAATGAAGTATTTGTTTTTACGTAATGCGCTAAATAATGTTTGCAATTCCCACAATTTTTCTTTTGTTCCATACTAATATTTTAACCGTAATTTTTACGGTTGTTAAGACGTTACCGTAAATTTTACGGTAATATTTAGCTATGGATAAATTTGCAATAAAATTAAAAGAAACACGAATTGAAAAAGGGTATACACAAAAGCAACTTGCACAAGCAATAAAGACTTCCGACGATAGTATCTATTCTTGGGAAAAAGGCAGAAGTCAGCCATCTATTGAAATGTTGCGCGCATTAAGTAGATTTTTAGAGGTTTCCACTGACTATCTATTAGGTTTAGAAGATTAATAAAAATCCCCGCGGCGTTCGCCGCGGGGATTTATTTATTTTTACTTTTTAATCAAAGTCAGGGTTACGGTTTCGCCGTTGACGTTCTGCTCTTTGGTGAAACCGTCCGCCGAGCCCTCCGCAACCTTTTCGGCAAGCACGTCGGGGGCGAAGTTCGCCGCTTTCAATACGGACAACGCCTTGCCCGCAGCCTTGTAGTAAACCTCTATTCTGTCGGTTACTTCGAAGCCCGCCTCTTTGCGCATATTCTGAATTTTTGAAACAAGCTCGCGTTCGATACCCTCGAATATAAGCTCTTCGGTGAGCGCGGAATTAAGCGCAACGGTTATGCCCTTATCCTCCGCCGCAACGAACCCGTTCGCGCTTTCGGGGAATATCTGCAAATCCTCTTGCTGTAAGATTACGCCCTCGCCCGCGATTTCGTAACTGCCGCCGCCTCTTACGGCGCTTACTACCTCTTTCGCGTTGCAGCTTGCAAGGAACGCGGAAATTGCGCCGAGCTTTTTGCCGTACTTAGGTCCAAGCGTTTTAAGCTGAGGCTTCAATTTATAGTTCAGGAATTTTTCTGCATTATCCGAAATCTTAAAAGCCTTAACGTTCAACTCGTCTAAGACGATTGACTTCTCCTCTTCGGACAACTGCACTTTTTTATCGGTTACAACGTACATTTCCGAAAGCGGCTGACGGTTCTTCAAGTTACCCGCGTTGCGCGCCGCTCTGCCGAGAATTACTATATCGTAGACCTCTTCCATGCCGTCCTCTAACGCCTTGTCGATATAGCGTTTCTCGCTTTTCGGGAAAGAACAGAGATGCACGGATTTAGGCTCGCCCTTGAAAAATGCGGGCACTAAATTCTGATACATCATTTCCGCGATAAACGGCGTGTACGGCGCGGTGAGCTTAGCAAGCGTTACCAAAACCGTATACAGCGTGGTATACGCCGCCGCCTTGTCGTCCGTCATATCCGCGCCCCAATACCTGTCGCGGCAACGGCGAACGTACCAATTCGAAAGCACGTCCGAAAAATCCTGCAACGCGCGCGAGCTTTCGCAGATTTCGTAAACGCTGAGCGACTTGTCGATTAACTCAACCAACGAATTGAGTTTAGAAAGTATCCACTTATCCATTAACGAAAGTTTGCACTTTTTCAAATCGTACTTGGACGGGTCGTACTTGTCGATTTCGGCGTAAAGCGTGAAGAACGCGTACGTGTTCCAAAGCGTGCCGATATACTTGCGCTGCGCCTCGGAAACGGTTTCTTCCGAGAACCTCGACGGCAGCCACGGCGCGCTCGAAGAATAGAAATACCACCTGACGGCGTCCGCGCCCTGTTTATCCAACACGCTCCACGGGTCAACCACGTTGCCCTTGTGCTTGGACATCTTAATGCCGTTCTTGTCGTTGACGTGCCCCAAAACTATACAGTTTTTAAACGGCGCTTTACCGAACAGAATTGTATTTATAACGAGCAGGGTATAGAACCAACCGCGCGTTTGGTCCACCGCCTCAGAGATAAAATCGGCGGGGAAGGTTTCTTCGAATAAATCCTTGTTTTCGAACGGGTAATGATACTGCGCAAACGGCATAGAGCCACTGTCAAACCAACAGTCTATGACTTCGTGGGTGCGTTTCATTTTCCCGCCGCATTTAGGGCATTTGCAGGTTAAATTGTCGAGGTACGGGCGGTGCAATTCTATATCTTTATCCTTAGGCAGATTGCACTTTTCTTTCAGCTCGGCTTTACTGCCGATAACCTCGATTTCTCCGCAGTCGGGGCAGACCCAGACGGGCAACGGCGTGCCCCAATATCTGTCGCGCGAAAGTCCCCAATCGATAACGTTTTCGAGGAAGTTACCCATTCTGCCCTCTTTAATGTTGTCGGGCATCCAATTCACCGAACGGTTGGACTTGATAATTTCGTCCTTGACGGCGGTAACCTGTATAAACCAACTCGACTTTGCGTAGTACAGAAGGGGCGTGTCGCAACGCCAGCAGTGCGGGTAGTCGTGTTCGAACGGAATTACTTTGAAAAGCAACCCCTCTTTTTCAAGTCTGTCGAGAATTGCTTTGTCGGCTTTTTTAGCGAAAATGCCGTTTAAGGATACGAAACGCTCATCAAAGCAGCCCCTTTCGTTTACGAGCTGAACTACGGGCAAGCCGTAGCGTTTGCCGACCTTATAGTCGTCCTCGCCGAACGCGGGCGCGATATGAACTACGCCCGTGCCGTCGCCCATAGTAACGTAGTTATCGCACACGACGAAGTGAGCTTTTGCGGGCGCGTTAGCGGGTGAAATGCGTTTTATCTCTTTGGTGGTTTCGTGGAAAAGCGGTTCGTATTCGAGCCTCTCCCATTCTTTCCCGAGCTTTTTATCTATTACTTTATATTCTTCGAAGAATTTTGAAACGAGAGCTTCCGCCAAGATATAGCGCGTGCCGTCCGCCTCTATTTCGAGGTACGGCTCGTCGGGGTTCATACAGAGCGCTACGTTAGAAGGCAGAGTCCAAGGGGTTGTCGTCCAAGCCAATATATAGCGGTTGTTGCTGTTTTTTACTTTAAAGCGCGCTACTGCGGAATTTTCTTTTACAAGCTTGTAGCCCTGCGCGACCTCGTGTGAGGAAAGCGCCGTTCCGCAACGGGGGCAATAGGGCACGATTTTATGACCCTTATATAAAAGCCCCTTTTTGTGCATTTCCTTTAAAGCCCACCACTCGGACTCGATATACTTGTCGTCGTAGGTTACGTAGGGGTTGTCCATATCCACCCAATAGCCTACGCGGTCGGACATTTTCTCCCATTCGCTCTTGTACTTCCAAACGGACTCTTTGCACTGTTTGATAAAAGGCTCTATGCCGTAGCTTTCAATCTGCTGTTTGCCGTCAAGTCCCAAAAGCTTTTCAACTTCGAGCTCCACGGGCAGACCGTGGGTATCCCAGCCCGCCTTTCTTAAAACGTGCTTGCCCTTCATAGTCTGATAGCGCGGAATTAAGTCCTTCATAACGCGCGTTAAAATATGCCCTACGTGGGGCTTGCCGTTAGCCGTGGGAGGGCCGTCGTAGAATGAAAATTCTTCCCCGCCCTCGTTTGCGGAAACCGTTTCTTCGAAAATTTTGTTGTCTTTCCAAAATTTTATGATTTCCTTTTCGCGCTCTATGAAATTTAACGAAGTATCTACTTTCTTGTACATAAAAATCCTCTTGATTGCTTTTAATTATATAAAAACCGCACAAAAAAGTAAAGTTTTTTATGTATTAAATTAGTCCTCTTTCATAATAAGCTTAATTTCATTAAGGCTTTTGCGTATGTCTTTTAAAACGTAGGATATATCGTCTCTATATTTCTCAATGCGTTTTCTCGTCAATTGCCACTTGTCGCACGGTTTAGGACAATACATAATTTTACTGCATTTAGAATGAACGGCTTTGTTATTGCAATACCCGCCTATTCTGTACAGTTTTCCATCACAAATTGTATAATAGGTTTTATAAAATTCGCAATCTTCACACTTTTTATCTTGTTCCATAATTTTATCCTCTTATCTTTATTATATACCCCACATTGGGGTAAGTCAAGATTTTTACTGCATTTTGAAGTAAAATATTTTTATGTGTAAATTTGCAGATAGATTAAAACTTTTAAGAATAGAAAAAGGTCTAAATCAAACAGAATTAGCAGAACAACTTTCCGTTAATCAAAGAAGTGTCAGCAATTGGGAAAATTCATTAAGAGAGCCAAGCTTTGAAATGTTAATGAAGCTTGCACAGATTTTAGAAGTTTCAACCGACTATTTATTAGGCTTAGAAGATTAAAAAAAACCTTCCCCCAAGGGGAAGGTTTTTTTATTTTAAAGGTATTTGGGCTTTGGCGTTTAAGTTTAAATTTGCAAAGTTGCCCGCTTGGTACTGAATAAGCCCCTCGGCGGCAATCATTGCGGCGTTGTCGGTGCAGTACTTTTTTTCGGGCAAGACTAACTTTAAACCTGCCTTTTTGCACTCTTCTTCGAGCGTATTGCGAAGGTATCCGTTTGCGATAACTCCACCGCCCGCGGTTACCGTTTTTACTCCGCGTGCCTTGGCGCACTCAACCGTCTTTTTAACGAGCGGGTCAACAGCCGCGTGTTGGAACGAGCAAGCAACGTTTTCTTTATCGACAACTTCGCCCTTCTGCTCTTTGTTGTGGCAATAGTTTATTACTGCCGTCTTTAAACCGCTGTAAGAAAACTGCAACGCCTGAGTATTCTTAACTTGACATTTAGGGAGCTGAACGCTGTTTTGACCGTCCTTAGCAAGCCGCTCCACGTTTACCCCGCCGGGGTAGGAAAGCCCTAAAACGCGCGCGACCTTATCAAAAGCTTCGCCCGCGGCGTCGTCCGAAGTGCCGCCTAAAATTTCAAACTCGGTATAAGTTTTGGTGTGAAGAATGGCCGTATGCCCGCCGCTTGCAAGTAAAGTTATAAAGGGCGGTTTCAATTCCTCGTCAACGAGGTACGCCGCCGCCATATGACCGCGAATGTGATTTACCGCGATAAGCGGAACACCCAAAGTATACGCAAGCGATTTCGCAAACGAAAGCCCGACCAAAAGCGCGCCCAAAAGCCCCGCGCCGTAGGTTACGGCAACGGCGTCGATTTGTTCAACTGTAACGCCCGCCTCGTCTAACGCGCGGCGGACGACCTCGTCCACCGCCTCGGTATGTGCACGGGAAGCGATTTCGGGCACTACTCCGCCGAACTTGGCTTGTTCGGTTGCGGAGGACATGATTTGGCTTGAAAGTAGCTTTCTGCCCTTAATTACGGCTGCGGCGGTTTCGTCGCAACTCGATTCCAAACCCAAGATTATCGGGTTATCTTTAATTTTGAACTTTGTTTTATCGTACATAAATTATTAATGAACGCGCGCACACCGTGCGCGCGTAAGTAAAATATTATACCGTTTTCTTTAAATAGTCTATAATAAAGCCTTGAATATCGCCGTCCATTACGGCTTGCACGTTTGTGTTTTCGTAGCCCGTGCGGTGGTCTTTTACAAGGGTATAAGGGCAGAAAACGTAGCTTCTTATCTGACTGCCCCACTCTATCTTTTTAATTTCGCCCTTGATTTCCGCGTCTGCCGCTTCGCGCTCGGCAATCTGCCTTTCAACGAGCTTTGCGCGCAGGTACTCGAACGCCATTGCCTTGTTTTGGAGCTGACTTCTCTCGTTCTGACAGGTTACAACTATGCCCGTAGGGAAGTGCGTAATTCTTATCGCGGTCTCGGTCTTGTTGACTTTTTGCCCGCCCGCGCCCGACGAGCGGTAAACGTCGATACGGATATCCTCGTCCTTTATCTCCACGGTGTTGTCGTCGTCAACCTCAGGCATAACTTCCAAAGATGCAAACGAGGTATGGCGGCGCTTGTTGCTGTCAAAGGGGGAAATTCTGACTAAGCGGTGAACGCCCTTTTCCGCTTTCAAAAAGCCGTAAGCGTTCTCGCCGTCAACCTTGAACGAAACCGATTTTAAGCCCGCCTCGTCGCCGTCCTCGAAGTCGAGTTCGGTAACTTTAAAGCCCTGCTTTTCGCAATAGCGGCAGTACATTCTGTACAGCATTTGCGTCCAATCGCATGCTTCCGTGCCGCCCGCGCCCGAATGAAGATTTAAAATCGCATTGTTACTGTCGTACTTGCCTTTAAGGAGTGCGCGTATGCGCATATTTTCAATGTCCTCTTCGGCGACGGAAATCATACTCTCCAATTCGGGAATAAGGCTCTCGTCGTCCGCCTCTTCGATTAAATCGATAAAAGCGTAAGCGTCGGCAAGTGCGTCCTCGCCCTTTTTGTAGGAGGACATTTTGCCCTCTACCGAAGAAATTTCACGTCCTATCTTTTTGGACTTTTCAAGGTCCTGCCAGACTTCGGGCTTTTCCTGCTCCTCTTTGAGCTCGGCAAGCCGCGCGCCCAAATTGTCAATATCGAGCGCGTACTTCGCCTCCGCAAGGGTGTCGGCAAGGGCTTTAAGTTTTAATCTGTAATCGTCTGCTTTAAACATAAATTCCGTTTAATCAAAATTTGTTGCGGGGGGATAAAATTGCATAGATGCAAGCAAGACGAGCAAAGCAAGCGTTGACCGCAAAGAGTGTACAATGAAGTACACGACTAAGGCAACGCGTAGCTTGACAAAGTATTGCGCAGCATATATGCAATTTTACTTATTATCATTCCAGTAGCAGCAGTCTTTATACTTCTTCCCGCTGCCGCAGGGGCAAGGGTCGTTTCTGCCTACTTTGCTGTTTTTTGCGGCAACTTTGGGTTGCTGTTTGCCGTCGATATTCGCCATTAAATCCTTGGGAGGCTCGGGTGCGTCGCCTACAACAGGACCGCCCGAATTCGCCGCGGGGGTCTCGTCGGGGGTATTTTCGGCGTTCTTCGCCTCTGCCTGAGCTTTCATTTTCTCCTGCATTATCTCCCGTGCCTTAGCCGCGATTGCGGGGTTCATAGGAGCTATGCCGCCGTTGGGGTTGGGGCGGTTCATAGGCACGGGCTGACCGTTCTGCACACGCACGATACGGCCTTTCAAAAGTCTTGAAATGGTAGTCGTCTGAACGCGGTCTATCATTTCTTCGAACATTTCGTAGCCCTCTTGCTTGTAGGCAATAACGGGGTCTTGCTGAGCGTAGCCGCGCAAGCCTATACCCTTTCTGAGCTGATCCATAGCGTCGATGTGGTCTATCCAATTCTTGTCAACGCTGCGAAGAAGCTCGTTTCTTTCAACCTGACGGTAATCTACCTGCCCGTCGGTCATTTCGGAAATGTTAATAATCTTTTGCTCGTACGCCTTAATAACTTCCTTGGAAATTTTGTTTATAGCGCGTTCGTAGTCCCATTTTTCAAGGTTTTCACGCGTAACGACGTAAGTACATTCGTCGGGATAAACCTTTTGCTGCAACGCCTCGTTGAGTGCAACTTCGTCCCACTTCTCGGGCATTTCGTCCGTGTTGACGGCTTCGCCCACGACTTTTGCGACGTAGTCGGGAATATACTTCAACATCTGCTCGTGCACGTCAGAGCCTTTGAGAACGTTAAGGCGCTCGCCGTAAATGGTTTTACGCTGTTCGTTCATAACCTCGTCGTATTGTAGGGTGTGCTTTCTTATACCGAAGTTTCTGCCTTCGATTGCGCGCTGTGCGCCTTCGACGCTGCGCGAAAGCATTTTTGACTGTAAGCACTGGTCTTCGTCGATTTTGAATACGTTGTAAAGCTGCTTCATTCTTTCGCCGCCAAACCGCTTTGCAAGGTCGTCTTCCAAAGAAATGAAGAATACTGAAGCGCCGGGGTCGCCCTGACGGCCGCTTCGTCCGCGGAGCTGGTTATCGATACGGCGCGATTCGTGGCGCTCCGTGCCGAGAATACACAAGCCGCCCGCCGCGATAACTTCCTGTTTTTCCGCGTCCGTTTCCTTTTTGTAGTTCGAGTAAAGCTCGGCGTAGCGGTTGCGCGCAACCTGCTCTTCCTCGGTGAATTCTCTGTCGGCGTAGGAAATTGCAACCTCGATCATATCGTGGTCGTAGCCTTCCTCGCGCATACGCTTTTTAGCAAGGTATTCGGGGTTGCCGCCAAGAAGAATATCCGTACCGCGTCCCGCCATGTTGGTTGCTATCGTAACTGCGTTAAGTCTGCCCGCCTGCGCGACGATTTCAGCCTCGCGCTCGTGGTTCTTCGCGTTTAAGATGTTGTGCTTTATGCCGTTGCGGCGAAGAAGTCTTGAAATCTCTTCCGACTTTTCGACGGTTACAGTACCGATAAGAATGGGCTGGCCTTTTGCGTGGCGTTCAACGACTTCGTTGACGATTGCCCTCTTCTTGCCCTCGACCGTAGAATAAATCATATCGGCAAGGTCTACTCTTTGCACGGGGCGGTTGGTGGGAATGGGAACGACGTCAAGAGAGTAAATCGTTCTGAACTCGTCCTCTTCGGTCATTGCCGTACCCGTCATGCCCGCAAGCTTATTGTAAAGCCTGAAATAGTTTTGGAAAGTAACGGTTGCGTGGGTCTTGTTTTCTTCCTTGACCTTTACTTTTTCCTTAGCCTCGATTGCCTGATGCAGTCCGTCGGAATATCTTCTGCCGTTCAATACACGGCCCGTAAATTCGTCTACGATTAAAATTTCACCGTCGGGCGAAACTATATACTCTTCGCCGTTATGGAACAGCTCGTGAGCTTTGAGCGCTTGCTGAATGTGGTGGTTTAAGTCGGCGTTTTCTATATCGCCGAGGTTCTTTATGCCGAAAAACCGCTCTGCCTTTTCCGCGCCCTTTTCGGTAATGGTTACGGACTTATCCTTTCTGTCGATAATATAGTCCCAATTCTCCATTTCTTCCAAAACGCGCGTAAGCTCTTCCTGAGCGGCTCTGTCTGCGTCCGAAAGCTCTTTCTTTCTCTTTGAAGGGATTTTCTTCTCCGCCTCTTTCTTGTCGTCGTCGAAGCCGCCTTGAAGGTTGCGGACAAACCTGTCCACGTCCTCGTACAGCTTGGAGCTTTCTCCGCCTCTGCCCGAAATAATGAGTGGCGTTCTCGCTTCGTCGATTAAGATACTGTCAACCTCGTCGATAATGCAGTAGTTGAGCTCGCGCTGAACCATTGCGGGGATAGAAGTTTTGAGGTTGTCGCGGAGGTAGTCGAAACCGAGTTCGTTGTTGGTGGCGTAGATTACGTCGCATTGATAGGCTTTTTTCTTTTCGCCGTCGTCCATACCGGGAACGACCACGCCGACCTTCAATCCCATAAATTTATGGACCTTACCCATCCACTCGGCGTCGCGCTTTGCAAGGTAGTCGTTGACCGTAACGATATGCACGCCCTTACCCGTCAAAGCGTTGAGGTATGCGGGAAGAGTTGAAACGAGGGTTTTACCTTCGCCCGTTTTCATTTCTGCGATACGGCCCTGATGCAAGCAGATACCGCCGACAATCTGAACGTGGAAGTGCTTCATTTTGAGAACGCGCCAACTCGCCTCACGGAATGCGGCGAATGCGTCGAACATAATATCGTCCAAGGTTTCGCCCTTTGCAAGCCTGTCTTTTAAAACGAGAGTTTGGTTTTTAAGTTCTTTGTCGTCCATTGCGGCGTACTTGGGCTCTAAAGCCTCGACCTTGTTCGCAAGTCTGTTAAGTTTTTTTAACGCGCTGCGGCTGTCCGCGCCCATTATGAATTTCAAAAGTCCCATATTCAAATCCTTAAAATAAAAATATCTCTGTTTATTGTACTATACTTTAGAAAATAAGTAAAATTTTTTTAAAAGAATTTACGATTTTTTCCGTACATTTATTTAATAACCGTTTGTAATAAAGTTAAACCCCCGAAGACGTTTCGGGGGTAAGTAATTTAAAAAGTTAAACCGTATTTAAAAATCGTTTTCAAAATCGATGTCGTATAAATCAATCCATTCAACGCAATCGGAAAATCTTTTCTTTTTTATGTATTCGGTTATGATTTTATAAGCCGTTTCGCGGTTGACGTAAGCGCACTGAGGAACAACCATAGGCTCGCCGCCCACGTCGTGTTCAACGGTTTCGGTGCTTCCGTTTTCGTCATAAGGAACAATGTAATCGGGGTGGCGCATAATGAAGAAGCCGTATGGCTCGTCATAGAAAAATAATAGCGATTCGTCGCAACCTTCTACTTCCAAAGAGGAATCACCGCTACCCTCCTGCCAAAAATCCTCGCCCTTATTGAAAATTATGTCCTTAATAAAGTCCTCGTCGGGATTTTCAATCATATCGCCGTCAGGTCCGTAAAATGTAACCATTCTTATCTCCTTTTTATAAAGCATTATAGATATCAACTTAATTTTAACCTATTCAGGTCAAAAGTCAATGATTTGTGCAAAAAAATTTTATAAACTTATTTCCGTATTTCGTGCCCGATAAGCTCGTCCACCGAAATACCGTAAAAGTCTGCAAGCTGTACACAGAAATCAATGTTTGGAAGTCCGTTTCCCGCTTCCCACCAACTAATCATTTGCTGTTTTAAACCCGTTGCTTTTGCGAGAGCGTTTTGTGTGTAACCGTTGATTTCTCTTTGATATTTTAAGGCATCGCCATAATTCAATTTCATTGTTCTTATCCTCTGTTAAATTTTTACATAAATTTCTGTTAATTGCTTGACTTACAGAAATTTATGTAATATTATATTTTTGTTATGGAAATTCAAACAGAAAAATTTTGCGAAAATTGTAATTATTTTTGCCAACATTATTTCAAAAGCAACCAAGGTAAGCTTATAAAAGTCTTTGGAGACGGGCACTGTATCAACAACAAACTTACCAAAGCCGTTTCGAGAAAACACATTTCGAAATACCTTGCTTGCGAATTTTGGGAAGCCCAAGAGCATAAAATTGACGCACAACGGGAAGGCGTTATCAAAGTTATTTTCGAAATGCGGAAAACGCTTAAAGATATTGCTTCCGTTCTACAAGACGATTAAAGCCCGACGGCGCGTTGCGCCGTCGGGCTTTAATTATGCGTTAATATCCGTGAACGCGAATTTCTCCACGTCGAAAAGCCCCGTATCCAAAAGTTTCAATTTAGGGATAACCGCAAGCGAAGTAAATGCAAGGGACATAAACGCCTCGAACTCCCTTTTAACGCCCATTGCGTGGGCGCGCTCGATAAGGGCGCGGCTGTCGCGCTGTAATCCCTCTGCGTCGCGCGAGGACATAAGCCCGCCGATATCAAGAGTCAGGGAATGAATTTCTCCGCTGTTTTTATCCACGATAACCATACCTCCGCCTATCTTTTTCAAATGGTTTGCGGCTTTTGCCAAACTTTCGTTATCGTCGCCGAGAAGTATGATATTGTGCGAGTCGTGCGCGATAGTTATGCCCATTGCGCCGCCCTTGAAGCCGTAGCCTTTAAACAGTCCTTTGCCGATATTGCCCGTCATCTTGTGGCGTTCCACCACCGCCATTTTCAAAAGGTCAGTTCCCTCGACCTGTGCGTCGCCGTTTTTGCTTTCCACTTCCACGATTTCACAGCCCGTAACAACTCCGCCGGGAAGTATCGTCATAGCCTTTGCCTTTTTGCCTTTGAGAGGCAAGACGAAATCGTCGGCTTTCATTTCCTTCAAATGAACCGTGTTTAAAACGCTTTTGGGAAGGTAACGCTTGGAAGTATCGAAAAGCGGCTTGCCGTCCTTTGCAACTAATTTGCCGTTTTTGAAAACGTACTTTGCATTGAAATTTTTAAGGTTGTCTACAACCGCCAAGTCGGCAAAGTAGAACGGTGCGATTGCGCCCTTCCACTTCAACCCGTAGCATTCGGCGCAGTTGAGCGTGGCGCAGGTTACAGCCGTTACGGGGTCAAGCCCGTTTGCAACGAGCCGTCTTAAAGCGTCGTCTAAATGCCCCTTTTCTTTGAGGTCTGCGGCGTGCCTGTCGTCCGTGCAGAGTATAAAGCGGCGCATATTTTCCTTTGTTATGAATTTTGCGTTGCCTAAGTTCTGCGTCGAAGAGCCGTGGCGGATATGCACGTACATACCCTTTGAAATTTTCTCTTCTATCTCCTCGCCCGTAACACATTCGTGGTCGGTAGATATACCGCCGCAGAGGTAAGCGTTCAAATCGTAACCGTACACGGCGGGCGCGTGCCCGTCGATAATTTTACCCTCCGCGTGCGCCGCTTCGAGCTTTTTGAGAACGTCGGGGTTACAGCCTAATACTCCGGGGTAGTTCATAAACTCGCCCAAGCCGAAAATATAGTCGTGTTGTATATGGGTTTCGATATCTTTGCCGTCAAGGATAGCGCCGCTCGTTTCGAACGGAGTTGCGGGTACGCACGACGGAAGTTGAAGTTTTACGTCCAACGGAACGTTTTCCGAGGCTTTGGAAATATATTCGCAGCCCGCCATACCGCAGACGTTGGTTATCTCGTGCGGGTCGGCGATTATCGTCGTAGTGCCGCGAGGAACGATTAAAGAGGCGAATTCTTCGGGGGAAAGCTGAGAGCTTTCGATATGAACGTGCCCGTCGATGTACGACGGAATAACGGTAAGTCCCGTGCAGTCCACCTCTTCCTTGCCCTCGTATTCGCCCGTGCCGACGATTTTTTCACCGACGACGGCAATATCGCCCTTTCTTATTTTGCCCGTGAAAACGTCAACAAAGCTTGCGTTTTTTAAAACCAAATCGGCTTTATCTGCGCGCTTTGCAGCGGAGATATATTTTTCTAACATAATGTAACCTCGTTTTTTCTTCATAATAGCACAAAGCCGCCGCTTTTTCAAGCGGCGGCTTTGAAATATTTTGGTTCATTAAGTCAAAATGAAAGTTGCAAGGAAAAGAATTCCGATAATCCAAGTTGCAATACTGATTTCCTTAACCTTGCCCGTGCAGAGCTTAACGAGGATATAAGCAATAATGCCGATACCGATACCCTTTGAAATGGAGTAGCCGAGTACCATTACTATAAACGTAAGGAAAGCAACGATAGCTTCGCCCGCGTCTTCCCACTTAACTTTGGTAACCGACGACATCATAAGCACGCCAACCCAAATGAGTGCGGTAGCCGTTGCACTTCTGGGAATGAGCTGTGCTATAGGAGAAAGGAACATTGCGATAAGGAAGCAAGCCGCCGTAACGAGAGCCGTAAAGCCCGTTTTACCGCCCGCGGCAACGCCCGAAGAAGACTCAACGAAAGTCGTAACTGTGGAAGTACCCGCAACAGCGCCAACGCAAGTTGCGATTGAGTCTGCAAGCATCATTCTGTTCATACGGATAGGAGTGCCGTTTTCGTCCAAAAGGTTGCCCTTTGCGCATGCGCCATACAAAGTGCCGATTGTATCGAACATATCGATCATGCACAGCGAAAGCGCCGTGGTTATAATGAGGACGACTAAAGTACCTGCGTTATGACCGTCGATAGCAAAGTAAGTATCGAAGTTAAAGCCCTCGTAGAAGACTACGCCGACGGAGTCCTTACCCCAAGCTTTGAACGCGCTGAAAGGGTCTTTAATGGAAATGCTGTCGAATATGCCCTTGCAAACCGTATCGCCTGCCGCATAGCCTATAGCTGCGAATATATAATAAAGAATTGCAGAACCGAGAATTCCCCAAAGGATTGCGCCCTTTACGTTCTTTTTAGAAAGAATTGCGATTGCAAGAACGCCGATAATCGCAATAAGCGGAGCAATTACGCCGCCCCAAGTCCAACCTTTTGCAAGAACGTTAAACGAAGCGAACTGAACGAGAGTAGAATCTTCGTTAATGATAACGCCTGCTTGCTGGAAACCAATAAATGCAATAAACAAACCGATACCGACAGGGATAGCATGTCTGACACCGGCGGGGATAGCTTCGAAAATCTTCTTTCTTAAACCGGTTGCGGTTAAAAGAAGGAATATCACGCCGTCTAAAAGAGTGAATACCATACAGTTGGCGTAAGAAAGTCCCGTTCCGCCAAGCACCAGCGTAAAGACTATAAACGCGTTAACGCCCATACCGGAGGCTTGCGCCAAAGGCATTTTCGCAAGGAACGCCATTAAAAGCGTACCGGCTACTGCGCCCAACGCCGTCGCAATATAGGACGCGCCGAAAGGGTCTTCTCCGCCGATAACGAGTTCGAACATACCCGCATTGACCATAAGTATATAAACCATTGCCATAAAGGTTGTTAAGCCCGCAACGATTTCAACCCTGTACTTAGAGCCGCTCTTGGTTATGCCGAAAAAATTATCGACTTTGCCTAAAAAGCCTTTGTGGGGGCTTTGGGGTTCAACCGCTACCGTTCCGTCAGCCGCAGGAGCTTCGACAGGCTGTGTCTCTTCCGCTGCAACGGGTTCGGCAACTACTTCTTCTTTCGTTTCTTCACTCATTGAAGATTCCTCCGTTTTTATTTCTTTTAAGTGTTTTTGTTTGCTGTAACACAGCAAACAGCCCCCGCGGGGGCTAAAAATTCACTTATATTTCATATTTTATCACACGAAAAACAAAATCGGCAAACGATTGAACGCGGTTTGCCGATTTTTGTCGAAATTTATCCGAATAATTTATATAAGATTAAATTATACCAACGTTTCAAATAGCAGAGCTGCAAGCAAGACGAGGCGAACTAGCATTGCCGTCGGCGAGTGTACTTTGCCGTACACGACCCAAGGCCAGCGGAGTTCAACGAAGTATTGCGCCGCAGATTTTGTTATTTAATAAGGTTGGTGCGCATTGCGTTCAGCACTGCTATTAGCATAACGCCGACGTCCGCCACCACCGCCGCAATAAGCGGGAAAGCGGGTAAGGCTACGCTTAACGCCATAATCGCGACCTTGATTACGAGAGAGCCGACTATGTTTTCCATAACGAGCCTGCGCGTGCCCTTCGCTATTCTTCTGCCCTTTGGAAGAAGCCGAAGATTATCCGAAACCAAGACTATATCGCTTGCCTCGATTGCCGCGTCCGAGCCAACCTTGCCCATAGACACGGCGCAGTCCGCCGCCGTCATAACGGGTGCGTCGTTTATGCCGTCGCCGACGTAAATGAGCTTCCCCTTTTCTTTGAGTTCAACCGCCCGTTGCAGTTTTTCGTCGGGAAGAAGCTCGGCTTTACAACCGTCCAGAGATAACGCGTCCGCGATAACCTTCGCTCGTTCTTTTCTGTCGCCCGTCAACATTTCGGTATAGGTAACACCAGATTTTTTCAGCTCACACAACGCCTCTTTCGCGCCGTCCTTGACTTTATCGTCTATTTCGATAACACCCGTATACTTGCCCGCAAGCGCAACGTAGATTACGGTTGAAAGGCTGACCTTTTCTTCGAACTCGACCCCGTTCTCTTGCAAAAGCTTGCCGTTACCGACCAAAAGCGTTTCGCCGCCGAGAAAGCATTTAACGCCCTTGCCCGCTACCTCTTCCGCGCCTTGCACCTCGTATCCGGTTTCAACGGTTTTAAACGCCGCCGCCACGGGGTGGGAAGAATATTTTTCAGCCGCCGCTGCAAGAGACAAGGTTTTTTCGTCGGTGAAACCGACTATTTCGAAAGCGCCCTCCGTCAGCGTGCCCGTCTTATCGAACGCCGCAACCGTTGCAAGCGCTAACTCGTCAAGACAAGTAGAGCCTTTGACCAAAACGCCGAATTTTGCGCACCTGCCTATACCGCCGAAATACGAAAGCGGCACGGAAATTACGAGAGCGCACGGGCAGGAGATTACGAGGAAGCTTAAAGCGTTGTAAATCCATTCGCGGTAAGTTTCCCATATAAAACTTGCGTTAACGGCGCAGATTACCGTAGGAACTATGCCCGCTACTATCACCGCTATAAGACAAACGACGGGCGTGTAGTATTTTGCGAATTTGGTTATGAATTTTTCGGGTTTTGACTTTTTAGCCGTGGAATTTTCGACAAGCTCTAAAATCTTGGCAACCGCGGAGTTTTTGTATTCGCGCAAAACCTCAGCTTCGATAACGCCCGATAAATTGATACTGCCAGACAAAACCTCGTCCCCCGCCTTTATATCGCGGGGTAGCGGCTCACCGTTAAGGCTTTTCATATCAAGCGCGCTTTCGCCTTTTTTAACGAGGCAATCCACGGGCACTTTTTCGCCTGCCTTTATAATTATGGTATCGCCCGCGCGCAAGTCCTCGGGGGAAACGGCGCGCTGAACGCCGTCAACCAAAAGCGTTGCGCTGTCGCTTTTAAGGTTCATTAAAGTCGAAATGGAATTGCGGGAAGAGCCTACCGCAACGGCTTGAAGAAGTTCACCAAGCTGATACAGAAGCATAACGGCAACGCCTTCGGCAAAGCCGTCGCCTGCGAAAATGCCCAACAGAATTGCTCCGACCGACGCAACTGTCATTAAAAAGTTTTCGTCGAAAATTTTGCCCTTTGCGATATTCTTAGCGGTATTGATAAGCACGGGATGTCCCACGGTAAGATAGGCAAGCCCGTATAAAATATAGGTTATGATTTCCGCCGCCAAACTGCTTTTTGCCGTGCCCGTTAAGTCTAATACGAGTGCGGGAATAAACAGCACCGCCGCAACGGTAATAAGAATAATATCCTTTAAGCGTTCCTTAAAGACGCTTTTGCGAACGGGCTTATCGGAAACAATTTTCACGTCCTCGAAGTGGGTTATAGCGTAAATCGCTTTTTCCCTTGCCTCGGGTGTGGCTGCGTTAAGATTAACGCGCATATTGACGAAGTCTACGGTAGCCGAAACGCCCTCTATTTTGTTTAAATCCTCTTCCAGCTCACGGGCGCAATTTGCGCAGCACAGGCCCGTTATATTCAGCTTTTCTCCCGCGGGCGCAACGGCGTTTAACGGTGCGACCTCTTCCACGACCTTTACTTCTTCGAAGTTATTGCATACGGCTTTTACTTTTTCAAGCGTTGCGCCGTCGCATTCGGCGTAAACCTTTTGCGCCATAAAGTCTACGGTTGCTTCCGTTACGCCCGATATTTTTAAAATCTCTTCTTCAAGCTCCCGCGCACAAGCGGCGCAATCGAGCCCTGTAATTTTAAAACTATTCATGGCACTTCAAATGCTCCTTTGCGACCTCTATCATTATCATAACGTGAGCGTCCGATACCGAGTAGAGAATTTTCTTCCCCTCTCTGCGGCACTTGACGATTTTGTTGTCTTTAAGGGTTTTAAGCTGATGCGAAACGGCGCTTTGGTTGCCCCCCACCGCTTCGGTAATGTGCTCTACGCACAGCTCGCCTGCGGACAGCGCCAAAAGAATTTTAAGGCGGGACGGCTCGGACAGGGTTTTAAACCTTGCACCCATTTCTTCTATATCCCCGTCGCTTGGCATTACCGAAAGCGCGGCTTTAACGCGCGCCCCGTGCAGCTCTTCTTCGTTTACGTGTTTTTCCATAATATCACCTTTATATTATTGTATGCTTTTATATGAATGAATATTCATATGATAATAACATAATAATACAAAGGCTTATACTTGTCAAGCGTTTGAAAGCAAAAAAAAACCGAGGCGCAAATTTTTGCGCCTCGGCTTGGTTGGATTTGTGATTTTATTTAAATCCTGTTAGTCGGATTTCTTACGGGATTTTTTAGAAGTCTTGATAACTTCGTCTACGTCGCCGTTATTTTTGGGTTTGATTACGAGAAGTAATATTATGCCTATGAGCGACGCACCCGCAATGCAGAGAAGAATTATGGAAGTTACGTTGTCCTGTACCCAAGTATCCTCGCCCTTAATGGGGTCAACCTTGGGAGCTGCCGCAACTACCATACATTGGGTTACGGGTTCAGCCGTTTCGGAACTGCTTGCCTCGCATTTTATAAGATAGAATGCGTTATCGGTCTGCGGGGTGAAGGTGAGCGAGCTTCCGTTCCAACCGTATTCGTTGAATTTCTCGTAGTCCGCAGTGCCTTCTTTAAGCTCGGAGGTGGGGCGTATTCTCGTGAAATATCTTCTGTATTCCTGTAACAGGGTATCCTTCTGCGCGCTGAACTCTTCGTAAGTCATAGCCTTGCCGTCGTTGTCCTTTGCCCAAAGGTCGTTCTGGAACTCGTAAAGGGAATAAACGGTTTTAACGGATACGCCGTTGATTTCGAAGCTGTCGGGAGTAAAGCTACTGCCTACGTATGCGGTAGACTGGTCGTCGGGGTCTTCAATTGAAATTTCAGACTCTTCAACGGTGAACTCGAACCAAGGCAGATACTTCCTCATACCTTCGTATTCGCTGTCCTTCTCCTGCTTGTACATATTCCAAATTTCGCTTGCTTCCAACTCGGTTTCTTCGTGTTCATCGTCGAAGTAAAGCATATTGTTGCCCGCAGCGTCCTTTGCGTAAACCGTGAAAACGTATTTGCCCGCTTTCGTAAGATTTATCGAAAGTCCGTTCGCGCTCTTGCCCGTGGACTGTTGCTGTGAGCCGTTATTATAATATATTGAAAAAGTTAAATCGGAATAAGGCGTTGCGTCGGTATTGAAAAGATTTTCAACCGAAGGAAGATAGAAGTAGTTTTTGCTACCCGCTTTCAAGTCCTTTGCCGCTTCCGCTACCGCGTTTTTATAATTTTCAACAGCCGTTGCCCACGCAGTGCTGTTATCGGGGTTGCTCGTTTTATTTTCAACGTCCGTATAAGCGTAAGACAAGCCTTGCTCGTCGGAGGCAACCGCAATATAAGTTTTGGTTGCATCGCCGTTTAACTTGATAAGATAATTGGAATCGACGTACCAATCCAAATAAACGTAGGTCGTTTGCCCGCCCGTTGAAGTGGTATCGGTGAGTTTAAGAACGACTTTAACCGCCGCCTTAACTTTGAAGTTCTCGTTATATACGCTCCCGTAATCGTTTGAATCGGGTCTGTAATGAATACTGCTGGGGAAAATATATTGGTCGTCAGAATCCGAAACGGTTCTGAAATCGCCGCCGTTCTCCTTGTATTCGGGAACGTTGCCGTTCGCGTCAGCCGCGGTCAACATATAGTACGAAGTAATTAAGCTGGGCGAGGACGTGATTACGTCTATAACCGTATAATCAAAAGTAATTTCGCCGTTATATTTAATGAAAGGAACTGCTTTATCGAGGCAAACTACGGGAGGCGTATCGTCGTTGATATTGCCCCTTGTGATAGCTGCGCTGTGGTCGGTTACGCCCGAAAGCTCGAAGCTTTGGTTGTTGAGCGAATAAAGGGTCATAAAGCCGTAGCCGTGAGATTCGGGGTTCTCCTCGTCCTCTTCCGCAAACAGAGCTTTAAACGAAAGGGGCGTTACGGGTGCTGTAGTCGATGAAGAGTTCTTGGAATAGGTCTTGCCTATATTTTCGAAAGTGCCCGTAAGAGTATTCGTACCGTCTGCAATTTTAACCGTATAATTGCCGCTTTTGTCGCCGTCGAATTTAATGGTTATATGGTCGTTTCCAACCGTACCGAGGGAATTGCCGTCCGCTGCAATTCTGTCCAAAACGGCGTCCAAATCTTTTTCTGACGCGTCCTTGGTTGCAACGTAAACTTCGAGGTCGTTACCGGCGGTCTTTTCGAATACGATATAGTTCGTGGTTTTGCCGTCTTTGGTTTCGGAGTACTGTTGGCTTTCGAAAGTTATTACGAACTTTTCGAATTGAAGGTTGCCGCCGTCGTTGTTTTGGTCGGCAAAGCCTATTTCCATATTGAACCAACCCTCGCGCATATCGAAGTTGATTGCCTTCTCTTCTGTTTCGCCTTCGTCCTCTCCGTCTTCGTTATCCGAAGTTACCGAATTGTCGGCTATATTTTCATACCACTTGAAAGCAAGGTTCTTTTTGTAGTTAACCGCGTCGTCGTCATCTTCGAAGACGAACATAACGAAGTCTTTTGCATCGTCGCCCTCACCCTCTTCGTGTGCCCATATGGGAGCGTTGGAGTTGGAAGCGTCCTTAAATATGCTTAACCCGCCCGACGAGCTTACGGAAACGGTGCGGTCGGCACGGGCTAACGTTATGCCCAAAAACGCGCCTACAGCAATAAGGAAGCTGAGTGCAAACGCAATAATTAAACTGAATTTTAATTTTATGGAATTATTCGATTTCATAATCTATAACCACTTTCGAATTTGTTTTTAGTTGTACTTGTCTATTTTACACTATTATTTAAGGGGTGTCAAACAGTTTTCGTTGCGTTGGGAATATAAACAAATAATTTTTTGTTACGGAAATAACTTTACTTTACGTCTTTTTTATGTTAAAATTTCCTTGCATTTAGAGGAGCGGACGGCATTATTAGCCGCGGCAAAGGAATTGAAAAGGCAATTCCGCTTATAAAGCCGCGTTGAAAGGGCACTTCCGCCGAGGTGCGGCAAACCCTTTTAGCCGCGTCGGGCGCACGGGCTAATACCTTTGCGACTGTCACTTGAAGTGTTGCGCTAATTGCCGTTTTGATTTCTGCAAGACAGTGCAACGCGCTGTCTTTTTATTTTTTTTGGAGTACGCAATGAAAAAGTTTAAAGTTGGAATTATAGGCGCAACGGGAATGGTCGGGCAACGGTTTTTGTTATTGCTTGAAAACCACCCTTGGTTCGAGGTGAAATGCCTTGCCGCTTCCGCAAATTCTGCGGGTAAAAAGTACAAGGACGCGTTGAAAAAGTGGCATTTATCGACGCCGATGCCCAAAAAATACGCGGAATTAACGGTTTACGACGCCGCCGCGGACAGGGAAAAAATCGCGAAAGAAGTCGATTTCTGTTTCTGCGCGGTAAATATGAAAAAGGACGATTTAAAAGAGCTCGAATATTCTTACGCAAAGCTCGAATGTCCCATTGTTTCCAACAATTCGGCACACCGCGCAACGGGCGACGTGCCTATGATTATTCCCGAAATTAACGCCGAACACATTGAAATTATTGCGGCGCAAAGAAAGCGTTTGGGCACTAAGCGCGGCTTTATCGCTGTCAAAAGCAACTGCTCGTTGCAGTCCTACGTACCCCTCTTGCACCCTCTGAAAAGGTTCGGTATCAAAGAAGTTGCCGTTTGCACCTATCAGGCTATTTCGGGCGCAGGCAAGACTTTTGAGACTATGCCCGAAATTTGCGACAATATAATCCCCTACATCGGCGGCGAGGAAGAAAAAAGCGAGCAAGAGCCCCTTAAAATATGGGGCGAAATAAAGGGCGGCGAAATCGTGCCCGCCTCCTCCCCCAAGATTACGGCGCAGTGTCTCAGAGTTCCCGTATCGGACGGACACACGGCGGCTTGCTTCGTCAAGTTCGAAAACAAGCCCGCAAAAGCAGAAATCATAAAGGCGTGGAAAGAGTTTTCGGGCGAACCGCAAAAGCTTGCCCTACCCTCCGCACCCAAACAGTTTTTGCACTATTTCGAAGAGGATAACCGTCCCCAACCCCATCTTGACAGAAACTTAGAGGGCGGTATGGCAGTTTCGGCAGGCAGGCTGAGAGAGGATAATTTGTACGATTATAAGTTTATAGGCTTTTCGCACAATACCCTTCGCGGCGCGGCAGGCGGCGCGGTGCTTTTAGCCGAACTTCTTGCCGCAAAAGGTTACTTCGACTGAATGTAACTTTTGATAACACGAAAGATTAGAATGTTTACAGAGGTATTTTGATTATGACAGGCTTTTGCAACGGAATAATTACCGCAATGATAACTCCTTTCACGAAAGACGGCGTTAATTTCGAAGAATTCGGCAAAATGATAGAGTTCCAGATTGACGGCGGCGCGGACGGACTTGTTATTTTAGGCACTACGGGCGAGCCCGCAACCATGACCGAGGACGAAAAGACCGAAACTATTAAATACGCGGTTAAAAAAGCCGCGGGAAGAATAAAAATTATCGTTGGCACGGGCAGCAACGATACCGCAAAAGCCGTTGCGGCAACCGTGCGCGCCGAAAAGCTTGGAGCGGACGGCGTGCTTGCAGTAACACCCTACTACAACAAGTGCACGCAAAAAGGGCTTTACGAATACTACAAGGCGATTTGCAGTGCCGTTAAAATTCCCGTTATCGCGTACAACGTGCCCTCGCGCACGGCGGTGAACATTCTGCCTGAAACCGTTGAAAAGCTTGCGGATATCCCGAATATGGCGGGCATAAAAGAGGCAAGCGGAAATATGGCGCAGGTGTGCGAAACGATAAGGCGCATACGCGGAAAGATGGATTTGTACTCGGGCGAGGACTTTCTTAATTTGCCTATGCTTGCCGTCGGCGGGGCGGGACTTATATCGGTAACGTCGAATATCGCGCCCGCGCTTGTGAAGAAAATGTATAACCTTGTCAAAGAAAATAAGTTGGACGAGGCGAACGCCGTTCAGGACTACCTCCTCCCCTTGGAAGACGCTTGCTTCTTGGAAGTGAACCCTATTCCCGTGAAAGCGGCTTACAATATGATAGGCTTTAACGCGGGCGTTCCCCGCTCGCCTCTGACTGAACTCGAGGACAAAAACAAAGAAATTTTATTGAGAGAAATCGAAAGGGTCGGACTTAAAATATGAACGTTTTAATTTGCGGCATAAACGGTAAAATGGGAGCAAACCTCGTTGAGCTTTTGCAAAACGACGTCGAGCTTAAAGTCGTTTGCGGCGTTGATAGAAATTGCGACGGACAGAGCGTGCCCGTATACGACGATTTTGCGAAGGTAAACGAAAAAGTTGACGTAATTATAGACTTTTCCTCACCCGCGGTTTTAAAGGGCGAGCTTGGTTGGGCGGTTAAAAACGGTTGCTCCGTAGTGCTTGCAACGACGGGATATTCCGCCGAAGATTTGCGCCTTATAGACGAAACGGCGAAAAAGATTGCCGTTTTCAAAACGGGTAATTTTTCTTTGGGAATTAACCTTTTGGTTAAGCTCGTTAAAAAAGCCGCCCAAACGCTTGGCGAGGGGTTCGATATAGAGATAATCGAAAAGCACCACAACCAAAAGGTTGACGCGCCTTCGGGCACGGCGTTGATGCTTGCGGAAAGCGCGAACTCTGCTTTCGATAACGGCAAGCCCGTTTTAAACGGCAGAGAGGGCATTGTCGGCAAGCGCGGAAACGAGATAGGTATTCACGCCGTACGCGGCGGGACAATCGTCGGCGAGCACGAGGTTTTGTTTGCGGGCGAGGACGAAATTATAGCCCTCTCCCACTCGGCGCGCTCCAAGCGGGTGTTTGCGGTTGGCGCGATACGCGCCGCGAAGTGGCTTGCAGGCAAGCCTGCGGGCAAGTACGATATGAACGACGTTTTGGAAATATAATTTAATAAATAAAAGCGGCACGCGGTTACAACCG
>CAMWIW010000013.1 GCA_947174415.1 uncultured Clostridia bacterium
GGACCTGTAGGGCCGGTTGGACCTGTCATTCCCGAAGGTCCGGTAGGACCGGTAGGGCCTGTTACACCTGAAGGACCTGTAGGTCCGGTTGGACCTGTCATTCCCGAAGGTCCGGTAGGACCGGTAGGGCCTGTTGATCCAACAATAAATGGGAAAATTATTTCATATTTCCGTCGTTTATCAGTTGATAATAGATATGTATGCTCCGTCCGCCGTCAAATTCGTTCTCTTCTCCTACCGTTATAAAATTGATTAGCTGCAAGCACGTTTCCCTCGTAAGACTTTCGCAATTGCCGTATAGCTTTAATCTTCTTATATACTCGTCAACCTCTTCTTCGTCTTTGCTTGCATTTGAAAGTCTTTTTTCGGTTTCCGATATTTCTGCTTCTAATATTTGCTTTTCTTTTTGGTACTTATCGCAAAGCCCGATACAGACGCTTTCAGGCATATTTTTTAGCACTCTGTCCTCAAAGGCAGTCTGTATAAGTTTATCCAATTCTGCAATGCGGTTTTTGTTGGCTTTGAGTTGTCTTTCGTCGGAATACCTGTTCTGTTCGCTGCTTCTTGCTCTTTCCCTTATAAAATTTTCTCTCGCCTTATCCTCGTCAATAATCACGGCGTTTAACATAGCCTGAACGTCCTTTATAATTACGCTTTCTATTTCCCGCTCCGAAATGCTGTGAGACGAGCAATATTTTTTGCCTAAATCGGTATAAGTTCGGCAAGCAAAGCTGCATTTGCAAATTTCCGAATTTTTGTAAGTATGCTTAGTCGTTTTTAGTTTGAGTTTCTTTCCGCAATCCGCACAAACGAGCAATCCCGACAAAGCGTGTATTTTCTCAGACTTATCTGTTTTCCCTCTCGATACGGATTTGTTGATTTCCTGTACCTTATCCCATATTTCTCGGCTGACTATTGCCTCGTGAGCGTTTTCTTTAATTATTCGTTCGCTCTCCGGTATACGGATTACTTTATGGTTTTTATAAGAAACGCTCGTTGTTTTATGCTGTACCGTATAGCCTACGTAAGTAGGATTTGAAAGTATCCCCGTTACGGTAGACGCCCACCAAAACGGCGAACACGGTCTGTCCCACTTCCCGCCGTCAAGTTTTGTAAAGTAAGTTGCGGGATTGGGTATGCCTTCATCGGTCAGGATTCTAGCAATAGTTCCGCAAGAATTTCCTTCAATCCGCAAATTAAAAATTCGCTTTACCACCTTTGCCGCCTCTTCGTCGATAACGGCGGTGCGGTTTTCGTCAGTTCCCGCCTTATAGCCGTACGGATAATTCCAATTTGTGTACTTCCCCGAACGCTGGCTTGCCTCCAAAACCGCCCTGATTTTTTTGCTCGTGTTGGCGGCGTGCCACTCGTTAAAAACGTTCATTATAGGCATCATATCCATGGCGGCGCTGCATCTGTCTGAAGTATCCACGTTGTCGTTAATCGCAATAAACCGTATGCCGTATGCGGGAAAAATATAGTCTATGTACTGCCCCACTTGAATATAGTTTCGCCCGAAACGCGATAAGTCTTTTACCACGATAGTATCGATTTTACCCGACTGCGCGTCATCTAACATTCGCTTGACGTCGGGGCGGTCGAAGTTTGTCCCCGACCAACCGTCGTCTACGTATTCGTCAATAATCACGCCGCCGTGTTCCGATACGAAATTATGAAGAATAATGCGCTGACGTTCAATAGACGTCGATTCGCCCGCTTTTTCGTCATCACGGGACAAACGCATATATATTCCCGTCTTTGCAAACGCTGCCGTCATATCAAACCCATTTCCCTGTTTGCGCGGCGGACTGCGAGTTCTGCAACTACTTGATTTATATTTTTATCACCCGTAAAATGCCTTGTAACGATATACTTTTTGCCGTCAATTACGTACTCCCTTTCGCATTTCGGGCAAGATTTATACCGTTCAATCAATTGTTCAGGTTTGATGCTCGTTTATATATACCTCACTTTAAGTATAGTTCCCCTATCCATAATATGAGTTTTTAAGTTTTTCTGTTACGGGCATAATAAAAAACTCGGCTTCGGGACAAGCCGAAGCCGAGTTTTTATTTAATTTAAATAGGATACCTTGCCTCGATATCGAAGTCCAAACCGTTTTTGTGCGCATGCTCCCAAAATTGCAAGATTTCGAGACATTCAACGTAAGCAGTTCTCTCGCCTAAGACAAAACTCCCGTCGCATAAGTTTTTCTCTTCTTCGGAAGTTTCAAGGTAATAAATTAAAATTTGTATTAAATAATTAATCGTTTCAGTTGCAGAAAGTTTTTTCATACCGCAATTTCCTCTTCCAAAATTTCATTGTAACTTACTAAGCCTTTATGGATACAACCGCGATAAATTTTTTCGATAATTGCTTGTTTTCTGTCATAATACGAATTTTTGGAATAAGGCAATTTTTCCATAATAAAAATATCGAGTTCTCCCGCAAGCATTCCTTTTAGCATTTGTTTTATCAAAGCGTTGTTCTCCTTTTTTAATACGTCCTCGATTACCGTACATACAGTTTTTATTTCTTCCGTAATGTGTATGACTTGTTTTCTGTTACCGATGTAAAATTCCGCATAATCCAATCCTTGCCGTATCGCCTCAGTAATATACGAATATCTTTTTATTACGTTTTCTACTGCTACTATCACCATAATATCGCAATTACTCCGCTTTTACGACATTATATTCGGTTTTTATCCGCATAAATTCCCAACTTTTTACTGATTTGGTTTTAATTTCCAAAACGGCTGTAAAATCCTTTTCATACGTTCCTTTGATTTTCTTAGACACAATAAAAAACCTCGTAATAAAGAGTTAACGTTATTAATTCAGGCGCACCATTTATATAGGTTTTTAAAACTGTAAAATTAGTTCACAAAAAAAGCACTATTTAAAAAATAGTGCTTTTTTATTAAAAATTAGCTGTTAAATTAAAATTTTGTTTAATAAATTGATAAAATTGTCTTCGTTTAATACGGTAACTCCTTCATAACCGTACGCCTCGATAAAATACTCGTATTCTCCGACTGAAAAACTTGCGTAGGCTATCGGATTGTTTTTATTATCAATTATATATGACACTTTCAAATCATTAATATTTGCGCTGATGTTCAATTTATCGTATGTTTGACAACCCACGAATTCATAATTTTCATACGTCCTGATTCTGTACGTTATATAAAATCCGTCATAAATCTCACCGTTTTCAACTGACACCAAGCACCTAAGTAAAGTATATAACATCACCTGCGAATTGTCTTCAATCAGCACGCTTTTTGTTACTAATTCGGGTTTCTCTTCGTCTTTCATATCAAACAAATAAATATCTTCTGTTTGAAGTATTTCGTTAAACTCTATATCAAAATTTAACGTATCGTTTTCCCCGTAAATCTTAGGAACAAACGGACGGGGCAAAACTGTTATAAGTATTATTACTACCGCTAAAATCAACGCAACAAAGGAAGCACATATGATAAGTATCTTCTTTTTATTGCCGTTAGGCATACTGCGCCCGTTAACGTTATCAACTGGCACGCATACAGGACATTCTACCTTTGCAGTAGCATCAGCAAAAATACCCCTCTTATCTGCCCATTCGTTAAAAGGCGTATCAGGAGTTTCGAATGTACTCTTTAATTTTTTTTGTAATTCTTTGTCTTCTCTCATTTTAAGTTATGTTGATTACGTAACCGTCGTCAACTGTTGTATATTTATTAAGACGAATCATTGACAATCCCGCAGATGCAAACCCCGTATGAACCAACAGATAATTATCTTCCTGAACCAATTTATCAGAAGCGTCGTAATATTTTATATTTCTATATCCGTATGCTGCAACGGCATGTAATCCATTAACGATTGTATTCGAAATAGTATCATATCCGTCAAACGATTCGATTTCTACCCCGCTCACTACGGAGAATCCGTCTAAAAATACGGTAAGCAGTTTTCCCGATTGCAAAGCTGACATATAAGCCGATTTATTTAACGAAGAGTTACTGTATATACTCGATATTTCAATGCTTCTGCCCTTATTTTGAACGTATGAAGTCATTCCCTTTTTATAACCCTCAACGCTAGTTCCTGCAGAGGTTGAACCCATTAGCTTATACAGCTCCTGGTGCATAGCGTTTACTGCCGCGTCCTGACTTCCGTATGTAGGTATTCCCAAAAAAACTCTTACCGTATGGTCCGGAATTAATTCCTCATAATATCGGTCAAAATGTCCTATAATAGCTCCGCCCGCCGTAATGCAGCATGCATTTTCAATATTGCTTGCTATATACAGCGGCAAGTTAAGGGGATTTTCGTACGATTCACTAACATCTTTACGTGAGTAATAGACGGTATCCGTAGCATAGCCCTGAATAATTCCGCCGTAGGGAACGGGAACGTCTATACCGTAGCGGCTCTCCGCGCTACCGATTGCAACGTTTGCCGTGCCTATGCACAGGCAGCAGCAAATAAGCATTGCAAAGCTTAAAACCAAACTTAAAGTCTTTTTCATAAGTATCACCTCTTTAATCTTTCTACTTATAAGGTTGTGTTTACCAAGAAAAAGTCTCATTTATTTCAATAATTTAAAAAAATTCTTAATTCTTCTCTTAAGGAATTGATTTGGCGCTTTACCGTGCTGGTTGAAATCTCCAACTCTTTGGCAGTTTCGCTGATAGTCATTCCATATACGAAATGTAGCTGAATTATTTCCTGTTGCCTTATAGGCAATTTCGCCAAAGTATTCGCAAATTCTATTTTCATATCCCAATTTTGGTCTTTCGACGAATATGCTTCGTCAATAAACTCGGCATAAACGTATTTTTCATTGCGTTTTTTATAATTTGACAACGCAAATTTTAACGCTTGGAAAATCCAAGAATTGGGCTTTTTTATGTACTTATAGTGAGCGGCATTATTAAAAATACTTATTAATACGTTTGATGCTACGTCTTCTGCGATATTTCTGCATTTAACCTCCGAAAAGGCAGTTAACAATAACTTTTCAAAATAATAATTATATATTTTTAGCATTCCACTGTTGTCTCCGTCTTTGATTAATCGAAGACAACGGTTAAATTCTTTTGTTGTCAATTTCATTTTACTTGCTTATAAATGCTTTTAAAACAGAAATGGCAAGTTTCTGTTTTTCTTTGGTTAAATGTTCAAACAAATATAAAATCTCCCTTTGCTCTTCAGTTAAATCGAATTCTTTACCTTCGGCAAAAAACTCTGATAACGTTATGTTCAATCCAGTGCAAATTGAAGAAAGAGTCGTGATTTCAGGCTCGCTCGACCTTGTAAATAATGAACTGATAACCGAGGGGTTTAGTCGCGACTCTATTGCAAGCTGATTGTTGTTCAGCCCCTTTATTTCCATATAATATCGTACTCTGCTTTTAATGTCAATCATAATGCTACCACTAAATATTATAATGCTTAAAATAAATTCAAGCAATATTCTAAATATTCGTTTGTAGCATTTTTTTATTTAGCAAAAGCATTTTTTTGATAAAAAAGGTTTCCCATTTATTGCAGGCTCTGTTGGACCGGTTGTACCCGTCATACCGTTATAACCTGTTGGACCGGTCGCACCCGTAGGACCGGTAATGCTAAGTCCGGTTGCACCCGTTGCGCCGGCAGGACCTGTTGCGCCTGTTGCACCCGTAGGACCGGTGATGCCCGTTAAAGTATTAACGTAAATTCTTCTTACGTTACCGTTTGAATTGCAGCCGCAGTTACAACCGCAGTCCGAATTGCACGCAAAGAAAATACTTAATTTTATCATTTCTATTTTACCTCTTTATTAAGTTTTGCTTGAAAATATAATTTGTTGCTTAAATAACTTTTATCGTTGGGTTTTATCTCGCCCGCCTTTTCGTTATAAAAATTTGCCTTTTCGAAATCACCCAACCTATCGTATAAAACGCATAGTTGAATATAAGGAATAAACCCGCTGAAATCAAGATTTACAAAGCCGCCGCCTTTTGCGTCGTTATCTGCCTTCAAAGCCAATTCGTACCAATATATGGCGCAACTAACGCAGTTTTGCTCAAAGAAATACGCACCCAAAACACAACAGGCTTCACTTCTCGGCGGGGCGTATAAAAAGGACCTTAAAAGCGCGTTTAACGACCCGTTTTTGTCGCCGATTTCAGAGTATGCGCGGCACAAATTCAGACACGCTTCTATTTTGTTTTCTACCCACCCGTTACCGCTTAGAAAATCCTCCAAAACGGCGATACTTTCTCTGAACATTCCGTTAAATAAAAGTTCGCGACCGTAATAGAATTTTTCGCGTTCGTTAAGGCATATTCCGCGGGCAATGCGTTTTTGAAGCAAGTGTAAATTGCGAAGCGGTGCGTTCGGTTTAACCTTTTTATGGGACACTGTGGCATCGCTGTAAATTATTTTACCTTGCGGTGTTACAGCCTCGTGTACTGCGCCGCTGAACCTGAAATTTTCGCTGCGCCTGAAAATTCTTTCCCTGTAATATACGAACGTTGGAGCGTCCCCTTCATAAGCGGCTGCATACGGCAAGAACGCCATATCGAAGTCTGCCCCGTCAACGAGATTTTTGATTTTGATACAGTTTTCGTCAGTTACGACGTCGTCAGCGTCAAGCCACATTACGAAATCGCAAGTTGCCTTTTCCATAGCAAAATTGCGGGCAGCCGAAAAGTCGTCCACCCACTTAAAAAAATAAATTTTATCGGTAAATTTTTTTACTTTATTGACTGTTCCGTCCGACGAGCCCGTATCAACGACGACTATTTCATTGGCAAACTTTTTAACGCAAGTAAGGCAGCGGGAAATAACCTCTTCTTCGTCTTTGACGATAAGACACACGCTTAAAGACATACATAACCTCTTCGCAGTATTATATAATATGCAAAGCGGATTTGTTTTGTATAAAAAAGAAGAGCGGTGATACCGCTCTTCTTTTTTGGAGCTACTGGCCGGACTCGAACCGGCGACCTGCTGATTACGAATCAGCTGCTCTACCAACTGAGCCACAGTAGCAATTACACAGAACTCTTATTATTATATCAAATTATTTTATTTTTGCAAGCATTTTTAAGGGCATAATTATAAAAGCAGTTCAATTTTAAAATTTTGTTACGTTTATAAAAGTCAGTACCTCTCGTTTTCATAATTTTCACAGAGAGAAAATATCTTATTGTATGAGAATTGCAGGGAAAAAATTTTCTCCTTTTATAATTTCGGTAGCGGCGGTTGTTGCCGTTACCGCGGTTATACTAATAATCAGTTTTTCTTGCTCGGCGAATAAACTTACTTTTGAAACAACTTTTTACTTCATTTGTTACAGAACCGAGGACAATGCGGTTTCGGCAAGCTCCGTTTCAGGAGCAGTATCGAGTTACGGCGGGGCGGGATATATTCTTGAATACGACGACTCGTTTTTCGTAACGGTTGCTTGTTATTACGACGGCAACGACGCTAACACGGTTTGCGAAAGCCTTAAACGGCGGGACGTGAACTGCGAAGTGATTGAAATTTCAACTGACGAATATATAATTGCAAACTCGTCAAGCGCAAACAATAAGCTTTATTTGGGTAACTTAAACACCTTGCAGTCCCTCACTACCCTTGCATACGGCTGTGCAAATGCAATTGACACGGGCGAATACGGGCAAGCTCAGGCAAAGAGCGTGGTTACGGATATTCAAAACACGCTAAAAGGGCTTCTTAACGCCAACCCTGACAATTGCTTTTCGGGTGAAATACGCCGTCTTATTGCAGAATGTACGGACGTCGGCGAAGGCTATATTTATTCCAAAGATTTGCGCCGATTACAAATCGCCATAGCCGACGCAATTATAAATATCAAACTGTACTGAGGAATTTAATATTTCTGTTGTAAAATTTTGGGTTATGCGCAAAATAATGGTATGAACAACAGAAATTTCACCGCAATATGCGCTGCTCTGCTTATGTGCGCGTTTTTAATAGTGTTTTACGTAAGCCCCAAAATTGCTAAAAGTACGGTTGCATTTGCCGAAACCAACTCAGAAAAAGTAATTTATTTGACTTTTGACGACGGTCCGAGCGACAGAGTTACGCCGAAAATTCTTGACGTTCTTAAAGAAGAAGGCGTAAAAGCGACTTTTTTTATCGTAGGCAAGAACGCCGAAACACGCAAATATCTTATCAAACGCGAAATTGATGAGGGACATTCTGTAGGCGTTCATTCTTATTCTCACGTATATAGAGAAATTTACTCCTCACCCGAAAACCTTATTAACGATATTGATCGGTGCAATAAAATCATTAAAGAAGTTGCAGGCAAACCCACCACGCTCTACCGTTTTCCCGGTGGAAGCTATGGGCTTTCAACTTCTCTCGTCAACGCCGTAACAAACCACGGCATGAAATATTACGATTGGAATGCATCTACTCGCGACGCGGAAATTTACAAGGCTACACCCGAGCAACTTTTTCAGTCGGCCGTAAACACTCCGAAATACGACGAGGATATTATTTTACTTGCCCACGACACAACGAACAAAACGGCAACCGCAGATGCGCTGAAATCTATTATAGAGCACTTTAAATCTTTGGATTACGTATTTGCCGCGCTATGAATTATAAAAGCCGCCGCGCATTGTTGCGCGGCGGATAATTTTTCAATTAACCCCCATATATGCCTTAAATAACGGGGGGGGTATATATTTACTCTACGCCATAAGTTTTACGGTAATCCTTCATTTTTTCGAGGTATTCCTTACCTTCGATAACGCCGTCTTCAATGGCTGCGATAATATCCGCCATTGTTACTATTGAGTATACTTTTACGCCGAATTCTTTATAAACTTCCTGTACGGCGGAAAGACTGCTTTCAAGTCCGCGCTCCATTCTGTCAACAGAAATTACCATTCCCGCAATTTCAACGCTTGCCGCGGCTTTAAGCTTAGGCAACAATTCGCGCAGAGCCTTGCCCGACGTCATAACGTCTTCGATAATTATAACCCTTTCACCGTCTTGAAGCTGTTTCCCAACGAAAAGACCGCCCTCGCCGTGATCCTTTACTTCCTTTCGGTCAAAGCAATAATCAAGGTCTACACCGTGATTTTTGTATAGAGAAACCGCCGTCGTAACTGCAAGAGGTATTCCTTTATACGCAGGCCCTACAAGCGTATCGGCAACTATTTTATTATCCGCAATACACTGTGCGTAGTACTCGCCAAGCCTTGCAAGCTGAGCGCCCGACTTGTAATTGCCCGTATTGATAAAGTAAGGGGCTTTTCTTCCGCTTTTTAAAGTGAACTCGCCGAATTTCAAAACGCCGTTTTCCACCATAAATTTAATAAATTGCTGTTTATAAGTCATTCGTTTTCTCCTTGAATTATAGATTGACCCCCATATATGTGCCAATTAACGGGGTTTTAGATTAATTTAAAGCTACCGTGCCAATGATATCTTTGACGGACTTTTCACCGTGGCTATCAAGCCACGAATTCATTTCCTTGACTATTCTCGGCATAGCGTAAGGGTCAGCAAAATTCGCAGTTCCTACCTGCACCGCCTTTGCCCCCGCCATCATAAACTCGATTGCGTCTTCGCCCGTCATTATTCCGCCCATTCCTATTACAGGGACTTTAACGGCGTTTGATGCTTCGTATACCATTCTTACGGCAATGGGCTTAATCCCTGCACCCGAAACGCCGCCCGTATTGTTCGCGATAACAGGTTTTCGTTTTTCCAAATCGATTACCATACCCGTAAATGTGTTTACAAGTGATATGCAGTCTGCCCCGCCGTCTTCCGCCGATTTGGCGTTAACGGATATACTTTCTACGTTTGGAGACAGCTTGACAATGAGAGAAGTTTTTTTAAGATTTTGTTTGGAAATTTGCGTTACTTCGAGGATACTATGGGGTCTAATACCGAAAGCCATACCCCCTGCCCTTACGTTGGGACAGGAAATATTCAATTCTACCATATCGACAATTCCGTCTAATTTTGCGCAGATTGCGCCGTAATCTTCAAGCGTTTTACCCGCTACGTTGGCAATTATTACGACGCCCTTTTCTTTTAAAAACGGCAAGTCGCATTTTATGAAGTGCTCAACTCCGGGGTTTTGCAGACCGACGGCGTTCAAAATGACACTCGTACCCTCTGCTATTCGGGGCACAGGATTTCCGAGTCGCGACTCTAAGGTCATACCCTTAGTACTTATGCCACCAACTAATGATAAATCGTAAAGTTCGTTGAATTCTCTTCCAAATCCAACCGTTCCGCTTGCTCCGATTACGGGGTTTTTAAATTTAACTCCGCATATTTCAACTTCGAGATTTGCCATAAATTAACCTTTTTCGTCCTCTTGAACGGGGTCTTCCTCCGATTTTTTCTCCGCGATATGCTTTTGCATTTCCTCTATTGCGATATATTGCGCTTTAAGAGCTGTTATATTTGAAACGACGTTGCCTACGCCCTCTACGAACGGCAGCTTGTATTCAGTGTGATTAACCGAAATTATCAACTTTCCGTAATTGGCAATCGCACCGTCTATACCTGCACTGCGTGAGCTGCAATAATCCACCTCAGACGGCGAACAAATTAAACCGTTCCAGAAATAGAACTTACCTTCTTTGAAAGTGATATACACTTTCGGTTTTTTTGTGATATATACAGTCCAGACTATGCCCGTTCCCACACAAACGAGCCCCACGACGAGAGCAACAGCCCCGAAGAGAATTTCGTCTGCTATCAGTGCAAAAATGCCGAACAGACAAAAAATTGCACCGCAGACAATGATTATAATATACGCTGCCAACATAGTCTTTTTTGTTTTAGCAATTTCAGTTTCCATATAAATAAACTTCCTACAACTCCACTTTTTTTATGTTAAACACAGGTCCGTCCTTGCAGACGCGGGCGTTTCCGCCGTCAGCCGTCTTGCACACGCAGACAAGGCAAGCGCCTATGCCGCACCCCATTCTTTCTTCCAACGAAACGAAGCAAGGCGTTTCAATTCCTCTTTCGTCAAGCTCACGCTTTAACGCTTTAAGCATTACAGGCGGACCGCAAGAAATAATTGCGTCAACTTTCGGGTTATCCTTTAAAAACGCCTGCACCGCGTTACCCTTATCGCCAAAGCTCCCGTCGTCGGTTGTAACAGTGAGTTTTTTGCAAACGTCGAACTCATCAAGAAGGCACACCGCCGCTTTGTTTCGGAAACCGATATAACAATAAAAATCTTTATCCTTATTGTCCCGCAGCGTTGCGATAAGGGGGAAAACACCGACGCCGCCGCCCACGACGGCAACCGACCTGTATTCGGATAAATCGAAATAATTGCCGAGGGGTAGTAGAACTTTGAGTTTATCCCCCGCCTTTGCTTCGGTCAATTTTTTCGTACCCTTGCCCTTAACCTGATAACAAAGGGACAAATCCGTTCCGTCTAATTTACAAACGCCGAGAGGACGGCGCAGCAATAAAGAGTTATCACCCGTTGCAAGGTTGACGAACTGCCCGCCGTGAATTTCTTCCGTGTGCTCAGGCAACGTCAAAGTTATCATAAAGATATTTTCCGCAACTGGGCGGTTATCCTTTACGGTTGAAAGAAAATCCTTCATTTTAACCTCATTTTTTTCAATAGACCCCCATATATGCTTGAAATAACGAGGGTTTTTCAATTTTTATTTTCCCATTTTTCCGATAGCTTCGGATAGGTCTTTTTGCATATCGAGACACGCAGCACGGGCGGCTTTTGCGTAATTTAAGCCCGCATATTTTGCGTCCTTGTATGCGCAGATTATTCCGCGGGAAGAGTTAACTACACCGCCCAAACCGTTACCGTCAAAGCAGACTTTAAGCATATTGGCACTTCCTCCCTGTGCGCCGTAACCGGGGATTAAAAAGAAAGTGTGCGGAAGTTGTTCTCTTAACCTTTCCGCCTCTTCGGGGTGTGTTGCGCCGACGACTGCGCCGACTTCGGAATAACCGTAATTACCCACACATTCCTTGCCCCAAGCGGAAACAAGTTCACCCATTTGCTCGTATATGTATTTTCCGTTTTCAAGCTTTAAATTCTGCAATTCTCCGCTTGACGGGTTGGAAGTTTTTACGAGGACGAAAATAGATTTATCGTGCGAATTTATATCTTCCACGAAGGGCTTTATTCCGTCAAAGCCCAAATAGCCATTGACGGTAAGCATATCGGCTTTAAACGCTCTTACCGCCCTTCCGTTCAAGGAAGTTTCGCCAAGATATGCTTTCGAATAGCAGCCCGCTGTCGAACCTATATCGTTGCGCTTGCAGTCGGCAATAACGATAAGCCCCTTTTCTTTGGCGTAATTTACCGTCCTTTCAAACGCGCGTATGCCCGCAGTACCGTACATTTCGTAATAGGCAATTTGAACCTTTACCGACGGAACTATATCGTAAATTTCATCGATTATATTTTTATTAAACTCGAATATTGCGTCGGACACCTCGTCAAAGTTGGTTACGCCTCTTTTCATTTCTTCGGGTAGATAATCAAAGCTCGTGTCAAGCCCGACGCAAGTGGGGTTTTGAAGTTCTATAATTTTTTCTATAAGCGTGTCAATCATATTTTACCTCTTAAATTTAATTTGTCCGTCAACAATCGTGCAGAGCACTTCGCCGTATACCTCGAAACCGTTAAACGGCGTGTTCTTTCCTTTGGAAAGAAACTTTGCGCTGTCGATTACGAATTTTTTATTCAAATCGACTATTGCAAGGTCGGCAACCGCACCTTCCTTTATCTCACCGCCGTCAAGATTGAGTATTTTTGCGGGAGCTGCGCTCATTCTGTAAGAGAGCTCTGCAAGGCTCAAAGCACCCGTTTTAACAAGGTAAGTATAACTTAAAGCAAAGCTCGTTTCTATCCCGCTTATTCCGAAAGCGGCAATGTTGTATTCAACTTGCTTGTCCTTTACGGAATGGGGAGCGTGGTCGGTTACTATGCAATCCAAAGTGCCGTCCTTCAAGCCCGCGATAATAGCTTTTTTGTCCCTTTCTTCGCGAACGGGCGGGTTAACCTTTGTATTCGTGTCGTAGGTAGTTATTATATCGTCGGTGAGAATAAAGTAATGCGGACAAGTTTCAGCCGTAACTTTAACGCCGCGCGCTTTGGCGCTCCTTATGATTTCCACACCGCTGTAAGTCGAAACGTGGCAAATATGAACGGGAACGTTCAAGCTTTCCGAAAGGGCAATTTCACGCGCAATCATAATATCCTCTGCGGCACGGAGGCTGCCCTTTAAACCCGTTAAGGTAGAATTATACCCCTCGTTTACCACGCCGCCGTCTACGAGGTACTTATCCTCGCAGTGGCAAAGACACTTTAAGCCGAAGTCGTTTGCGTATTCCATTGCAAGGCGCATAAGCTGGGAATTTTCAACCGATTTTCCGTCGTCGCTCAATGCAACCACGCCCGCCGACTTCATTTTACCGATATCGGATAAACTTTCACCGTTTTCGCCTTTCGTAATAGAGCCGATGGGGTGAATTTTGCACAGTCCGACTTCGTCGGCGCGGTGTTTGATATAGGTTGCAACCACTGCGTTGTCGCAAACGGGGTTAGTGTTCGGCATGCAGCAAACCTGAGTAACGCCGCCCGCAACCGCTGCCTTAGAGCCGCTTTCGATATCTTCTTTTCCCTCGAACCCCGGTTCGCGCAGATGAACGTGCATATCGATTAAGCCCGCAATAACGTGCTTGCCGCTTGCGTCGATTGTTTTGCACTTTTCGTCGATGGAAGGGGCGATTTTCTCAATAGTTTTGCCGTCTATGAGTAAATCAGCCTTTATTTCACCGTTTGGGGTAACGACAGTGCCGTTCTTTATAAGAAGCTTCATAAATTTGCCTCCCTGTATTCGTTAAACAGTTTTAAAAGTGCCATTCTTACGGCTACGCCGTTAGTTACTTGCTCTAAAATAACGCTCTTTTCACCGTCGATAACCTGAGGAGTGAGCTCGACGCCCCTGTTTACAGGTCCGGGGTGAAGAACCAAAACGCCCTTTTTAGCGTTCTTTAAAAGACCGTCGTTTACCCCGTAATAGCGCGAATATTCAGAAAGCGAAGGAAAAAGCCCGCCGTTCTGACGTTCAAGCTGAATTCTCAGCCCCATAACGGCGTCCGCACCCTCGATAGCCTCTTCTCGGCTCTTGCAGACGTGCGCGCCAAGCTTGTCAAGTTCTTTGGGTATCATTGTTGCGGGTGCGTACATATACACTTCTGCGCCCAATTTTCTAAGCCCGAAGAGGTTACTCATTGCGACGCGGCTGTGCTTTATATCACCCAAAATGGCGACCTTCAAGCCCTCGATTTTACCAAACTTTTCCCTAAGAGTGCAAATATCCAACAGGGCTTGGGTGGGATGCTCGTGCATACCGTCGCCGCCGTTTAAAACGCTTGCTTTAACGTTTTGCGCAAGAAGCTTGGGCGCGCCCGCTATTTGGTGTCTAATTACGATAAAATCGACTTGCATTGCGTCGAGGTTTTTACCCGTATCGATAAGCGTTTCACCCTTCTGAACGGAGCTTGTTGCTACCGAAATGTTCACTTCGCTTGCGCCCAAGTACTTTGCGGCAAGCTCGAAAGAAGAGCGGGTTCTCGTGCTGTTTTCGTAAAAAAGCGTAACCAAAGCCTTGCCTTTAAGCAGGTCGGAGTGTTTTTTGTCGGACAAAATCAGCTTTTTCATTTCTTTTGCGGTATCTAAAATTTCGTAAATTTCTTCTACCGACAAATCTTTTAAACCCAAAAGGTCCTTACGTTTTAACATCTTTTTACCCTTTTAAATTTTTTGACAGAAAAAAAGCGGCAAAGACGCTATTTTAAATCAAATAGCTTCCAAACCGCCACGAGTGATTATCTTCTTTTTACGGGAAAAAACTTCCATTTTTTCAAAATAAATATCATGTTTATCTTCTGCCTTTATTCTCCGTTTGATTATATCATACTTTACTTTTAAAAGTAAAGCGTTTTAAAGTATTCTTTGCAACGTAAAATCGACTTTATCGCATGAAGTGAGCACGTATTCAATACCGCTTTTTACCGTACGGAAAGGAAAAAACGCCTCTCCGTGGATATGTCCGAAAACCACTTTATCAGCCTTGTACTCTTCGAAAAGAGAAGTAAATTCTGTTGCGGGAGAAGTTTTCGAGAAGGGCGGATAATGTATCATAACGATTAATTTGTCGCCCTCTTCACGGACCTTTTCAACCTCTTTAAAGCAAAGCTTGAACCGCTCCGCTTCACGCTTATACAGTCTTTCGTCGGTGTCTGAATAATCGCTGCTGCCGGGGCAAGTCCACCCGCGCGAACCGCAAATTATGACGTTATCGAACTTAACGCAATCGTTTTGCAAAAAGAAAAAAGTACCGTCGGGGGCGGCGCGGCGAAGCTTGGTAATACCGTTCCACCAAAAGTCGTGATTGCCGCGGATAAAGACCTTTCTGCCTCGCAATTCTTTCAGGGACTCGAGGTCGTAAAGTCCCTCTTCCAAAGTCGTTCCCCAACTTATATCGCCTGCGATTAAAACTATATCTTCGTCGGATAAAACCTTTTTCCGCCAGTCGGATTTAATTTTTTCAAAGTGATTTTCCCACCCGCTGCCAAAGACGTCCATGGGCTTATCAGAAAGCCCCGAAAGATGCAAATCACTTATCGAAAATACGTTCATAGTTAAATTATAGCATTTAACTTTAAATATTTCAAGCAGTTTGATTATTTTACGAAAACAGGCTGTTTTTGCCCGAAAAACAGCCAATTATGTGTGGCATAGTACTATGAAAATGATTAAAAACACAACTTTCCCCTCAAAAAACGAGGGGAAAGCGTAGGAGAAATTAAATTTTAAGCCTGACCTTTTAAAAGCAAAGAAAAGGCTGATTTAAAGAAATTTTGAGCACTTATTGCTTAGAGCAAACTTTACCTTGCGGGTACAAAGGAAGCTCGAAGAACCCTGCGCACACCTCTTGCGAGTAATCCTGTGCGGGCGGGATTGCGCAGTAACCGTAGCTGGGAACTAAAATTTCCACGTCGATGGCTACCTTTAAAATTACGGTAAGGCAAGCGTTGACGCTGAAAGTGTTCGTGTCGGAAACAAACCTTCCCTCCGCACAAACTGCGGAAACTTCGCTGGTTACTTTATAGGGCATAATAGAGGGCGCGGGTACGAATAACAGAACGTCCTCTGTAACGCTTATGGACGATTGAGCAACACCCTCCACTCCGTTTGCGTCGGTATAAAGAACTTCTATGGGAATACTCACGGTTGCCTGCACTCTTGCGCAGCCGGGCTTATCGTGGACGCGCTCCACGTTAAGGCTTGTGATATTACCCGTTGACGAAGTAGACCTTGCGCTTATGAAAGTCAAAGGGTATGTAGGGTCTGCGGGAACGTTGCCCTCAAGCGTGAGCGAATAGTTTTCAATCTGAATCTGCTTAATGCAGGCATCAAAAATCTTTTGTGCCTGTATGCACACTTTCTCACACATTCCGTTAAGGGGATTGCCACTTATCGTACCGGGACATTTGTCCGATTGAAAGTTGGAAAAAAATGACATTTTAACCTCCGTTTTTAGTCGTTAATTTATTATATGCTCACGCACTATTTTTTGCACGGCACAAACAGCTTGCACGAGGGATAAAGGGGCTTTGAAAAGTTCAGTCTTTTCAGCTCCTCCGCAGACACGCCGAACTTAAGGGATACGGAATTGTAATTTTCCAAAGGCTTACAGGTATAAACCTCCATTTCCTCCCCTATTTCCGCAATAGCCCCGCAAAAGAAGTTTTTTATCGGGATACGGAAAGCGGCTTCAACCTCCGATTTGGTCTGCCCGCGTTTGACCCTGAAATATTTGCTTCTGTCCGTAACGAGCGTAAACATTTGGTATATCATACGCAAATAAAAGATAAATTGTTCATAATCTTCGGATGAATTTTGTAGAATATTGTTGATGAAGAACAATATTTACCGTTCTGCCGCACAAGTTACGGCGTTTTCCACAGTAGAAAAAGGGCTTAGCTTTATTTACAGAATAATTCTGACGCGGATAATAGGCGCGGAAGGCATAGGAATTTATCAGATATGCCTTACCGTTTTTTCGGTATTTTTAACGGTTGCGTCAAGCGGAATTCCCGTAACAGTTTCGCGCCTTATGGCAAAGTCTAACGCTAAAAACGATATTTCGGGCAAGCACGCCGCGGTAACTGCGGGCATTATTTGCACTTTGGCTGTAACTATCCCTATCGCTCTTATTTTATTCTTTGGCAGATACGCGTTCGGATTTTTATTTTCGGACGAGCGTTGTATACAGATTTTTATAATTTTATTGCCCGGACTTGTTATCACTTCCGTTTACGCGGTAATACGCGGGTCTTTTTGGGGCAATAAGCAATTTTTGCCTTATTCGGTAATAGAACTCGTAGAAGACGCGATAATGGTATTTGCGGGCATTGCGTTAATCTGGGGAGTTGCCGACCCCGTAATTGGCGCAAGAAACGCGATTTACGCCGTACTTATCTCTTACTGCTTCTCTTTTGCGGCTTCTCTTTTCTGGTATTTCAAGAAGGGCGGAAAATTCGTAAACCCCAAAAGACAGTTAAAACCTCTTCTTTCCTCCGCAACGCCTATTACGGCTATGCGCACGGCAACTTCGCTCTTAAACTCCGCAGTGTCGGTGCTTATGCCCGCCCTGCTTATCAGCGCGTGCGGTTACAGCAGCTCGGAGGCGTTAAGCATTTACGGTGTGGCTATGGGTATGGCAGTACCCCTATTATTCACACCAAGTGCTCTGATAGGCTCTATTGCCGTAGTCGTTGCGCCCGAACTCTCTGAAAATTATTACAGAAAGAGAGAAAAAGCCGTCCGCTACGACGTGGAAAAGACCGTTAAAGCGGCTATATTTATTGCAACGGTGCTTATACCCGTACTTTTCGTTCTCGGAAACGCGATAAGCGTATTCCTGTTTGATAACGAGTTCTGCGGCGAGCTTGTGCGCAACTGTTCGTTTATAGTCCTGCCGCTGTGCATATCTATGATAACCAACACGATTTTGAACAGTATGAACTGCGAAAAACGCACGCTTTTAAACTTCTGTATCGGCGCTGTGGCTATGATTTGCTCGGTACTCTTTTTGACGCGTTACCTCGGCGTATACGCTTACGCTTTGGGGCTTGCGTTAAGTCAGCTTATATGCGCCGCGTTGAACCTGCACCTTCTGAGAAAGAAATGCGCCGGCATAGCGTATATGAAATACACTCTGCACAGTATTCTCGTAGTGGTTGCGGCTTGCCTGTTCGGTTGGCTATTGAACGGAATAATTTCACACTATCTTGCACCAGTGTGGCAAATAGTTATCTGCGGACCGCTGATTTTGGGCTTTACGCTTGCGGCGCAATACTGTCTCGAAATGGTTTCTTCCCGCCCCTTCAAAAAACTGTTTGCAAAGAACAAAAAGAAAAAATCGCAGGCTTAAAGCCGTTACGAAAAAACAGCGCGGATTTTTCGCAGTTCCCATAGGGAGTTTTTCCACATAAGTATAGCGCACTATACCTTGCAAGCAAGGCTGTGCGCTTTTACTTTACTTGTTCATTTAATTGTTGTATAATAATAGAGCGATAAACAGTAATTTAGCGAGGTGAAAATTATGAAAAACACGGGCAGTTGTCCTAAATGTAAGTCTACAAATATTTTCATATATGAAAGTCCGATATTTGATGGAGGTCGCATAGCTACGGTTTTTAATCCTGTAATCAAAATATCTACATTTAAGAGTGCAAGTAGCACCAGATATATATGTCGTGATTGCGGTTATTCGGAATTGTATTTTGACACAACAAATCTAAAAAAGAACAACTAAATTTCAATTTAGCTTACTTAATTACAAGCAAAAAGAACTATCGAACAATTTGTTCGATAGTTCTTTATCGTTATTTGTTTTTTCATTCCCTATGGGAATTGTGCTTTACCGCGCTGTTTTATTTTACCGCTTTGCGGTAAGTTTTATCGACATAAGACCCTTTATTGCCAAAGCAATCAAAAACGCGCCGAATAATTTTCTTAAAACTACGGCGGGTAGAACGACCGCGATAAGTCCGCCCGCGACAGACGTTAACACGGCGGGGATAATTACGCTCCATACGCCGTCGGTCTTTAAAAGACCGCGTTCCTTATGTGCCTTTAAAGAAAAAGCCGCCATAGGCAGAAACGCGATTAAATTGGTTGCTTGCGCTATATGCTGTTCAACGCCCAAAATTACGGTAAGCGCGGGGATTAATATAGTGCCGCCTCCCATACCCATACCGCCGAGCATACCCGATAAAAATCCGGCGAGAAGATAAAGAATGAAACTCATATTAACATTCTTACCCCCGCGACGAGCATTACGGCTATAAACACTGCGTTTACTATAAATTCGGGCAGTTTGTTTAACAGAAACGCCCCCAGAAGCCCGCCTGCGACAGAGCCTATCGCGGCGGGAATTACAACGTCGGCGGCGAAATATCCGTTAACGATATAAGTTATCGCGCTTGCGGCGCACACGGGCGCTATGACTAAAATTGCCGTTGCGTGAGCGTTCTTTTCCTCATAGCCAAGCATATTTTTCAATAGCGGCACGACGACCATTCCGCCTCCGCCGCCGAACAAGCCGTTTACCGCGCCCGTCATTAGCCCCGTAAATATTCCTTTAAACGATTTTTTCTTCAACATTTTGCTCCGATACGAATTTTCCCGTTAACAGTTTTTGCAAAATTACCAAAATAATGAATTTTTTCTTGTTTTGGCGTAATAATTGCTTGATTATAATCTTTGATTATATTAAAATGTAAAGGTACGATTAAAAGGTTTTTAATATTTTAAAGAAAACCTCAGGAGTTATATGGCTAAAAATTACTCAAACAGAAACAGAAAAAGAAAGGCTTTGATAGCTATGCTTTGCGCGCTGTCCGTTACCTGTACGGGGCTTGCGGCTGCCTGCGCGCCCAATGAGGAAGACGAAACTTCTACTGCGGTTACCGCAAAGGAAGATACCCAGCTTTTAAAGAACGGCGACTTCGAGCACTTCGATATTCCCGACAAGGCTATTCACCTCATAAAGAACGTTAACGATTGGTCTCTCGGCGGGGATACCTCCGTTAAGTCAGGAATAATAGGCACTTCCAAAGACGACTGGGACAAGCTCACTTCAAGCGAACTTGCGGACAAGCTCGACTATAATAACGACTTGTCTACCGACAACGAAGAATACGTGAACTACAACTCTATGCGTTCACGCGATATTCTTTACAAGGATACCTACGCCGCTACTTTCGACGGTTCGGACTCGGCCAAAAATTTCAAATGGGTTACCGAGCACAAGGATAAAAACGGCAACGTTGGCTTTGAGGGATACTTCGGAATAGAAGGCGACGACGAAAACGGTTATTATTATAACGGCGAAAAAGTTTATAAAGAAACTTTGACCGACGATAACAATAACGAATACGTCGATTTCTATTACGAAAAAGACAGCACGCCCGTAAGAAAAACTCTTATCTCCAACCCCGGCACGCATTGGGGCGACTTTAAAGAAGAAAACGGAGAGTATTACTTCGGAAGCCAAAAGGCGTACAAGGACGATAACGGCAACTATTTCCTTGACGACAAAAAGGAAACGCAGCCTGTCGGCAACGTGTTGATGATACACAACGCGGGCACGGATACTTTAAACAACGGACTTCACCAATACTATTCCTCCACTTCCGTTACGCTCGAAGCGCAGACCTCGGCGGAAATATCCGTTTGGGTTAAGACTTCGGACTTGAAATTCAACAAGGGCTATGCGGCCGACGCGGACGAAGAAGACAAAGGCGCGTATATCGAAGTCGTTCAGACCGTTTCGGGAACGACTATCGACTCATTCCAAATTAAAGCCATCAACACCCAGAAAATTATTGCGGGCGCGGAAGAGAGCGGCTATACGACTACCGAGAGCAATGGCTGGCTGCAATACACGATTTACGTTAACGCCTGCGACTTTGCAACGAGCACGATACAGTTAAGGCTCGGCTTGGGTAATTCCGAAAACGACGAAAAGGTTACGGGCTACGCTTTCTTCGACGACGTTCAGGTAACGAAATACCGCGACCTCACCGACGAGAAATGCTCTTACAGCGACGAAATCGCACAGACCATAAAAACCAACAAGACGAGTTGCACGCTTACTTCCGAAGAAGACGAAAAGATTTTCTACGCTGACGCTTCCTCGGTTGAGCAGTCCGCAAGACACGCTTACGACTTCCACTACCTTATCGACCTTGCGTCTGAAACGGGAATGGGCGCAAATTATAAGGCGATTGCGTTTGACCAGAGCGTTAAAGTAGGATTGACCACCGAAAAAGACAGCAAGGGCACGGAATACGCAGCGGCTTTGACAAACGGCGCAAATATAAGCGGCGTAAGCACGAAAGACCAAACCGGCAATTCGTTAAATCTTCCTAAGGACGTAAAAGAACGCCCCACCGCTAACGACGTTATAACGGTATTCGGCAAAGACAAAACCTTCGGCGCAGCCGATTTTAACGGTGAAAACTTTTCAACTCTTTTAAATAACCTTACTGGCGAGAAAGGCGCGCATAATTTGCCCGCTGCCGACGGCGGCAATACGCTCGTTATGTTCTCCGCTTGGGGCGCTCCCTACACCGCCACGATTTCGAACAGTGCGTTTACCTTCGATAGAAAAGACGAGTATCTGTTGGTATCGTTCTGGGTTAAGACGAGCGATATGAACGGCGGCACGGCGGCAACCGTAAAGATTTACGAGCTTGACGACAACGGCGAAGTAAACGAAAACAGCGTTCAGACGCTGACCGTTGACACGACGGGCAACACCACCGACTTCGAGAACGAAAAAGATATTTATAACGGTTGGGTACAGTGCTTCGTATTCGTAAAGAACGGATTAAACGATAAGGACGAGAACGGCGATTATATCAATAAAACGTTCTATATGGATTTCTCGTTCGGCACGACTTCCGTAATGTCCGCAACTTCTTTCGACAGCGGTTATGCGGCTATTGCAAATTTGCAGACGCTTGAAATTGACGAAGACATTTATAACCTTGCAACCTCAAGCTCTACCACCGCTTTATTCTCGTTTGCTTCCGAAAGCGAAAAAGAAGGCGGCACACCTATTGACGAGGCAACGGGAAATTACGACGTTAACGACGGCATTGCCGTGCCTGACAGCTACACGGGCGTAAACGGCGCAAACGTTTTGGGTAGTCTTAAAGATAAAGACGCGGACGCTTTCGCGGGACTTATAAACAGGGACGTTTTCAACGACAGCGAGTCCGTAATGACCCCTGAGGAAAAAGACAGAATTTTAAAGAGCTTTATCAGCAGCGCAACCAACTGGAACGACGTATTCGGTAGCAACTGCTATCAGCCGCTTATAATTATCAATAATTTAAGAGAATACGCAGTTAAAGCCGACGCTAACGCTGAAAACTTTACAGATTATCTCATTAAAGACGACGACGGCAACTTCAAGGAAGTTCCCGAAGGCGCAAAATTCGAAGATTACGACACTTACTACACTTATAAAGACGTTGCAAACTACGGCTTTATCGGTGAAAGCAAAACCGTTTCTTCGACGGGTAGAGAAGTAATCGGCGTACGCGTTAAAGTAACGGGCGACGCGGTGGCTTATATCTATCTTATCGACGACGACACGGACGAAGTGCTTAACTTCACCACCCCTTCCTATACCTTCTGGTACGACGAAGAGGGCAACGTGCTTGACGAAGAGCTTGACGAAGATTGGAAACAGGCAGAACATCTCCACCACATCGTATACACCTTGCGTGATGACGGACTTTACGACGGTGAGGACGGTAAGGTTTATGCAAACCTTTACAATTTGGTTAAATCGTATAAAGACAGCAAGTACGAGCATAACGAATTTTACGAACGCTTCGAAGACAACGGCGTAGTTACGTTTGAAACTATTTCCTTCGACGATTTGAAGGACGGCGAAACTTATTATTCTAAGAACAGTAACGGACAGTTTACGGTTGCAGACCACTACCTTTGCAGCACGGACGGCACTAACGTTTACGAATATATCGACGGAAAGTATTATTACGTTGAGATAACCACTACCGACGATACGACCACCGAGGTTACAAACCTCGAGCGGGAAGTAACTAACTTTGACGCGAAATATGCAAGATATTCTTACCCTGAAATCAACAAGGAGCTTTTAGTTACCGTTGACGCAAACGACTGCAGAGATTTGGGCGACGAAAACGGTTGGGTAACGGTTAACTTCGTAGTTACTGCTGGCAGCGAAGACAAGAATTATCACCTTGAGCTTTGGAGCGGCGACAGGAACGAAACGGGCGTTGAGGGCGGCACGTACGCTAACGGCGCTGTTGCATTCGATTACAGCCACGCACCCGTTGCCGAAGACCGTATCACCGATTACGAAGCTGAAATCGTAAACGCTTACAACAGAGCAATAATGGCTGTTGACCCCGAATTGCTTGCAGGAGTTACGGGAACTAAAGAGAATATCGCTTCCTACGAAAAACTTCTTGAAGGTCTTACGGACGCGCAGAGAACGGCAATCGAAGCAAAAATGGTTGAGCTCGGTTACGCCGAAAATTCGTTCGAGGCAAGCTACTATACCTTCACCTTCTACGATTCGTCGGCATACGTTCCTTTCAACGCAGAGACCGCGGGCGACGGTGAAACGGGTTACAACTACGACCCTTCGTTATTCAACGAACAGCTTGCTTATCTGAGATTCGAGGACACGTCCAGAAACGAAAAGAACGTTTTCGTTGACTACTCCGCAGTTGACCAAAGCATATCCAAAAACACGGTTGCGGACGACGACGATACCGAGGAAGAAGATACGACCAACTCCACCGAGTTAGGACTTTATATCTCCTCTATCGTTCTCGTAGTAGTTCTGCTTATTACCCTTATATCTATTCTTGTAACTCAATACGTGAGAAAATTAAGAAAAGCTAAGGGCGCTAAGAACTCAAACAAGAACGTTTACCGTAAGCGCGACAGATACGTTAAAAAGCTTCACCTTGTTAAGGACGAAATCGTTGAACCCGAAACCTCAGACAACGGCGAAGTACCCGCGGAAACCGTACCCGAGGCTGAACCCGAGGTAACGGAACTTCCCGAGGAAACGACCGAAACGACTTCCGACGAAACAACAGAGGCAACCGAAGAAAATTCTTCCGACGAAGATAACAAAGAATAATTCTTCAAAACGAACAATTCCCAGAGCGCGGTTGCGCTCTGGGAATTTAAAATTTAAGCCGCCGCGCTGTTGCGCGGCGGCATTATTTTTTAAATTCTAAGTCCCTTAGGCAAATGATTTTTTGCAACGCCGTTCACTGCTTTGCACCAGCCAAGCGGATAACGGTTAAAAGTAACCACCCGCCAACCGTTCTCTTCATTGCAGTCGAAAGTCAGCCCGCGCAAGTATTTTACGGCGGTTTCGGCATTCACTTCAAGCCCGTGAAATTCGTTCGGTTTCAAACTCATAGCAAGCGCGTGGGCGGGTTCGAAACGCCCGTTTTTAACTTCGCCTATCTTCACGCCGGCTTTAAATTCTGCGGGGAAGTTATCTATTACGGAATAAACGCCGTCGCCTACCTTCACTACGTTTTTGAAATCAGCAAAGATAACTCCGTTTTTAAACTCGTCAAACTCTTTTCTGTCAGCCTTAACCGTTTTAAGGCGGAAATCTTCAGCGCGCTCACCCGCCGTTTTTTGAAGCACGGCGCAAAAATGTCCCTCGCCCCTCATCTTATGCGGCAAAAGTTTTTTCATTTTTAATAGCTTGTACTCGGGGTGAAGACTTAAAAAATTTTCAATCTGCAACTCGTCTTCTTCGGGGGCAAAGGTGCAAGTCGAGTAAACAAGCCGCCCGCCGCCTGAAAGCATTTCATGCGCACTCTCTAATATCTTGGCTTGCCGAGCCGCACATGCCTGAACTGCTTTCAAACTCCACTCGCGTACAGCCGCTTCCTCTTTTTTAAACATTCCCTCACCCGAGCAAGGCGCGTCTACGAGAATTTTATCAAAGTAATTTTTATAAAACGCGGCAAGATTTTCAGGGCTTTGGCAAGTTACTGCGGCGTTCTTTACGCCGAACCTTTCGATATTGCTCTTTAAAACGGTATAGCGTTTAAAATCGATTTCGTTCGCAACCAAAACGCCTTCACCCTGCATATACTGCGCTATTTGCGTAGACTTACCGCCGGGTGCGGCACAAAGGTCAAGTACGCGTTCTCCCGCTTTAATTTCAAGCTCGGGCACTGCGCACATTGCCGAAGGCTCTTGAACATAGTACAGTCCCGCCGCGTGATAAACCGTTTTGCCTAAGCTTTCGCCTTTGGCGTAGAAACCGTTTTTCTCCCACACGGTTTTGCCGTCGAGTTCTACGGGCGCAAGCTTTTCAAAATCTTCGGTAGATAATTTAAGGGTATTCGCACGCACTCCCTTTTCGGCGGGACGGGCGTAACCCGATAAAAAATCTTCGTAATCCGCGCCCAACTCACCCTTCATTCTTTCGAGAAAATCTTTGGGTAAGTCAATCATTTATCAGCTCCTTAAACTGCGCAAGGCTTATTATAATCTTGCCCGCAGCTATTGCCTTTTTGGTGCGTTCGGTCTGGTCTCCGTCGTCTGCAACGTAGTGCGTACACTCTTCGACGTGCTGTTTATACGTTCCGCCCAAGTCGTATATTTTGTCCACAAAATCCAGAGAAACGGTAATATCGTCCTCGATACCGCGCGAAAAATTGAATTTTTTGCCCGTGAGCGCGCCTTTCTTTTTTACGCGCTTTCTCGTAAGATTGTTGTTGAATTTTATGCGCTTTTCCGCCCGCTCCTGCTTTTCCTTATTTTTTGCCTGCCTGAATTTTTTAAGACCCGTACACTGCGGCGGAGTTACGGTATAATTTGAAATTTTGCCCGCGGTAAAGCCCAAAAGGGACGCAAGCCCGAAGAAATCGCAGCAGTGTTTTTTGCACATTGCCTCAACGACTTTCATGGTTGCATAGGCGTCGTCTGCGGCACGGTGGGGCGTAAACTCAACGCCAAGCTCTTCGGCTATGTATTCAAGTCCGAACTGACGGGTAAAATCGTTCTTTGCCGCCATAAAAAATAATTGGCTGTCCGCAAACTTGAAGTTGAACGACGGAAGCTTGAAACGCTTCGTTTCGAGGTTGAGATACTTTACGTCGTTTAAAACGGCGTGCCCGACCGCTACCGTGTTCTTATCCTCTAAAAGAGCCTTTATCTGCGGGTACACCGCGTTAAATTTGGGATATTTTTTGAACTCCTCGTAATTATACGGAAGCACTATGCCCTTGTCGCCCTTTCTGTCGGTAAGTTCGAACTTGCCTTTGGGGTTTATAAGAATATCCCGCTTCTCGAGAATATTGAATTGTTCGTCGCACAGGACGTATCCGAACGCACAGATTTTGGCGTAGGTTTTATGTACGCCCGCGCACTCTATATCAAAAAATACTAACTGCATATATAATTTATTATAGCATACGCATAAAGAAATATCAAACTGCGCGTATTGACTTTTCAGAAGGATTATAATATAATTTTAATACATATGAAGAAGATTTTAAGTTTAGTGCTGTGCAAAAATACGGGAAACGGGTTGACCGTGCCCGACGACGGGGCGGAGCTTTTATATCTTGACGAAAAGGCTGCCGAAAACAACCCCAAGGCTCTGTACGAGCTTATAAAACAGACAAAAGGCAGATACGTAGTAATTACCGATACCGACTGTACGGTTAACGAGGCTGACCTCAATAGTTTTCTGAAAACCGCCGAAGAGTCCACTGCGGATATTATTTCTTTCAACGGAGGCTATGCTTTGAAAGCGGCGACGCTTAAAGGCGTACCGTCAAAGCTTTACACCGACAGATACGGCGCTGAAATTTACACCGCGTTCGACGCAAAGGATATAGTTTCCGTAAGCCTGCGCCCCTTCGTCTTTACCACGCAAAGGGCGCAATATTCTACGGAGGACGAGACGAAGCTTAAAGAAACGCTCGAAGAATTTAAAAAGAGCAAGGCGAAACTGCCCAAAGCCGTATATTCGTTTATATTCGAAATTCTTTGCGCAAGACTTATAACTTTTTATATAACCGCTATTATTGCAATACGGGACAGAGTTTTGGACGCCGAAACGCTTAAAGAGTTCGATTTGAAGCTTAAAGACAACATCGTTCTGTACCTTGCGCTTGAAAAGAGATTTCCCGCAGCAAACCTGAAAAAACTTAGAGAGAAAGATTTTAAAATCGGGTTAATTCAATACAACAAATTCAAAAAAATTGTCCGCAAATAAAATAAGCCCGCGCGCCGAACGGCGCGCGGGCTATTTAATTTTTACGAATGGGTTTCACAATAGTATTTCACGTACGCCTCGGCGTTTAAGCTCAATACTATCGAAGTCAATTCTAAAAGCACAAGTCCTATTATTATGCCTGCTATTGCGTTTATACCGTATGAAATAATTGCCGTAACAGCCGCCCAGATTAAAAATATAATCAGGTTGGAAAGAACGAGCAAGAGCACGTTTTTAAGCGTGAAAACCTCTCTGAACTTTATTTTTCCGTAGCCGTGGATTAAATACGCTTCCGCAATGGCAACACCGCCAACCGTCAAAACGGCAACGATAAAAGTAAATATAATCGAGAACTTCCATACCGTAGCAAGCCAAACGGACAAAACCGTAAGTGCGGTTACGATTAAAAATTCGATTATCGCGGCGAGGAACGACTTCCAAAACGCGCGGGCGGCAATTTGCTTTCTTATCTGTAATCTTAATAGGAAATAACCCGTTATCACGCCAAGAAACGCAAAGATTAAGAGCGAAGAAAAACCGCGTTGCACGCTCACCGAAGCTGCGTCTACCGTCAGGCTTATTTGCGCCGTGTACTCCGAAAGCGTCTGTTCGCCGCCGAAAAGTTCGACCAAACCGCTTTGAAGGGTGCTTTCAATCCACTCGGGCGAAATAATCTTTAAAACCGCTTGCGCGGGATTGCTCCAATCAAGCGCGAGTACTGTTTCCACGACTTGGTTTACGAGAGCCCGAGGTTCTACGGAAACCTCGTCAAAAAGATTTTTGGTTTCGTCTATAAGTGTGTGCAGAGCCGCACCCGCTACGGGAATGAAAATCGAAAGTCCGATTATAAGCCCCAAAAAGAGAGTGCCGAACGGAATTAAAATATACTTTAAGCAGACGAAATAATTTTTAAGGCTGCGTTTTATCATAAGCGTTAAAACGTTATTTTTTGGGAACTAATTTCTCTTTGCCGCCCATATAAGGACGCAAAACGGGCGGGATATACACGCTGCCGTCGGGTTGCAAATGATTTTCAAGGAATGCAATCAACATTCTCGGAGGCGCAACGACGGTATTGTTCAAGGTATGGACGAACTCGTTTTTGCCATTTGCCGCTTTGTAGCGGATACCGAGCCGCCTTGCCTGTGCGTCGGTGAGGTTCGAGCAGCTTCCCACTTCAAAGTATTTTTTCTGACGGGGACTCCACGCCTCTATATCGCAGCTCTTGTACTTTAAATCGGCAAGGTCGCCCGAACAGCATATAAGTTGACGGACGGGTATTTCCATCGAAACGAATAGTTCAACCGTGTAGTTCCAAAGTTTTTCGTACCAGCTGTCGCTTTCTTCGGGCTTGCAAAGTACAATCATTTCCTGCTTTTCAAACTGATGTATGCGGTAGATGCCCCTTTCCTCCAAGCCGTGCGCGCCCTTTTCCTTTCTGAAACAGGGCGAGTATGAAGTTAAGGTTTGGGGAAGCGAGCTTTCGGGCAGAATTGCGCCCATAAATCTGCCAATCATCGAGTGTTCGGAAGTGCCGATTAAATACAAATCCTCGCCCTCTATCTTGTACATCATACCGTCCATTTCTTCGAAGGACATAACGCCCGAAACGACGTCGCTTCTTATCATATACGGGGGTATGCAATAGGTAAAGCCTTTATCTATCATAAAGTCGCGGGCGTAAGACAATACCGCGGAATGAAGACGGGCAATATCGCCTGTTAAATAATAAAAACCGTTACCGCTTGTTCTTCTTGCGCTGTCTAAATCTATGCCGTTTAAGCTTTCGAGAATGTCGAGATGATAGGGAACGTCAAAGGGCTTTTCCTCGTGCTTTAAGAAAACCTTGCCTTCCACGTTCCGGCTGTCGTCCTTGCCCAAAGGCACGTCCGCCGCAATTATATTGGGAATAGCCATCATATTCTTTTTAAGCTTATCGTCGATTTCGGCTGTTTCGGCTTCGATTGCGGCAATACGGTCGTTATTCGCTTTGGAAGTTGCCTTTGCCTCTTCCGCCTCCGCCTTTTTGCCCTCGCGCATAAGCAAGCCTATTTGCTTTGCGAACGCGTTTCTTTGGGCGCGGAGGTTATCGCCCTCCTGTTGAAGCTCACGCTTTTTCTTGTCCAAAACTATAACTTCGTCAACGAGGGGAAGCTTTTTGTCTTGAAATTTCTTTTTTATATTCTCTTTTACAAGTTCGGGATTTTCACGGATAAGATTTATGTCAATCATTTTTACTGTCCTTAAAAACAAGATTAACGATATTATACTTAAAATAAACCGCAAATGCAAATAAATAGCTTTGAATTTCTTGAAAATCGGTTACATTTATGATAAAATAAAAGTGTATGAGTAAAATTATTTTTAAAGCGGGCGGCAAGGAAAAAGAAAAATCCGAAGAAAAGCCCGAAGCAGTCGAACAGTTCGCGGAAGCAACGGAAGAACTTACGACCGTCGCAAGCACGGACGAGGCAGTGCAAATAGCCTTATTCCCCGGCGACGAGCAACCCCTCCGCGTTGACGCGGCGGAAAAAGCTCCGACGGAAGAAACTTTCGACAAGCAGAAAATTATCAAATACTTTAAGTCGCACCCAAAAAAGGCGGTTTCGACAAAGGTTGACAGGTTTTCGCCCAAGCTCAACAAGGGACTTACCGCCGAACAGGTTGAAACGCGGTTCAAGCAGTTTTTGTTCAACGATACGAATAAAAAGTACTCCCGTTCCTATGCGAGCATTTTCGTCGGCAACATCTGCACCTTCTTCAACCTTTTGTGCCTTTTTGCTGCGATTGCGTTGCTTATTGCAAACACGCAGGGGCTTTCCAACTATCTCGTTATAGTTATAACCACGGCGAACGTTGCGATAGGTATCATTCAGGAAATTCGCTCTAAGCTTTCAATAGATAAACTTTCGATTTTGGCGAAAAACACCGTCAAAGTTATACGCGACGGCGAAACTATCGAAATACCCGTACAGGAAATAGTTTTGGACGACGTTATCGTTCTCGATTTGGGCAGCCAAGTGCCCGCCGACTGTATTCTTGCAGAAGGCTCTGTCGAAGTTAACGAAAGTCTTTTAACGGGTGAGTCCATTGCGATAAAGAAACAAATAGGCGATATTCTCTACGCGGGCAGCTACATTGCAAGCGGAAACGGAAAGTTCAGGGTCGAGAAAGTCGGCAAGGAAACTTATCTTGAAAAGCTGACCTCCAAAGCAAAGAAATACAAACGTCCCAATTCAGAGCTTATGAACTCTACGAAGCTCATAATAAAGTGCGTTTCTTTGCTCATTATACCCATTGCGATAGGAACTTTCCTTACCACTTACGGCTTTATTAAAAACGTTGACCCCGAAGAATATATTACTCAGGACACCATTTACGAAAAGATTGTTGAAACCGGCGGGGGCATAAACGTAAACGTTAACTACGCCATTCAACGAACCTGCACCGTCGTTATCGGTATGATACCCTCGGGAATGTTGCTGTTGACGAGTATCGCGCTTGCCGTGGGAATTATGCGGCTTACCAAGTCAAATACCCTCGTTCAGGATATGTACTCTTTGGAAATGCTTGCGCGTGTAAACGTCCTTTGTCTCGACAAGACGGGAACGATTACCGACGGCAGAATGAGAGTTAACGATACGATAATTTTAAACACGGTAAAAGATTATTCGCTTAACGATATTATGGGAAGCTTGTTAAGGGAGCTTGACGGCAACAACCAGACCTCGATTGCGCTGAACAATCACTTCGGATATAACGACAAGTTTGCGGCAACGGCGAAGATACCCTTTTCTTCGAAGAGAAAGCTTTCCGCCGTTACGTTTGACGAAGCGGGAACTTTTGCAATGGGTGCGCCCGAGTTCGTGCTTAAACCCTACCCCGCGAAGGTTGAAAAAATCGTAAAGCAATATGCGCAAATGGGCTTGCGCGTTATCGTACTTGCCCACTCCCCTTCCCCTATCGTCGGCGACAAGCTGCCCTCGATTATGAAGCCGATTGCGATAATATCCATTGCGGACAACGTGCGCGAGGACGCTATCGATACAATTAAGTGGTTCAAGGAAAACGACGTTAACGTAAAGGTTATTTCGGGCGACAACCCCGTAACCGTTTCCGAAGTTGCAAAGCGCGCAGGAATTGCCAACGCCGAAAAGTTCATATCCCTTGACGGTCTGAACGATACGGAAGTCGAAAACGTAGCAAATAAATACACGGTTTTCGGAAGAGTTTCACCCGAGCAAAAGGCGATATTAGTCCGTGCGATTAAGTCGCAGGGCAACACGGTTGCAATGACGGGCGACGGCGTAAACGATATACTTGCGCTGAAAGAAGCCGACTGCGCTATTTCGGTTGCTTCGGGCAGCGAGGCGGCACGAAACGTTTCGCACCTCGTCTTAATGGACAACAACTTCAACTCGATGCCGAAGATAGTTGCCGAGGGCAGAAGGGTTATAAACAACATTAAGAATTCTTCGTCCCTGTATTTAATGAAGACGCTGTTTACCGCTTTCCTTGCGTTCCTTTGTATATGCATGGGCGAGCCGTACTTGTTTATGCCGCAGAATATGCTGCTTTTGGAAACCGCGATTATAGGCGCGCCGTCGTTCTTCTTATCGCTCCAACCCAACAAGGACAGAGTTCAAGGCAAGTTTATTACACACGTTATGAACGGAGCTGTAACGGGTGCGCTGCTAATGATACTATGCACTATGGCAATGTATCTTACCAACGTCTTTGACCCCGAAGAGTTTAACTCCCACTTCCGTGCAATGTGTATGATTGCAATGACTTTCTCGGGCTTTGTAATGGTGTTCAGAACCTGTCAGCCGTTCAACGTGTACCGTTCGGTGCTGTGTTTGGCGGTGTTCGGAATACTGATAGGAGCGTACTCGATTACGCCGCTTACAAACGCGTTGCTATACACGGGTTGGGATAAGTTAGAATGGGATTATGCAAAAGTACTTATAATAGTCGTGGTAATCGAAGCCGCCTTCCCTATTTCGGGTTGGCTGAAAGAGCTATCGCATATGATATTCCCGTCAACAAGCAAAAAGAAAGAACCAAAAGAAAAAAATAAAAATAAAGCGTAACATAAAAGCCCGCCCGCGCATTTGCGCGGGCGGGCTTAATTTTATTTAAATTTAATAATTGGTTAAACCCAAAATATAATCAGACTTAACATCTAAAAGTTTACATAGTTTAGCTAATGTATCCAAAGCTGGGAATACATCAACACGCATATATTTAGATACGGTTTGCGCAGATACTCCTATTTGTTTTGCAATTTCTTTTTGCGGTATTCCACTATTAGCTATCACTTCCCGTAGCCTTTTCTGAATTTCCTTTAATTCCATATTTGTCTCCATATTTATAAAATCGCACATTGTGCGACAAAAAACTTGACAATCGTATATTGTACGATTAGTATAATACTAAGGAGGCGACTTATGAATAAATCAAAGATTTTGGAATTAGCGTTTGACGGGGCTTGTTACAGGGAAGATATATACGCGTGTAAAACCGAGGAATATAAGAAAAACAATAAAAAATTTACGGAAATTTTAGAAAAGCTATGCAAGGATTTACCCGAAGAAGAAAAGAATAAAACTTTATGGGACTTAACCGTTGCAATGGGCGGCATAGAAAGCGCTGTTGAAGAAATGTTTTTCAAAGAGGGCTTTAAACTCGGTCTTATTATAGGCGCACAAAATTTTTTAGAATGACAAAAACCCGCCCGCGCATTTGCGCGGGCGGGCTTCGTTTGGTTTGAATGTGAAACGATTATTCGTTGTCAGCGTCTGCGCCTTCGGCTAAGTCCTCGGAGGTTGCTTCTTCGGGTGCGACGGTTTCGGCTTCGTCGTCGCGTTCGGTTACGGCAACCGTTGCAACAAGTCCGTCTTTGAGGCGCATAAGCCTTACGCCGCGCGCGGCTCTTCCTATCGTGGAGATTGACGAGCAATGCATTCTTATTATCGTGCCGCCGTCCGAAATTATCATAATATCGTCGTCGTCGGTAACTTGTTTAAGGTTTATGAGGCTGCCCGTAACTTCGTTAAAAGTACCCGCCTTAATACCCTTACCTGCTCTGCCTTGCAAACGGTAGTCTTCCACTCTGCTGCGCTTGCCGTATCCGCCCGTAGTAACGGTGAGAATATCCTTGCTTTCGTCTATAACAAGCATATCAACAAGCGCGTCGTTTTCGCCTATCTTCATAGCCTTAACGCCTGCGGTATCTCTGCCCATCGAGCGTACGTTAGCCTCGTTAAAGCGGATACATTTGCCGCCCTTCGACGCAATCATAAGCTCGTCGTTGCCCGTAGTGAACTGAACAGATATGAGGCTGTCGCCCTCGTTAAGCTTAATTGCGATTTTGCCGTTCTTGTTTATGCGGGCAAATTCTTCGAGCTTGGTCTTTTTAATAAGTCCGTTTTTAGTCGCAAAGGCGATATAGCCTTCCGCTTCGTCTTTGACGGGGATAATCGTTGTAATCTTTTCGTCCTGTTCTATCTGAACGAGGTTTACAATCGCTCTGCCGCGCGCTGTACGCTGCGCTTCGGGGATTTCGTAAGTCTTTATGCGGTACACTCTTCCGCGGTCAGAGAACAGCAACAAATAGTCGTGAGAAGAGCATACGAACATTCTTTCGACAAAGTCCTCTTCTTTGGGACGGTGCGCCGTTATGCCCTTGCCGCCGCGGTTCTGTGCGTGGTACTCGGAAACGGGAAGGCGTTTTACGTAGCCCGTATGGGTCATAGATACGACTACCTGCTCGACGGGGATTAAATCTTCGTCCTCTATCTCGCCGCTGAAATCTACCGCGATTTCGGTCTTTCTCTCGGAAGGGTATTTACGCTTGATTTCCAAAAGGTCGTTCTTGATTATTTCGAGAACGCGGCTTTCATTTGCAAGAATATCCTTGAAGTCGGCTATTGCAGCCTCTAAGCTTGCAAGCTCTTCGTTGAGCTTGTCTACTTCCAAATGGGAAATTCTGAAAAGCCTTAATTCGGCAACTGCGGTAGCCTGTCTTTCGTCAAGCTCGAAGTTAGCGGTGAGCTGCTGAACGCAGTCGGTCTTGTCCTTTGCGTTCTTACAAACTTCGACTACTTCGTTTATGCTTGCCTGCGCAATTACAAGTCCGCGCAAGATATGAGCGCGCTCTTCGGTCTTGTTTAAGTCGTACTTCGTACGGCGGACGATTACTTCTTTTTGGTGTTCTAAGTAATAGTAAAGACATTCTTTCAGGTTAAGAATTTTAGGCGTGCCGTCAACAAGGGCGAGCATAATAATTCCGTCGGAAACCTGTAAGTTGGTGTGTTTGTACAAAAGGTTCAGAACGACTTGCGCGTTTGCGTCCTTCTTTATTTCGATAACGATACGCATACCGTCGCGGTCGGATTCTTCGCGAATATCGGATATACCCTCTATCTTTTTGTTTTTGACGAGGTCTGCGATGTTTTCAACGAGTTTCGCCTTATTGACCTGATAGGGAATTTCGGTAACGATAATTCGCGATTTTGTCTGGTTGCCGCTCTGGTACTCTTCAATCTCGCAGCGGGAGCGGATAATTATGTTGCCGCGGCCCGTTCTGTAAGCCTTTTTAATTCCGCTTCTGCCCATAATCAGTGCGCCCGTAGGGAAGTCGGGTGCGGTGATGTATTGCATAAGCTCGTCGATTTCTATGTCGGGATTGTCTATTAACGCTATAACGCCGTCGATACATTCGCCTAAGTTGTGGGGCGGAATGTTGGTTGCCATACCTACAGCGATACCGTCTGAGCCGTTTACGAGCATATTCGGGAAACGCGAGGGCAGAACCGTCGGCTGCATACCCGTATCGTCGAAAGTCGGGTAGAAATCTACCGTTTCTTTATCCAAATCTCTGAGCATTTCAGAGGCAAGCTTAGACATTCTTGCCTCGGTGTACCTCATTGCCGCGGCGGGGTCGCCGTCAACCGAACCGAAGTTGCCGTGTCCGTCAACGAGGGGGAAGTTAATCGAGAAGTCCTGTGCAAGTCTGACGAGAGCGTCGTAAACCGAGCTGTCGCCGTGGGGGTGGTATTTACCTAAGCAATCACCGACGATACGGGCGCATTTTCTGAACGCCTTGTCGTAGGTCAAGCCGAGTTCGTGCATCGAATATAAAATTCTGCGGTGAACGGGCTTTAAGCCGTCTCTTACGTCGGGAATGGCGCGCGATACGTTGACTGCCATTGCGTAGGCAATGAAGGACTTTTTGAGTTCTTCGTCAACTTCTCTGTCGAGCATTTTAGTCATTTCGAGCGTTCGTTTAAATTCTTCGGTAAGCTCGGGACTTGTTTCTTTCTTAGCCACTTCAAATATCCTCCCTTGTTAAATATCCAACTCTTCAACGAGTTTTGCGTTTTCTTCTATAAACTGCCTTCTGAGCTCGGGCTGTTCACCCATAAGAAGGGAAAACAGTCTGTCGGCCTCTACCGCGTCCTCGACTTTCATTCTTACAAGGGTGCGCCTTGCAGGGTCCATTGTCGTTTCCCAAAGCTGTTCCTTGTCCATTTCGCCAAGGCCTTTATAGCGTTGAAGCTCGAATTTGCCGTTGTAGGTGTTTCTGAACTCTTCCAAAGCCTTATCGTCGTACAGATAAGTATCGGGTACGCCCTTTCCCGAAACCTTATACAAAGGCGGTTGTGCGGCGTAAACGTGCCCGTTCTCCACGAGGGGGCGCATATAGCGGTAAAAGAAAGTCAGAAGCAGAATTCTTATGTGCGAGCCGTCTACGTCGGCGTCGGTCATTATGATTATGCGGTCGTAACGGAGTTTGCTTTCGTCGAAGTTTTCCTGTATACCGCAGCCAAACGCCGTTATCATTGCCTTTATTTCTTCGTTTTCGAGAACGCGGTTTATGCGCACTTTTTCAACGTTAAGGATTTTACCGCGAAGGGGTAAGATGGCTTGGAAGCGTCTGTCGCGTCCCTGTTTTGCCGTGCCGCCTGCGGAATCGCCCTCTACGATATAGATTTCGCAAAGCTCGGCACGCTTGTCCGAACAGTCTGCGAGCTTGCCGGGGAGCTTAGTGCTTTCGAGAACGCCCTTACGGTGGGTTTCTTCCCTTGCGAGCCTTGCCGCTTCACGCGCGCGCTGAGCCGTTATACAGCGCATTATAAGCTCTTTGGTTTCGGCGGGGTGTTCTTCAAGGTAAGTGCCGAATTTATCGACTACCGCCTTTTGGACGAAGCCGCGGACGTAAGTCGAGCAAAGCTTGGCTTTCGTCTGGCTTTCGTACTGAGCGTCGGCAATCTTTACCGAAATGACTGCGGTAATGCCTTCCCTTACGTCGTCGCCCGAAAGCTTTTCGCTCTCTTTTAATATGTTAAGACGCCTGCCCGCGTCGTTTATAACCTTTGTAAGCGCGGCTTTGAAACCGTCGAGGTGCGTGCCGCCGTCGGGTTGGCGGATATTGTTCGAGAAGGGGAAAATCTGTTCTACGTAACTGTCGTTGTACTGGATAGCGACTTCGAGGAATTTATCGTCCCCCTCGCTGTCCTCGAAATACACGGGTTTTTCGAAAAGAACGTTTTTGCCCTTGTTTATATCCTCGATAAAGTGAACTACGCCGCCCTCGTAGCAGAACTCGTCGTGGCGTTCTTTTTCGCCGCGAAGGTCGGTTAAGGTGAGCTTTAAGCCTTTATTGAGATAGGAAAGCTCCCTTAAAAGAGTTTTTAAAGTGTCGTAGTTGAACTCCGTCGTTTCCAAAATCGTTGCGTCGGGGTGGAAAATTATCGTAGTGCCCGTTTCCGTCGTATCGTCAACTATTTTGAGGGGTTCTTCGGGAATACCGCAGTGATAAACCTGACGGTATCTGTGTCCGTTCTGGCAGACTTCCGCGGTGAGCGTGTCCGAAAGCGCGTTAACGCACGAAACGCCTACGCCGTGCAAACCCGACGATATTTTATAGCCGCCGGCTTTATTACCGCCGCCGAATTTACCGCCTGCGTTGAGGTTGGTTAAGGCAAGCTCTACGCCGCTTATTCCCGTATCCGAGTTGATACCCGTGGGAATTCCTCTTCCGTTGTCCTTGATACTGCAAGAACCGTCCTCGGTTATAACCACTTCTACGGTGTCGCAGTAGCCCGCCAACGCCTCGTCGATAGAGTTGTCTATAACTTCCCTTACAAGGCAGTGCAGACCCTTTTCGTCGGTAGGTCCGATGTACATACCGGGGTGCTCGCGCACAGGCTCTAAGCCCTTTAACGCACGGAGCGAGTTGGCGTCGTAATTGTTCTCGATTTTATCAGGCATAATAACCCCCTGAAATTTATTTTTATTATTACTTATTTATTATACCATATTATATAATCGATTGCAAGAATTTGAAAGAAATTTTTTGATTTCGGCATAAAAAAACGAAAATTCAATATACTTTTTTTATGGAAAAAATTTACTGTAAAAATATGCTTGAAAACGACTTTGTAAACGAGGTTTTCGAATGTGGAAATTGCGGCAACCACGTGTGCAAAAAGCAAGCGGAAATCTGGGGCAGAGTGTGCCCGCACTGTTTCGGGAGATTATACAGAATAAGTTAAAACGCGCCGCATAAAGCGGCGCGTTTTAACTTATAAATATTCTTTTTTAAGTTCTTCAAAACGGGTTTGCCAAAGCTCGGCTTTTTCTTCCTCACCTTTGGCCTTGAAATATTCGTACCTAAGCTCCGTTAGAGATATAAACGCGGGGTCGTCCTCCTGTATCTGCGGCAAGCCGAATAAAAGTTTTTCATCCACTTCCTCTATGGTTTTACCGTTTAAAACCTGAGCTTGCACTGTGAGTACGGCAAGCAAAACTTTTGCGGCATCGTTATTATTAAGTAAATCGTTACAAACAAGCCCGTCAGTCTTGCCCGAGTTGAACCACGCGGGGAATATATTTAATATCAAAAGATAAACATTGGACGGAACTAAAAATGTAAGCCAAGCGGGCGCGGCAGCGTACCGCACGACGAAAATTATTATTACGGATACAGCTAAATTGACCAAAACTCCGCCCAACGCCGTAAAAAACAGCCTTACCCTGAGTTTTTTATCTGTCTTGGGGATAAGATTGCAACAAGACGAGCCGAAAAGCTTGAACTTTGGAACGGCTTTTATTTTGCATATCGCGCCGAAAAGCATATGCCCAAGCTCGTGCAAAAGCGACGATAAAGGCAAAGATAAAACCATTGCGGCGGACACGGCGATGACCCATAAACCGTATTCGCGCCAAGCGACAAAGCCGCACAGCACGGCGAAAACAACAGCGAATATTGCGGAAATTACAGTGGCAAAATATTTCACAGCCGCCCCTCCTTTAAAAGGACGAAGCCCTCTAAGTTATCCTTTTCGGAAACGATAATTTCTTTAACGCCGAATTTATACATAACCTCCGCCATTAAAAGACAGCCCCCGCCCACGATTTCGGCGGAGCTGCCGCAAATGGTAGTTGCGCGTATTTCTTCAACAGTCATACTCAAAAGCTTATCTGAAAGCCTGTACATCTCTTCAAGCGTTAATACAGTACCGTCGGTAATCTCGGGGTGATACTCCGTTAACTTATGCTTAATAGAACCCAAACGCGACGCCGTGCCGCCTATTGCGTACATCGGTAAAGAGCTTGTGAAATTTCCGTAATCTGCAAGTTTTCCGCGTATAACTTTTATCAGTTTATCTTTATCGCGGCCCGCCAAATCAAAAAGACGCACCGTGCCGATATTTACGCTTTTTGCATAAAGAACCTGTCCGTCCGATTGAACGGTAACTTCCGTGCTTGCGCCGCCGACGTCTATAATCCCGCCGTCCTTATCAGCGCCGAGCGCACCCAAAATGCCGCACTTCGCCTCGTCCTCGCCGCTTAAAACTTCCACGGTTAAGCCGCACGTTTCTTTTACACGGTCAACGAAAGCCTGTCCGTTGACAGACGAGCGCACTGCGGCGGTTGCAAAGGCGTAAACCTTATCCGAGCCTTCGCTTAAAGCCTTGCCGTAAAATTCGGATACGGCGAGCGCGCTGCGCTCTATAGCCTCTTCTTTTAACTTGCCCGTTAATGACAGTTCTTCGCCGAGGCGGGTGGTTTTAAGGGTTTTATATAAAGTTTTTCCGCCCGCAAAAGTTGCGAGGCGGACGGAATTCGATCCTATATCGATTGCTGAAATTTTCATAGTTTAGTCAGGAAAATAGAAATTGAGCTCAAAGGCTTTATCTAAAAGAAACTGTTCGGATTTAAGATATTCCAGATTTTTTTCGCTTTGCTCTAACTTCTGTTCGTATTCGTTTATTTCGCTTATCAGCGCCTTTTTTTGACTGTTTCCTAAGCCTATTGAAACGAGTTGGTAAATTATCACGGCGGTCAGAATCGCCACCAACAGTATCACGTTGACGGTTATCGCCGCAGCCATTCGTATCCGCCTTTGTTCTTCCACCGTTCTTCTCCTTTAGTTTAGTGATACCATTATAAACTTTTTTACATAAAAATGCAACTATTAAGTGGAAACTTTTCAAATATATGAGCGCGCCCAAAAGACAGCCTATCAGCATATAGAGGCGCAACCCCTCGAAATCGAACATAACGGACGTAAAAATAAAGCCTGCCGCAAACACGAGGCAATACAGAATATCCGCCGCTATTATAAATATTTTGTCCTTTACGGTATAGACAGACTTGTCTACGCCGCACAAAACCGTGCGGGCGACGAAAAGAACGTCGTAGACAACGCCGCTTACGATACCGCACAGAAGGCATACCATAAAAATGAAAAATTGCATAAACTATTTAAATAATTTTTGGCGCAAACTGCCGCCCTTTTGAATATAGCGCACGCCGAAAATATCGCCCGTGGCGGAAAACGCGCCGCTGGTTTTCGAGAAGTTAACTATCTTCATTCCGCTGCCGTTTACGATTATCCTGCCGTTTTGATAAGACAAAAGTATTTGCTTATCCGAAAACGCATCAACGCTTGTAATTGCCGTAGCCGTTATTCTTTTGCACTGTTCGATTGTTAAGTTATGCCCTTCTTCCATTCCATAAACCTCATTAAAAAAACCACCCTTTACGGGTGGTATATTATATGAATTCCGAACGGTTTTTATGATAATCCCTTTTTCAGCTTCGCATTGGCTTTTGCACGAAGCTCGCTGTCTAAAATACGCTTTCTTATGCGTATCGATTTCGGCGTTACCTCCAAAAGCTCGTCGTCGCCGATAAATTCAAGACACTCTTCAAGGCTCATTCTCTTTGGTGTGATAAGTCTTAAAGCGTCGTCGCTTGCGCTCGAACGGGTATTGGTAAGGTGCTTAGTCTTGCAAACGTTGACGTTAATATCCTCGCTTTTGGGACTTTCGCCTATTATCATACCCTCGTACACGGGCGTGCCCGCACCGATAAACAGAGTTCCTCTGCCCTGTGCGTTAAAGAGCCCGTAAGTTACAGCCTCGCCCGTCTCGAAAGCAATTAGCGAACCCGTACTACGGCGGGAAAGCTCGCCCTTGTAAGGCTGATATTCGAAGAATACGCTGTTCATTACGCCCTCACCCTTGGTTGAAGTGAGGAACTCCGACTTGTAACCGAATAGTCCACGGGCGGGAATGATAAATTCAAGCCTCGTCCGGCTGCCTATTGCGGACATATGCAGAAGTTCGCCCTTCCTGTTGCCCATACTCTGGAAAACCGCACCCGTTGCGTCGTCGGGAACGTCAACGATAAGCCGTTCCATAGGCTCGTGCTTTACGCCGTCGATTTCTTTATACATAACGCGGGGCGTGGAAACCTGAAACTCGTAGCCTTCCCTTCTCATATTTTCGATTAGAATTGAAAGGTGCATTTCGCCTCTGCCGCAGACGCGGTAGCTGTCCGCCGAGCCCGTTTCCTCAACGCGAAGGGATACGTCTTTTAAAAGTTCGCGGAAAAGTCTGTCTCTGAGATGACGGGTTGTTACCATTTTACCCTCTTTACCTGCAAAGGGGCTGTCGTTAACCGAGAACGTCATTTCAACCGTGGGTTCGGTGATTTTTACGAATTTATGAGGTTCTACGCAGTCGGGCGAACAAACGGTATCGCCGATATTAATCTTTTCAAGTCCCGAAAAGCAGACGATATCGCCCGCTTTCGCACTGTCGCACTGAGCGCGTTGCAAACCCTCTATCTGATAAAGGTTGACGATTTTTCCCGCGGTTTTTTGCTGAACGTTGTTATAGTTGCAAACCGTTACGGCTTGTCCCGATTTAACCGTACCGCGTTCTATTCTACCGATACCTATACGCCCGACGTAGTCGTTGTAGTCTATGGAAGAAACGAGAACCTGCGTTGCGCCCTCCGCGTCAACATCCATAGGCTGAATGTGATTAATGATAGTTTCGAAAAGGGGCGTCAAGTCCTTACCTTTTTCGTTTAAGTCCAAAGTTGCCGTGCCGTCCCTGCCCGAGCACCAAACAACGGGGGACATAAGCTGGTCGTCCGACGCGTCAAGCTCCAATAAAAGCTCCAAAATTTCGTCCTGAACTTCGTTAAGACGCGCGTCAGGGCGGTCGATTTTATTTACGACGATTATCAGGCGGTGTCCCATTTCAAGCGCCTTTTGCATGACGAAACGGGTCTGAGGCATAGGGCCTTCCGCAGCGTCAACGAGCACGAGAACGCCGTTAACCATCATCATTACGCGCTCCACCTCGCCCGAAAAGTCGGCGTGTCCGGGCGTGTCAACGACGTTGATTTTTATGCCTTTATAGTGAATAGACGTGTTTTTTGCAAGAATTGTTATGCCCCTCTCGCGCTCCAAATCGCCCGAGTCCATAACCCTTTCTTCCACGGACTGATTGTCGCGGAAGGTATTGCTTTGTTTTAACATTGCGTCCACGAGCGTAGTTTTGCCGTGGTCTACGTGGGCGATTATCGCCACGTTTCTTAAATCTTCTCTTAACATAATTTTTCCTGAATAATAAACTTTAACCTACAAAATTTTAATACGATTGCTAAAAAATAGCAACCGTATTTGAGGCATTTTATTAAAATTCGCTTTTAGTTTCTCTGTCAAAAAGTTTTAAAATTATATCCATGCACGTTTTTGCGCCGTTGCCGCCCTCGAACGGGCGAGATAAGAAGCAAGCCTCGTACACGGCGTGGGTTATCGGAAGCTCTATTCCGTACTTATCGCCAAGCTCCTTCATAGCTTTTGCCGTCATAACGCCTTCCGCAAGTTTTTCGAATTTTGCGCCGTGAGCCATCATTTCGCCGTAACGGCGGTTATGGGAATATTCGGAAAACAGCGTAGTTTCGTAGTCGCCGAGATGCGCAAGACCGTACGCAGAGTTGAATTCTCCGCCCATCGCCTTAATAAGCTTGCCGACCTCGTACGCGCCCCTTGCCATTAACGGACCTTTCAGGCTGACGTATCCGCTGCCGTCGAGAACGCCCGCAGCAATGCCCAAAACGTTCTTTGCCGCTGCGCCTATTTCCGAACCGATAATATCGCTGCCGTAATAGAAGCGTATTAAATTCGATTTGAAGTTATCGGCGATATACTTTTTCAGTTCTTTATCGTAAGAGTCTATAATCATACAGTTGGGAATGCCCTGCGTAAACGCCTGAATGTGTCCTGGGCCTACCCACACTGCGATTTTATTCTTTTCGATTCCGCTTTCAATTAACACTTCGGAAAGGCGTTTGCCCGTCGTTTCCTCTATGCCTTTCATACACAGAACGAAAATTTTATCCTTAACGGGATACTGCGTAACCTTTTGCATAAATCCGCGCAGTCCCTGCGACGAAATGGAAATTATGATAATGTCGCTTTCCGTTACCGCCTCTTGCAAGTCGCAAGTCAGCTTTATGGACTTGTCCAACTCGACGTATTCGTTTTTGCCCGTACTCTTTAAAACTTCGTACGAATAGTCGCCCTCAGGACCCCAGCTTATAACTTCGTTTTTAAGAACAGTTGCCTGATACCACGCTATAAACGACCCCCAACGGCCGCAGCCCAAAACCGAAATCTTCATATACTTTTCCTCTCTGATAAAGCTCTTGACAAAGTTACTTCGTCGGTGTATTCGAGTTCGCCGCCGACGGGAATGCCGTGGGCAAGGCGGGTTACGTTAACGCCCAAGGGTTTTAAAAGTTTTGCGATATACATTGCCGTTGCTTCGCCCTCTACGTCGGGATTTGTTGCCATAATAACTTCCTGAACCGTACCGTCAATGCGGGCAAGAAGCTCCTTTATGCGTATATCGTTCGGACCTATTCCGTCCATAGGACTGATAACGCCGTGAAGAACGTGGTACACGCCCTTAAACTCATGCAGCTTCTCCATAGCGATGACGTCCTTAGGCTCTTTTACTACGCAAATTGCCGTACCTTGACGGCGTTTGCATATTTCGCAAACTTCTTCTTCGGTGAAGTTGCCGCACACCTTGCAATAACGCACCTTTTGCTTACAGTAAATTATGCTTTCGGCAAATTCTTTAGCCTCAGCCTCGGTCATACCTATTATTTTGTAGGCATAGCGCTGTGCAGTCTTTTTACCTACTCCCGGAAGCTTTGAAAACTGATTGATAAGTCTGCCTATCGGCTCGATAAAAACGTCCATCTTAAATCAAACCTTTTCCTGCTTTTGCGTAAGCTCCCATTTTCTCCTCGTATACGGCGTCGGCTTTTTTGTAGCCGTCGTTGATTGCCGCCATAATCAAATCCTCGAGCATTTCGACGTCGTCCTCGTCCGAAATATCGACGAGGGAAGAAAGCTTGCTACCGAACTCAATTCCGTTGATAATTTTTTTCGCGTTCATATAGACGACAACGGTTTCGTCGCCCTCTTCACCGCCGCCCGAAAGTCCTACGACCTCGTAATCTTCAAGCTCGGCGTCCGCCTTTTGCATTTGCTCTTGCATTTTCTGGGCTTCTCTAAGCATATTTTGCATATTGCCCATTCCGCCCATTCCGCCTTTAAATCCTGCCATAAATGCTCCTTAAAAAGAAATTTTTATGATTTGCCCCCAATATATGTTGGAGTTTCGATACTTTATTTAATTTCAATATCTGTTCCGTCAAAGTTTTTTTTCAGCTCTTTGAGCGCCTTTTCGTAACCGTTTTCACCCTTTTGTTTGAATCTGACTTCAAAGTCGGCAACGCCGAGTTCGAGAAGAACTTCGGAAATAAATTTAGAATTATCGGCACGGTTTAACGATTTTAAGACCGCTTCGCTTTCCGTCAGAAGAATGAGCTTGTTGCCCTCGAATTCGTGATCCAAATCCATACAGAGAGTAAAAAGAACTGCGTTTTTGCGCGTAGTGCGCAAACTTCTTATAAATTTTGCAAAAATCTTATCCTTATCCACGCTGCCCGCAGAAGCCGCCTTAACAGGCAAATTATCGAAAATCTGCGGTTGAACGGCGTCATCTTCCTTTTTTACAGGCTTTTCAGCCTTGGCAAACGGGTCGTAGCCCTCGTCCATAAGAACGATTTTTCTGGGAGGCTGCACGATTTCCGCAACAGGTTTCGTTTGTTCGGGCTGTGCCTGCAAAACGGGCTGCTGAACCGCCGTTTTTGGCAATACACCCCCACATATACTGCGTTCAAGCGCATTTATCTTACCTATTAACGCGTCGATATTGTAGTCTGATTGCGGCATCGAAGCCTTCAAAACTGCCGTTTCCAAAGTAATTCTTCCGCTCAGAGAATAACGCATATCCGTTTCTGCTTTGGAGAGAATTTCGGTAACTCGCAATAGCTTGTGCCCGTCAGCGTTTTTAGCCGTTTCTTCTATTATTTTATAGGTTTCGTCGGGTAAGTTGACGATTTCACGCGCGGTTTTACAAACCTTTACTATGGTACAGTCGTTTAAAAACGAAAGCATATCCTTTATAAGCACTCCGACGCCCTTGCCCGTTGCAAGTATTTCTTCTACTGCCGAAAGAGCCGCGGAAGCGTCTTCATTTAAGATACACCCGCATATATGTGCCACTTTCGCCCATTCAGCACTACCCAAAACGGCGTTCACGTCGTCATAAGTCAGTTTACTTTGAGAGTACGACGCACACATATCGGCAATAGACAAGCTGTCGCGCGCGCTTCCCGCGCCCGCACGGGCTATCGCAGAAACCGCTGCGTCCTCGTACTCTTTGCCCGTCTTTTCGAATACTGACTTAATGAGCTCTTCCAAGTCGTGTTGGGGGATAAGTTTAAAGTCAAACCGCATACAGCGAGACAAAATCGTTGCGGGAATTTTCTGCGGTTCGGTGGTGGCAAGAATAAAAACGGCATGGCGCGGGGGCTCTTCAAGCGTCTTTAAAACCGCGTTGAATGCCGACTGCGTAAGCATATGCACCTCGTCGATAATATAAACCTTGTACTTCCCTGCAACGGGCGGGTACTGCACTTTTTCCCTCAAATCGCGCATTTCGTCAACGCCGTTGTTGGACGCAGCGTCGATTTCGGAAATATCGAGATTAGAACCTTCGGCAAGCGCTCGGCACGCGGCGCACTTTCCGCAAGGGGAAGAATTGACGGGATTTTCGCAATTTATCGCGCGTGCAAAAATTTTCGCCAGAGTGGTCTTACCCGTACCGCGCGGACCGCAAAAAAGATAGGCGTGCCCGACTTTGTCGCTTTCTATCTGATTTTTAAGTATGCGGACGATGTGCTCCTGACGAACGACTTCATCGAAGTTCGTCGGACGGAAAGTCCTGTAAAACGCAAGATACATTCGGGTCAATCCTCCTTTCGGTACAATTTTTCAAGCTTGCTTTTTGCGCGGGACAAGGCGTTCGAAACACTCTTTTGCGGTTTGTCGAGTGCGGCGGAAATTTCCGCTACGGACATTCCGTCAAGCTGCATAACGATAACCTTAAACTCAGTGGACGATAAGGTTTTGGAAATCTTCTGTAAGAATTCCCTTCTGTTTTCTCTTTTTATAACCTCGTCTTCGGGACTTAAAGGGGAAATTTCTTCGCCTATTTCTACTATCGGAACGAAATCGTTTAAAGCAGCGTTTTTCGCACCGAGGCTTTTTTTGATAGCGTCCAAAACGGCGTTTCTTATGCAAGCGTATGCGTATGAAGAGAAGTTAGCTCCGCCCTCTTCAAAGCCGTTTATGGCGGAGTACAGACCCACCATTCCCTCTTGCACCAAATCCTCGCTTTCGCCGCCGTGCAGAAAGAACCTAGCCGTGATTGCCTGAACGAGATTTGAGTATTTATTTAAAATTTCTTCCAACGCGGACTTGTCGCCCGAGCGGGATTTTTTTATCAGTTCTTCGTCAGTCATTTTCTTCTTATCACTTCGTATACGGCAATACCGAGCGCAACCGAGGCGTTGAGCGAATTGACCTTGCCGTGTAGTGGCAAAGACAGGCAAAAATCGCATTTTTCGCGCGTGAGCCGTCTCACTCCGCTGTCTTCGCCGCCGATTATAAGGGCAACGTTGCCCGATAAATCAGCCTTATAAATATCGTCGCCGTCGGCTTCCAAGGCGTACAGCCAATAGCCCGCTTTTTTTAGCTCGCCCAAGGCGTAGTTCAACGAATTGACTTTCGCTACGCGCATATGCTCCGCCGCACCTGCCGAAATGCGTATAACAGCTTCGGTTACGCTTGCCGATTTATTGGCGGGGATAATCACGCCGTCAGCGCCCGCACACTCGGCAACCCTTATTATAGAACCTAAATTGTGCACGTCTTCTATGCCGTCGCAAATAATTACAAGTCCGCCGTTTTCTTTTTTTGCAGAAAGTATTTCTTCCAAGGAAGAATATTCGTAGTCGGTGGAAAAAGCTATAACGCCCTGATGACGCCCCTCCACGCTCTCCTTGTCGAGGACTTTTTTATCTACGAACTGGACGCGCACTCCGCTTTTGCGGGCTTCGGCAAAAATTTTATTAAGACTGCCCTGCGGGTTCTTTTCCAAAAGAATTTTATCTATATTTTTGTCGGTTTTAAGCAGTTCTAAAACCGCGTTTCTGCCTTCGGTTTTCATACATTTTCACTCAATAATTCGTCAATTCTGCCGTATTTACCTGTTAGGTACAGATAGCCCAACAGCGCTTCGAAGCCCGTAGAATTATTATATTCCGCAACGGTGGCGTTTTTTGAACGGGTGGGCTTTTTTGCATTTCTGCCGCGCTTGTACACGGCGATTTCTTCCTCGCTTAAAACGGGTAAAATTTTCTCTAAAAGAATATTTTGTCCGTGCGCGGACACTTCGGACGAAGATAGCTTTTGAAGCGTTCCCGTGGCAAAATCGTGTTCCGCAACAAGTCTTTCTCGCACGTAAAGCGTATAAACGGCGTCCCCTACGAAAGCAAGGGTAACGGGGCTTATCGATTTTGTTTTTTCTTCGGAAAGAGTTGTAAAAAGTTTGAACATCATATTCTCCCGTTAACGATTTTAACATATATTCGTAAAAATTGCAATAATTCATTAGGATTTAGCGAGAAATATTGCAATTTGAGTTTTTTAGCCGCTAAATTAAAACAGCGTACCTGAACGATACGCTGTCCTATATTTAGTTTTGTTCGCTTGTAACTGTTATCGTAAATTTGCCGCCTGTACCACTTGTCGTATATTTATGGGTTACTCCGTTGTCGTCTACGCTATTTGGAATTTTTAAACTATAATATCTCATTAAATAAGCGGTTTCTAAGGTATCGAATAAAATCTCATGCTTACCGTCGTTGTCTATCGTCAAAACACAGGTTAAATCATACGTGCCGTCTTCGTCAATAGAAATCACCGAGGAAGCTAAATAATACGATGTTTCTTTTAACCGGTAGTAATATTCCGCCATACTTCCGGCGTAGAATACTTTTTCAAGTCGGTTGTATTCCGTAGCTATGACGAACAGCTTGCCGGTTTCCCTTGACCTTAAAGCAACGCTGAGCGAATATTCTTTTTCAAGATCGAATTTTGTTGTATCGTAAATGTTAGCACCGACATAAACCGCAAACCCGCCTATAGTGTTACTGCGGCAATCCACATTAACATAAACGTCTGTCAGCCATATGTCTTTACCGTAAAAAGGTCCTAGAATTGTATCAACTGCGACGGCGGAAGCTTGTTCTTTGTAAATTTCAGGCCAATTATTTTTTATCTCAAAATTATCGATAATATGTATTGAAATTATATCTAACAACCCTACGGGAGAAAGATTTAAATATTCTTTTTCAAATCCTATTGCTTCGAGTAAAATTTTAATATTGTTGCTGTTGACGTCAAAGTCTGCGTAACCGTTGTTTTCAGGGGCATCAAGCGTTGTGAATTTCTGGTCGATTTTCGTTACGTCTATATCTGTATAACCGTCATAATTAACAATAGTAAACTCCCGCCTGACTCCGTAATGGGTCAACCCCCTTATATCCATTCCGCCTTCGTCAAAAGATTCGTTTTCGCTATACCGTTCGGCAACGGTAACGTGATACTTGACCGTTGACTTATCTTTAACGTTCCTTAAATATTGATATTCAAAAGGATAATAGTCGGCTGAGTTTGGATTAAAATAATGATATTCGTTTTTAACTTTATCAATGCCGACGGAATAGATGAAACATTCTACAATTTCATCCGTTTCGGTTTCAAGGTAATTAATTTTCATAATTTCATACTGAATGAAACTTGAACCGTCCGCATATTCCTCGACCGTTTCTCTATTGTCAAAATCCAAATAACGGCTTCTTGTTGCCCAACATACACGAGTGATAGATAACATAGAAGTTTCTTCGTTCATTTCCAAATAGTACGCCCATGATTCGTAATACGGAATACGCACATAACCCTCGTCCTCACGCATAATCGGCATTCTGAACCATTGATTGAACGCAGGCACATTGTCAACGACGAATTTTATTTCATCTTTGATTTCATATATATCGTAGCCAAGGTATTTCCCTGCGCCTGCATAATTTTCTACCGTTGTATACTCGTTGATGAGCGCAGTAAAATCCTCCGTCGTTTTTGCATTTGTACGGGCTTGTAAAGCATTCGCTTCAAAATATTTATCTATATCCGGCGCATATTGCGCATTTTCAACTTTTTCAGAAGCAATTTCACCCAAAGCGTAGTTGAAATTCAGGCTTCCTTTATCAGAATTTTCACCATTCGGATTGGAAAAGAAACAACCGACAAAAGACGAAGCCGCCAACACAACCGCATTAATAATCGCAATTACCGTCAAACCGTATTTCAATTTTGATTTTTGCTTTGTCATAATATCAGTTTAATACATCTGGCGCATTTTTGTCAAGAATAACGTAAATTCCGACAAAACGTGTCCTATTTTTTACCAAATTAAAATAAAATAAATCAGGAGTTTTTCCAAATGGTTATGATTTTCAAGAAAAGTATTATTCTTGCTGTTTGTCTGATAGTTGCCGCGGGCGTTGTTATAGGCGTTTGTTGCGGGGTTGCGGCGGCAAGCACTGCCGCTACGACCGAAAAGGTAATAGTTATAGACGCCGGACACGGCGGAATAGACGCGGGCGTTCACGGCGTGGAAACGGGCGCAAAAGAAAGTGATATTAATCTTGCAATCGCGAAAAAACTTAAAGGATATTTCGCGGTGGCGGGCTTTAAAGTAGTCATGACGAGGAACGACAACGGCGGACTTTACGGACTGTCTACAAGCGGGTTTAAAATGCGAGACATGAAAAAACGTAAGCAAATTATAGAAGACAGTAAAGCGGATATGGTAATTTCCGTTCACCAAAACTCCTGCCCCATACCGTCAAGGCGGGGCGGAACGGTTTTTTTCGATAAAACGAGCGAGTGCGGAAAGGCGCTTGCCGACGCAATTCAAAACTCTTTAAACAATATGGAAGAATGTGTAAAAAAGAACACCGCTCTTGCGGGAGACTATTATATGCTGAAATGCACCGAGAACCCCTCGGTTATAGTTGAGTGCGGGTTTATGACCAACGCCGATGACGACAGGCTTTTAAGTACTGACGCCTATCAGGACAAAATAGCTTATGCAATTTTTAAGGGTGCGGTGAGCTATTACTCTTAAACTTACCAAATTTAAAAGGCGCAGACTAAAAGTCTGCGCCTTTTCGCTTATAAATTTGAACCTGCGTACAAGCCCCGCCATATTACAGAATAACTACCACATTATTTCTTTTAAGTACAAAGCCGTGTACGCAGGTTATTATGGAAAGCCCCGAAGGGGGCAAGCCATTGAGTTAATCCGTCAGGCGAGCAAATCGTCTTCGGTGGCGTCGTCGTAGAAGCCATCGGAATCGGAAGTAACGTTGCGTACTCTCAATGCAAG
>CAMWIW010000014.1 GCA_947174415.1 uncultured Clostridia bacterium
TTCCAGTTGCACTTCACTTACAAGTATAACCATTCCCAACAGCGTTACTTATATCGGTGAGGATGCGTTTTCCAGTTGCACTTCACTTACAAGTATAACCATTCCCAACAGCGTTACTTATATCAGTAGTACTACGTTAAGCGGTTGCACCTCACTTACAACCATTATTGTTGCAGAAAACAACCCTAATTATAAAAGTGTGAACAACTGCCTTTTAAATAAGGCTGGCACTAAACTGATTGTAGGCTGTAAAAACAGTATTATTCCCGACAGCGTTACTTCTATCGGTGATTTTGCGTTCTACGATTGCTCTTCTCTTACAAAAGTAACCATTGGCAACAGCGTTAACAACATCGGTTACTATGCGTTCAGAGGTTGTTCTTCCCTTACAAGCATAACCTTTGAAGATACTGTTGCAGAATGGAACGCAATAATAAAAGGTGATAATTGGGACTTGAACACAGGCGACTACACAATCTACTGCACCGACGGTGAAATTGCTAAAGACGGCACGATTACAATGTATTAATTCAACACATAAAAAAAGGGCGCGGTTGCGCCCTTTTTTTGTTGCGTAATTTAAATAAAAAAGTGCAAAAAATAGGCACAAACAGTAAAAAACAGCACCGAAAAGTGCTGTTTTTCAGTGAAAACTGTGTGAAATTCTTCACAATATTTTCACAAACCTACTTAATCATTTCTTTAAAAGCGGATTCGTCAATAATTTTTATCCCAAGTTTTTTGGCTTTGTCAAGCTTGCTGCCCGCAGCCTCGCCCGCAACAACCAAGGTCGTTTTTGCCGTAACGGAAGATTGGCACTCCCCGCCGTTCTCCTCTATTATTTTCTGCGCCTCACTCCTCTTAAATTCCTGCAAAGTCCCCGTCAAAACTATGAATTGCCCCCCGAATATGCTTGAAATAACGCGCTTTTCCGCAGTTTTTGGCTGAATTCCTGCCGCAAACAAGCTGTCAATTTCGGCAAGATTTTTCTCGTCCTTAAACCACTTCACAATCGCTTCCGCAGTTATTTCACCCACGTTTTCAAGCTCCAAAAGCTCTTCTTTTGTGGCATTTTTAAGATTTTCAATGCTCTTAAACGCCTTTACAAGGTCTTTCGCTGCAACTTTACCCACGCCGTCAATACCCAAAGCAAAGATAAATCTTTCTAACGTTACAGCCTTGCTTTTTTCAATTGCCCCCAATATATTATTGACTTTCTTATCTTTAAAGCCCTCTAAACTGCCCAAATCCTCCGCGGTATAGCCGTAAATCTGTGAACATTCGCGCAAGCCCAACTTGTCATACATAAGCTCCGCAGTTTTCTCCGAAAGCCCCTCTATATCCATTGCGTCTTTTGAAGCAAAATGCTCAACTTTACCAACAACCCTCGGCGGGCAATATTTATTCGGGCAAAACAAATTAGCCCCCACTTCTTCCACTAAACTCCCGCAAAACGGGCATTTTTTTGGCTTTTCAACGTTCAAACTGCCTTCAACGTGCTCAACTGCGCCCAAAATTTCGGGTATAACCTCGTTTGAGCGGCGAATTAAAACTTTACTTCCTATTTTAATATCCTTGCGCGTAAGGTCTCCGAAATTGTTTAAAGTTGCTTTTCTGACGGTTGCTCCCGCAAGCTCAACGGGTTCAACTATCGCAAGCGGAGTCAGTTTTCCCGTTCTTCCAACCTGCCAGACCACCTCGTTTACTGTGGTTACGCTCTCCTCCGACTCGAACTTATAAGCCATTGCCCAACGCGGAAATTTGTCAGTAGAACCCAATATATCCCGCTCTTTCGTGGAATTCAGCTTGATAACCGCCCCGTCCGTAAGCACGTCAAGCCCCTTTCTTTCAATCTCTATTTCGTCGATTGCCGCCTTTACCTCGTCCTCGGTTTTGCACACGCGCAAAAACTCAAAAACCTTAAAGCCCTGCTCTTTCAAAAAGTCGAAATGCGCCACTTGCGAGGGTAATTCCCCCTCGCTCATATAATTGACGTTGTAAAAAAGAATTTCGGGTTTTCGCTCCGCAGTAATTTTCGGGTCAAGGTTTCTTATCGCCCCCGCTACTGCGTTCCGCGCGTTTTTAAGCTGTTCCTTTGCGGTTTTGTTATATTCCTCCAAAACGCTTAACCGTATGACAGCCTCGCCCTGCACCTCCAAAGTGCCTTTATAGGAAATTGCCAAGGGAAACGACTTTATCGTAAGGCACTGCGCCGTAACGTCCTCACCCTCGACTCCGTTGCCGCGCGTAGTCGCACGCACGAACTTGCCGCCATCATAAGTTAAACACATCGTAAGCCCGTCAAACTTATACTCAACCGTGTACTCCGGATTTTCCGCAACTTTTTTAACGCGGGTAAAGAACGCATCAAGCTCGTCGTAAGTTACCGACTTATCAAGGCTGTAAAGCCGTGAAATATGCGCGTGTTTTTCAAACCCCTTGATAGGTTCACCGCCGACGCGTTTTGTCGGGCTGTCGAATTCGACTATACCCGTTTCCTCTTCCAAAGCGCGAAGCTCGTCGTAAAGTTTATCGTATTCTCTGTCGGAAACGGACGGGTTATCAAGAACGTAGTACTCGTAAGCCCACTTATTAAGTTGGTCAACCAACGTGCGCATTTTATCCATAAAAATATCAATTAACCCCCATATATACTTGAATTAACGAGGTTTTATATTATCGTAAGCGGGGCGAGAGAGGCTGACAGTTCTTTTACGCCCTGCCCGTCAAAGGCAACGTTAATGACGCTGCCGCCGTTCTTTAAGGCAACGACCATACCCACTCCGAATTTGGGGTGTCTTACGCGCATTCCGACTGTATATTTGCCCGCGCCGTTTGCCGCGGGTTCGCTCTTTTTAACGCCACCGAAAAAGCCTTTAAAACTGCTGTTTTGCGCCGTGCCGCCGTCGAAATCGTCGTACGCTGAATAGAGCGCTTTGCCCGCCGAACGCTCCTCTGCATTGTCGTTTATGTGTCCACCGTAAGACGAGCCGAATTTGCGCAGTCCGCCACCGTAACCGTAAATCGGTCTTTCATAGGCTGCCGCGCCGAGTTCTGACGCCAGCTCCGCAATAAAGCGCGAAGGGCGCGTTAAATCGCGATGTCCGTACAGGTAGCGCGACTTGGAACGGGTTAAATAGAGCTTCTCCTTCGCACGCGTTATAGCGACGTACATAAGCCGCCGTTCCTCTTCCTCGCTTCTGCCGTCCTCGGACAAGCGGGACGAAGGCATAATTCCGTCTTCGAGCCCGCAAATAAAAACGGCGGGAAATTCAAGCCCTTTAACGGCGTGAATGGTTGCCAAGGTTACGAAATTACCGTCGTCCATTTGGTCAAGGTCGGAAGAAAGCGTAACCTGATTTAAATACTCGTCCAAAGTCGCCGTGGGGTTTAGGCGCGAAAAATCGTCAACCGACGCCAAAAATTCGTCGATATTGGCTAATTTACCGTCTCCGTCGTCCGTGCCGTCGTCATAAGCGGAACGCAAGTTCGTTTTGTTCAGAACGTCCCGCACGAGCTGAGATACGGGCATATCGACGGCGGAAATAATTAATTCTTTTAAAAGGTCGGCAAAGTCCCTGATTTTGTCTTTCGTGCCGCGCGGCACGGGAAGTTCTTCGCAATCCACAGCCGCATCGTACAGGTTGAGCCCCGTTTCCTGAGCGTAATCGTACATAATCTGAACGGTTCTTCCGCCTATTCCGCGCTTGGGAACGTTTATTATTCTTTCGACAGCCTCGTCGTCGTAGGGATTGGAAATTATTCTGAGGTAGGCTAAAATATCCTTAATTTCCTTTCTTTCGAAGAATTTAAAGCCACCGAATACTTTATAAGGTATGCCGTATTTTGTGAACTCCTGCTCGTATGAGCGCGTTAAGGCGTTTATGCGCATTAAAACGGCGAAATCGGAATATTTTTTGCCGCGGGCAACGGCGTCGTTAATAGCACGCGCCGTATACAACGCCTCGCCCGCCTCTTCTTCCGCCTGAAAGTAAACGGGCTTGTCGCCGTCGTCGGCATCGGTCCAAAGCTCTTTCCCGCGGCGCGCCGAATTGTTTTTTATAATGCAGTTTGCAAGTTTGAGTATAGATTTTGTGGAACGGTAGTTACGCTCCAGCTTGTAAATTTTAGCGTTCGGGAAGTCTTTATCGAACTTTAAAATATTGTCTATTTCCGCACCGCGCCAACCGTAAATAGACTGGTCGTCGTCCCCAACGGCAAAGAGATTGCCATGCTTTGACGCAAGAAGCTTAATAATACGGTATTGAACAGAGTTCGTGTCCTGAAATTCGTCTACAAGCACGTATCTGAACTTGTCCGAAAGATAGTCCCGCGTTTCTTCGTCGCGCTTTAAAAGTCGCAACGTTTCCAAAAGCAAATCGTCGAAATCAAGCGCGTTGTTGCCCTTCAAATGGTTGTCGTACTTTTCGTAAATAAGGACTACGTTGTCCATACCGTGCTCGTGGCTGTACTTTCTGCCGTATTCGTCAGGGTAAAGTCCGAGCATTTTTGCGTTGCCGATATGGAATTTAGCACTTTTTAAAAGCTTTTCGTCGTCGAAATCAAGCTCCTGAAAAACCCTTTTAATTACGCTTGCTCGCTCGGTTTCGCTGTAAATGGAGAAATTGGGTTTAAGCCCCGCCTTTTCGGCAAACTGCCTTAAAATTTTTACGCACATAGAGTGAATGGTGCATATCCATTTACTGTCGCCAGCGCCGTCGCCGAGCATACGGCTTAAACGCTCTTTCATTTCACCTGCCGCTTTGTTCGTGAAAGTGATTGCAAGAATTTCCGACAGGCTAGCCTTGTTCTCTCTCAATATGTAGGCAATACGCGAAGTCAACACGCGGGTTTTGCCGCTGCCAGCGCCTGCAAGAACGAGGACCGCGCCCTCGGTGTCGCAAACGGGTTTTAGCTGTTCTTCGTTCAGGTTTTTCAATAGTTCGTCCATAAAATTTATTTTATCATAAGCCGTTAAAAATTTCAATTAAATTATGCCTGCTTCCTTTTCCTTTTTGTAACGCTGCAAAGCGTTGAGATATTTTGAAGAAAGCTCTAGATTGTATCTTTGTTTTTCTTCGTACGACAGCTTAGCGTAGTAGTCTTTGTCTGTAAGCCTGCCCAAAGCGTCGGATACTTCACCCTCAGCTTCGAGCATTTCTTTGACCTTTTTGTAAAAGTCGTCCTGCTTCTCGCCCTTGATTTCGCTTTTTACGCGGCTTTTAAAGGAAGATTTTGCCTTTATTTCACTGATGCCTTTAATTTTTGCTTCGCTGGCGTTCTTCTCTATGTTTTCCTTACAGTCTGCCCAGTAATTACTTTTAAGTCTGTTTTTAGCGGCTCGCGCCATATGCTTTAAGTCGTCCATAAAATTACAAAATTCTCCTTTACTCGACATATTCCGTAATGAAAAAAGTCTATCGGACTCTTCATCCGACAGACTTTAAAATTAATTCTTGTTTCTCTTTCTTGCAGCTTCTGCTTTCTTTCTGCGCTTCACGGAAGGTGATTCGTAAAACTCCTTCTTGCGAAGGTCGCCGATTATACCGTCGCGCGAGCACTTTCTTTTAAAACGACGAAGTGCGCTTTCAACCGATTCGTTCTCGCCTACTTTGATAGTTGACATCTCTTTTCACCTGCCCTTGCCTAAGCGTTATTTGCCGAAATCTAAACAGCTTTATAAGTATAACAAACTAATAAATTTAAGTCAATTGTTTTTAAGGAATTTATTGCCATTATTTTTAAAGGCGTAATTTGCATGATTTTTTAATATAAAAATACGCATTACCCCCAATATATGCCGCAAATAACGACATTTTTCGATTTTTTATTCTATGGCTTTCAGACTTTCGTTCATATCAATTTTTACGATTTTACGCTTTAACATCAATGTAACTATAAACGCGAAAAGCATTACTATTGCAGGCGCGATAAGCCACCAGAACCAACTTACGCCACCTATCGTTCCCACACTCATTACGCTGAATACAAGCCACATTATCAGCGTTGACAACGGGTAGCCGAAGATAATTCCCACTACTGTATCTATATAAACCTCACGGTAGATATACCCTGCCACTTCCCTTTCCTGATAGCCCAAGACCTTTAAGGTGGCGAGTTCACGGTTTCTTTCGCTGACGTTGATATTCGTTAAGGTGTATATGACGGCGGCTGTCAAAAGTCCAGCAAAAATTATAACGACGACGGCGATTGCCATAACCGACGGCGAATTTATAGTACCGAAAATGCAGACGTCCAACAGTGCAAGTCCCGCAAGCACAAGAGCGGTAGAAACGGCAACGGACACTACTGTCATTATAAAACGACCGAAATATCTTAACACGTTGCGCATGGTTGACTTGTATTTAAAGGAAAGTTTATTCCAAATAAACGGAATTCTTTCCAAAAATACTTTTTTGCCCATCTTAGGAGGTTTGGGACGGAGTAAATTCGCAGGAGCTTCGCGCGTAGTCTTTAAACCTGAAATGAGGGTGGCCAAAAGCGTTATTGCGACGATTACGAAAAATACGATCAGATAGAAAGGAAGCGCAACCGTAGACGAAGCAGGCGGCATAGTAAAACTGTAATTGAATACCCAATAAATCAGGTATGCAAGCCCCAGTCCGACGAAGTATGAAGCAACACCGCCAAGTCCCGCGGCAATCATCGCAAACAAAACGTATTTGAACACGATTTTGAACGAGGAATAACCGAGCGTTCTGAGACATGCTATTTGCGACCGCTCTTCTTCCATCAGTCTAGTCATAGTGGACTGCGCGACGAGAGCGGTTACGAATATGAACGCAACCATAAGCACAAGTCCGATGCCCATAACCTTATCGGCGTAAGACTTTAAAGAAACGAAACTGTAATTGTCGTTTAGCGTTATGATTTTGACTTCGTCTTCGTTCAATTCAAGAGTTGATAAAATAAGTAGCTTTTGTGCTTCGACGTAGCCGTCGTAATTTTTACCGAACGCGCTGAACGCGCCCCTATCGGGAAGCGCTATAAAAACGGCGTTAGTACGAAGCAGCGGCACACCGTACGGTTGGGGTATTTCGTCTGCGGACAAATACAAAATATTGTCCAAAGTATCAAGAGAATTTACCGCGTCAATCGTGTCGGGAATTTCCATATCGGGGTCGTTGTTATCGCTCGGTTCGCCGTCGTTTGCAAACGTCAATGGACTTTGCACAATTCCCGCTATTTTTACCTCTATTTCGGGCAACTGAGCCGCTAAACTCAATGATATATGGGTATCAATCGCAAAACCTTTGATTTTATTGTCGGCTTTCTCACAGAGAACTTCGTGGTCCTTGTCTGGGTAATTACCGTCTATTAAGTCGGGTTTGTTTACGGTCCATTCGTCTTTTTTATATCCGTCCAAAAAGCACAGTCTGACGGTCTGTTTCTCTCCGTCGATTTCGGTTTCCACGTCAAGCTGAACGCCCGTATTAACGTTCTCGCCGTAAAGGTCTCTTATCTTCTGCACCTGAGTTTCGCTGAACCCCGTCGGCGAAGTGCTGCGCAATATTAAATCGCTTACGTTTTGGGCCTTGTAATAATCCGTTAACGAGTACTTTATTTTGTCCGCAGAAGTACCTATCCCCGAGATAAAGCCCACGGATACGATTACGATAAAAATTATAGAGATAAACTGCGTTATATGTTTTTTAAACATTCTCGACAGGGTCTTTAAGTAGGTTTTCATATTACCACTCTATCTCCTCTATCGGGCGGGGATTGGGATTAACAACTATATTTTCGATTTTACCGCTCTTTATGTAGACGACTTTATCCGCCATATCTTTGAGGGCAGAGTTGTGCGTTACGATAATTACGAGCCTTTTCTTATCCTTGCATACTTCGTGAAGAAGTTTTAAAATTTTCTTGCCCGTGTTATAGTCAAGCGCACCCGTAGGCTCGTCGCAAAGCAACAGCTTAGGATTTTTCGCTATCGCGCGCGCAATAGATACGCGCTGTTGCTCGCCGCCCGAGAGCTGTGCAGGGAAATTGGAAAGGCGCTCTTCAAGCCCGACTTCAGTTAAAACTTCTTTGGGGTCGAGGTGGTCTTTACATATTTCCACGGCAATTTCCACGTTTTCAAGCGCAGTCAAGTTAGGCATCAGGTTATAAAACTGAAAGACAAAACCTACGTCGTCGCGTCTGAATTGGGTAAGACCGCGCTTGTCTAAGGAAGTTATCTTTTTACCGTCAAGAATTATCTCACCCGACGTGGCGTTATCCATACCTCCCAAGAGGTTTAAAAGCGTGGTTTTACCTGCGCCCGAGCTGCCTAAGATTACGACAAACTCGCCGTCCTCCAAATCGAATGAAACGCCCGATAAAGCGGTAACGCTGACAGCACCCGTTTTATATTCTTTTCCGACTTCTTTTAATTCAAGAAAGCCCATACCTTACCTCAAAACCTTTTTTTAAATTAAAACATTAATTTACCGATTTGTAAAGTATAACTTGACTTTTCAAAAAAGTTTCATTAAAATATCACTTAACGAACTATGTTAGGCAAGTTGCCAACAGATTACAGTTTAATATTTTTTGCGGATATGGCGGAATTGGCAGACGCGCAGGACTTAGAATCCTGTGGGCAACCATGCAGGTTCGACCCCTGTTATCCGCACCAAAAGCCCGACGAAATTTTTCGTCGGGCTTTTGATTTTTCTGTAAAAATACGGAAAAATTACCATAAATCAGTAATTACCGTTAAAAATCTGAAAAACCTTTTAAAAACGCACATATATGCGGGGTAACGCGATTTTTAGCTAAAAAACGACATTAAAACGCTCCGAAAGTCCAATATATGTGGGGGGCAATTGAATTTTCGACCCCAAAACGGCTTGTACACTAAAAAATTAAAACCGCCATATATGAGGGGCAATCGAAAAATTTTTGAGCTTTAATTTACAATTTTATTATAAAGTCTATTGACTAATTTAATAATTTTGCGTATAATTTAAATGACAAAATCGGAGGCTTAAATTTGAAATCTGCCAACAATGGCGGCAAAGGCAAAATCACGAAAAAAGCAGTTTTGAAAATTTTAAAGGACTATTCCATAATCTTACTTGGCTGCATAATTTACTCGTTTGGCGTTGCCGTATTCCTTGACCCGTACAATATCGCTCCCGGCGGAATTACCGGTATAGCGATTATCATAAATTATTTATTGCCGATAGAAATGAATATAACGGGCATTTTGATTATCGTAATCAACCTGCCGCTGTTCGTTTTGGGTGCGGTATTCTTCGGTAAAAAGTTTACGATTTCGACGCTGTTTGCAACCGTAGTCTCCTCGCTTTTGATAGAGCTTTGGAACTTCGTTTTCAAGGATTGCCACGTGTTCGATACAAACGGACTTTTAATACCAGCGCTTTTGGGCGGAGCACTGTTCGGTATCGGACTCGGACTTATTTTCAGAAAGGATTCTTCTACGGGCGGGACTGACATAATAGTCAAAATTTTACGAAAGAAATTCCGCTATATAAAAACGGGTGTTATATCGCTTGCAATCGACGTGATAATAATGGGAATTGCGTTTGCGGTTTTCGGAGAATTCGAGCTTGCGTGCTACACCCTTATTGCGATTGTGGTTTTCACCGTTTTATTCGATTTGGTTTTATACGGCGGAAATTCCGCAAAGCTTTTATACGTTATTACTACTCAGGAAAATTCGGTACTTATTTGTGAAAAGATTTTAAAAGAACTCGACATCGGCGCTACCTACGTTGACGGCGAGGGGGCGTATACGGGTGAAAGCAGGCGCATTATTATGTGTGCGGCAAAGAATTATCTGTATCCCAAGATACGGGACATCGTAAAAGATATTGACCCCCATGCATTTATGATAGTATCTTCCGCAAAAGAAATTTACGGCGAAGGATACAAGGACCACTTCGACGACGAGATATAATAAGAAACAATTTGAACCACGGATAAAAAATAATCAGAGGGACGAAAAATGTGTAAAGTTATAGCTTTGACCGGAACTTCAGGCGCTATGGGCGGCGAAGTGCTTTTAAGCCTTATGCAATCGGATAAGGACTTTAAAGTAAGATGTATTTTATACGAGGAAGAAAAATCTATCCCCCCGTTTATAAAAAAGATTATTAAAAAATACGGCAATAGAATTTACGCCTTTAAGGGGAATATTGCGCGTTACGACGACTGCGTGCATTTAATAGAAGGCGCGGACTACGTAATTAACTGTGCCTCTTTAATTCCACCCAAATCCGACCACGACCCCGTCGGGACGTATAAAAGCAACTATATCGGCACTAAGAATTTGGTTGACGCAATACTTTCAAGCGGCAGAGAAAAAGAAATTTCTTACGTGCATATCGCGACTGTTGCAATGTACGGACACAGAGCATACCCCCACCTTTGGATACGCGTAGGCGACCCTATGATTTCAAGCGACTACGATGTTTATTCTATGCATAAGATGAAAGCCGAGAAGTACGTTTTGGAAAGCGGACTAACCCGTTTCGTCTCATTGCGTCAAACCGCCGTTCTTCACAAGTATATGTTCAAAAACAACTTAAAGGACGGGCTGATGTTCCATACCGTATGGAACGGCGCGCTTGAATGGGTTACTGACGTTGACAGCGGTATTCTTTGCAAAAAAATTGTTGAAAAGGATAGCAGCGGAGAGCTTGACGGCTTCTGGAATAAGATATACAATATAGGTGGCGGCGAAAGTTGCCGCGTTACGGGCTTTGAATCGATAGACGGCGGTTTTAAGCTTATGGGCAAGGGCGTGAAGAAATTTTTCAAGCCTAATTGGAACATAACGAGAAACTTCCACGGCGGCTGGTTTTACGACAGCGACGAGCTGGAAAATTATTTGCAATTCCGTACCGAATCGAACGAAATGTTCTGGCAGAGAATGGGCAAAAAGTACGGGTACTTCAAACTTGCTAAGATAGTTCCCTCTTCCGTTATTTCTTCGCTTGCTATAAAACGGCTGTTTAAAAATACTAATTCTCCCCTCTATTGGCTGAAACACGGCAAGGAAGGACGCGTGCGCGCTTTCTTCGGCGGGCGTGAAAAGTATGAAAAGTTGCCCTCAAAATGGGAAGATTTTCCCCTTTTGTGCGAGGGAAAGCTCGAAGACGGCTCTAAAGTCGATTACGAAGCTCTTAAAGATATAAATAATGCAAAGCCATTACTTTTAAAGCACGGCTTTGATGAAAGCAAGCCACAAAACCGTTGGACGCTCTTTGATTTGCAGGAGGCTGCGGCTTTCCGCGGCGGTAAGTGTATTTCAAGCGAGTACAGCGGCAACCCTTACGACAAAGTTTTGTGGGAGTGCCGCGACGGTCATAAGTTTGCCATGAACCCCTACACCGTATTAAAGGGCGGATATTGGTGTCATTGCTGCGAGCCTAAGCCCTGGCGTTACGGCGAAATTGCCGATATTCCGTTCTACGGGCAAGTCTATTTCGATTCACACGAGGAAAGTGAGACGGACAATACTTATCCACTTACCGACCACGAAGAAGATTTTATTAAAAAATGAGAGTTATTTTATACGTATTTTCGGGAACGGGCAATACGTTAAAGGTTGCCAACCTGTATAAAAAATACTTAGAAAAAGCAAATAATGAGATTACGGACGCGCCCGACGAGGGTGCGTCCGTAACGGTAGATATCTACCGTGTGTCCAAAAAGAGCGGCGAGATACCCTCCCCCGACGGCTACGATTTAGTGGGGATAGGATATCCTATTCACGGATTTTCTGCGCCCGAGCCTGCAATCGAGCTTTGCAAGTCATTACCAAAAGTCGAAAACAAGCGGACCTTCTTTTTTAAAACCTCGGGCGAGGGATTGCATTTAAATGACTGCTCTTCACAAAAATGCCTTACAATTCTGACGAAAAAGGGCTACGACGTTGTTGCGGAGCGGCACATTGTTATGCCGTATAACATGATTTACCGCCATAAAGACGGAATGGCGAAACAAATGTGGATTTACGCACACGCCATAGTCGATATGCACTGCCGCGAGCTTTTGGAAGGCAAGCGCGAAAAAGTAAAACGCAGTCCGTTATTATCAATGTGGGTTGCACCCGTCAGGTTTTTAGAACAGAAATTCGCGCACTTGCATGGGCCGTTATTCAAAGTGCATGCGGATAAATGTGTCGGTTGCAACAGATGCGTAAACGTATGCCCGCAAAACAATATAAAAATCGAAGACGGAAAATATAAATTCGGGCACGAGTGCGTGCTGTGTATGGGTTGCTCTTTCGGGTGTCCCGCAGACGCGATAAGCGTAGGCGTTTTCGGTCTGTGGAAGGTTAACGGAAGTTACCGCGTTGACGAGCTTGTGCGAGACGAAAACATTCCTTTCCCTTTCGTTCCCGATTACGCCAAGGGAATTTACAGGCTTTATAAAAAATATTACCGCGAATGCGACGAGAGAATTGCGCTTGCGGGGATAGACGTAAACGATTATATTTAGTTGACCCGACTTATAAAGTCGGGTATAATTATTTTCAAGCAATGGAAGGTAAAGTTTTTCAAAAAATTTTTGGAATAGCATTTATCGCGATATTCGGTATTTACGGCATTGCGGTGAGTGTCTATCAGTTTTTAAGGGGCGCTGACGGAATATCAGACGGAATTATCGTACTTTTCATCGGGTTCGTTTTATGCCTTATAATATTTTTGTCTTGCTTTCAAAAATGGGGGTCTTTTTTAAGAAAAGTCGGGCATCACGGTCAAGCCGACGATATTAACTTTGCGTACGAAATTAAGGATATAGAAAGAAGCGAAAAACAAAGTAAAGAGATGCGCGAAATGCGCAAAAAGGCTTATAAAGAGAATAAATTTAAAAAGGTGTGTATTGCGCCTTGCCTTATCTGCATTTTGGGGGCTGTGATAATTTTTGCGATTGCGGGTAGCGAGCTTTCTAAAATTTACAGCGGTATTTACGTTAAGGCGCAAGCGGAAATAATTAATTACGTTACAAGCGACGAACAAACGAGGCTTGTATTTCAAATTATAGAAAACGGGCATACCTATATTACTGCGGGTGCTGAAAGTTGGTCGGGCGTAAACTTTATTGAGGGCAACGTTGTTACGGTTTACCACCCTGCGCTTCACCCCGAAGTTATTTGGCAACCCTCCACCGCAATTATGCTGTGCGTTGCCGGCGCGACTTTTTTATTAATGAGCGTAATAGTGTTTTTTGCAACGAACGGTTTGACTAATTACATAGGCTTACCCGTAGGGTTGGTTTTTGCGGGCGTAAGCATTGCTTTTAACGTTTCGTTGTATGTTGCAGGCGGGTTCGGCTTTTTCGATTTGATTTTCAGTGGCGGGTTGGTTTATGCTTGCAACGCCTTTATTTGTCTTGGTATTCTGTTTATTTGCGTCGGTTGTATTAACGTTGTAAGAAGATTTACGGGGGGCGTTATGCTATGAGTAAAATTAGCGGCAAAGGTCCTTACGTTTTATTACTTGTAATGTCGGTCGTATTCTTTTTGGTCGGGTGCGGACTGACGTACCTTTTTATTGCGACAGTTTCCGACAATGCAGATAAGGTTTCGACCGAGGCGACCGTAATTCACGTTGATGTTTGGGCGGGCGAAGAGGAATTGTTGGCACAAGAAACGTACGAATATTACGTTGACGGCGTGAGATACGAAAAGAAGAGTTCAAGCATAAAATCGGCAAACGCAAGCCGCTACGAGGGGCAGACTTTTACCGTAAAGTATGACCCGAACGACCCCGAAAAGACGTTCATTCAAGATGGGACGGTGTTTATTCCGCTTGGCTTCGGAGTTGTTTTTGCGGTGATTGGAGTTGCGGCGTTTGTGTTTTCGATTAAAAATCTTAAATAATATTCGACGGAAAATCAGAGTAATATATATCTATGAAAGTTAAAGAATTTTTCAAAAATGCAGGCTTGGGTGCGGGCATCGGAATAGCTATGATTATTCCCGGCGTAAGCGGGGGAACGATTGCCGTTCTTTTTAACGTTTACGACAAGCTTATAGGCGCGATTAGCGATTTAAGGAAGGATTTTAAAAACAGTTTCTTCTACCTTCTGCCCATTGTTTTGGGCGCTTTGGTTGGAATTGCGGCTATGTTTTTTCCGTTATCGTGGGCAATTACAAACGCGCCTTTGCCCACCGTTTTGCTGTTTGCGGGGCTTATGGTGGGTTCCTGCCCTAAACTTTTTAAAGATACTTACAAAAAAGGTTTTAAGCTGACTGATATAATTTCCGCCGTGTTGCCGTTTATAGTAGTTGTGGGGATTGGCTGTATTTCGGTTTTGGGCGTGAACGGCGTTATTCCCTACTTAGGGCAAGCCGATTTGAGCTCTGATATGCCCGTTTGGGGGTACTTCGTACTTGTACTGATAGGTGCGGTTGCCTCTTGCGCTTTGGTTGTGCCTGGTGTGAGCGGGTCGTTGCTGTTGCTCATTTTCGGGTATTATCAACCTATTTTGGACGCCGTTTCTTCACTTGCGACGAGCTTCGGGCATTCCCTTTTGGTGCTTGCACTGTTTGCTGTGGGACTTGTGGTTGGGTTCTTTACCATTGCAAAGCTTATGAAATTTTTATTGAAGAAATTCCCGCGCGGCACGGGTTGGGCGATTTTGGGGTTTGTTTTCGGCTCTATACCCGCGATATTTTTAACCGAAGAATTTACCACCGCCGCCGTTGACGGGGTTCAGATTGCGATTGGCGCGATTTTGTGCCTTGCGGGCGTGATTGCAAGCTTTGCTTTAACCGCATATGCGGAAGCCCGCAATTGTAGTAACCCGCACGTTAATGAAAACACACAAGAATAAAAACACATATGCGTTTACTTAATATGTTTAAGGCGCAGAAAGCGATACCCGCTTTCTGCGCCTTTTTTACGTAGGTCTCAGATTTTTATTAAGTCTGTCCACTATCCATTCAATCCGCCTTGTACGCCCTGCCTCTGTTTTTGCATCGAAATACGCCCGAGCGTAGGTTTTCTTTACGGATAACGGCATAGCCTGAAAATTCGTAAAGGCAGGTTCATATTCTTTCAGCAGTTCGGAAAGAAACACAATCTCTTTCTCCCCAAGCGCCATTAAATCGGGGGCGTCCCACTGACCGTTTCTCTTGGCTTCGTCTACCTTTGCTCTGCCGAAGTCAGTCATAAGCCCGCGCGCTTCAAGGCTCTCGACAAGTGCTTTATTTTTATCCGACCACTTACTGTTTGCCCTGCGCCGGGCAAAATACTTTTTATAAGTCTTACCATCGAGGCTTTGCATTTGTCCGTCAATCCAACCGAAACAGAGCGCTTCTTCAAGGGCTTCATCTGCTTTTACCGTTTTCGGACCGCCGTTCTTTCCGAATAACAGCCAAACGCCGTTGCTTGAAGCGCAATGCCCGTTAAGCCATTTTCTGAATTCTTCTCTGCAAGCAAAAGTAAGTACGCCGTCCATATAATTTTTTCCTCTTACAGATATTATACCATTTCCGCTGTCAGTATGCAAGTGTGATAAGACGAAGAAAAGCTGCGGAGCGATTACGCTCCGCAGCTTTGTTTTACTTTATTATATTTTATCCAAGGGGTCAACAACGCTCGTATAGGTCGTGTTGATTACGGGGGACATATTCTTGTATTCCTTTACGCCCGTGCCCGCAGGGATAAGTTTACCTATTATGACGTTCTCTTTAAGTCCGATAAGCGGGTCAACCTTGTTCTTGATTGCCGCGTCGGTGAGTACCCTTGCCGTCTCCTGGAATGACGCTGCGGACAGGAAGCTATCCGTAGAGAGCGCGGCTTTTGTGATACCCAAAAGCACACGCTTCTGAAGTGCGGGTGTGCCGCCCTTTTCGATTGCGTTCCTGTTCTCTTCCTCTACGGTGAACATATCGACAGTTTCGCCGGGGAGAAGGTTGGTTGAGCCTGCACTTTCTATCCTGACTTTTCGGAGCATCTGGCGGACTATGATTTCAACGTGTTTATCGTTGATGTCAACGCCCTGTGAACGGTAAACGGACTGAACCTGTTCGAGGATATAGTCCTGAACACCCTTTACGCCCGATACTCTTAAAATATCCTGAGGATAAACCGAACCTGTGTTTAATACCGTGCCGGGTTGAACAACGTCGCCCGTCTTGACGTGAAGTTCTGCGTTGAAAGGCAATGAGTATTCTTTCTTCGTTTCCTTCGTTACAGGGTCGCGGATAATTATATGCTTTAAGTTGTCCTTATCGTCAACCGCAACCACGCCCGAAACTTCGCAAAGGGTTGCACAGCCCTTAGGTTTGCGCGCCTCGAAAAGCTCTTCTACACGGGGAAGACCTTGCGTGATGTCGCCCGTTGCAGCGATACCGCCGGTATGGAACGTACGCATGGTAAGCTGTGTACCGGGTTCACCGATTGACTGAGCGGCTATAACGCCGACTGCTTCACCCGTCTGAACGGGCGTATTGGTTGCCATATTCTTGCCGTAGCACTTAGCGCACACGCCAAAACGCGAGTTACAGGTGAATACCGAGCGGATAGATACTTCTTCTATGCCTGCCGCGATAATTTCCTTTGCAAGCGCGTCGGTAACGAAGCCGTTCTGAGGAACGAGAACGTTGCCGTTCTTGTCCTTGACGTCTTCGGATACGAACCTGCCCTGAATTCTGTCCTCTAAGCCCTCGATAACTTCGCCGTTAGGTCCGATAATTGCCCTTACAACCATACCGCGGGGCTTTTTGCTGCCCGCCATACAGTCGTCCTCGCGGACGATAACGTCCTGTGAAACGTCAACGAGCCTACGGGTAAGATAGCCCGAGTCCGCAGTTTTCAACGCCGTATCGGCAAGACCTTTACGACCGCCGTGCGACGAAATGAAGTATTCCAAAACCGAAAGACCCTGTCTGAAACACGACTTAACGGGAACTTCGATTTTCTTGCCTTGGGGATTAACCATTAGTCCGCGCATACCCGAAAGCTGTTTCATCTGGTCGATTGAACCACGAGCACCCGAGTTTGCCATCATCCAAATGGGATTGAACTTATCGAGCGACTTTTTGAGTGCGTCGGTAACCTTGTCGGTTGCGTCATCCCACGCGTTGATAACCGCGTTATAACGCTCTTCTTCGCGAAGAAGTCCGCGTTGATACTTCTTTTCGATTTTAAATACGTTTGCTTCTGTTTCTGCGACGATAGCTTTCTTAGCGTCGGGAATGTGCATATCGAATACCGACGTCGTTATAGCGCCGACCGTAGAATACTTATAGCCGAGGGTTTTGATTTTGTCGAGAATATCAGCCGCTCTCGGCGCTCCGCCCGTCTTGAAGCAACGCTCAACGATTTTACCGAGTTGCTTTTTGCCGACTGCTACGCTGCTGCCGAGGAACTCGTAAGAAATCTCGTATTTCAAATAGTCTTCGGGGTTTTCACGGTTGACGAAGCCCAAATCCTGAGGCATTTCGTTGTTGAAAATAATTCTGCCGACCGAAGTTTTTACTCTGCCCGTAACGGTTTGACCGTCGTAAGGTGAATTTTCATCGTTGATAGTAACCGTTCTGCGGACGTAAATTTCGTCCTGCATATGCACGAGTTTGAGCTGGTAAGCTATCATAGCCTCGTCTTCGGAGATATATGCGTTGGGAACGTACTTCTCCGCGCCCGCTTCGCTCTCCTCGCACTCGTAGTATCTGTCTCCCGAGTAACGGTAGAACTTGCCCTCTTCACGTCTTAAAATGGTGAGGTAGTACGCGCCCATAACCATATCCTGCGAGGGCTGCATAACGGGCTTGCCGTCCGAAAGCTTTAAAATATTGTTTGAGGAAAGCATTAAATATCTTGCCTCTGCCTGCGCCTCTACGGAAAGGGGAACGTGAACCGCCATCTGGTCGCCGTCAAAGTCGGCGTTGAACGCGGTACATACCAAGGGGTGAATTTTGATTGCTCTGCCCTCGATTAGTACGGGTTCGAAAGCCTGAATGGAAAGTCTGTGCAAGGTAGGCGCACGGTTCAGAAGAACGGGGTGCTCCTTTATAACCTCTTCCAGAACGTCCCAAACGAAGGGTTTAGCCTTTTCAACGGTACGCTTAGCGCTCTTTATGTTGTGGCACTGACCGCTTTCAACGAGCTTTTTCATAACGAAGGGTTTGAAAAGCTCGATAGCCATTTCCTTGGGAAGTCCGCACTGGTAGAGTTTAAGTTCAGGACCGACGACGATAACCGAACGGCCCGAATAGTCTACACGCTTACCGAGGAGGTTCTGACGGAAACGGCCCTGTTTGCCGCGAAGCATACCCGAGAGAGATTTAAGCTCTCTGTTGGAAGGACCTGAAAGCGCCTTGCCGCGCCTGCCGTTGTCTATTAATGCGTCAACAGCTTCTTGCAGCATACGCTTTTCGTTCTTTACGATCATTTCGGGCGCGCCGAGTTCAATCATTCTCTTCAAACGGTTGTTACGGTTGATAACGCGCCTGTATAAATCGTTTAAGTCAGACGAAGCAAATCTGCCGCCGTCGAGCTGAACCATGGGGCGGAGTTCGGGGGGAAGAACGGGAAGAACGGTTAAAATCATCCATTCGGGACGGTTGCCGCTCTTTCTGAACGCTTCCAAAATTTCAATTCTCTTTACCGCTTTTACGCGCTTTTGGCTTGCGTTGCTGGTTTCGATAATTTTCTTGGTTTCTTCACATTCTTTTTCAAGGTCTACCGCCATCAAAAGCTCGCGGATAGCCTCCGCGCCCATTCCGACTTTAAGACCCGTGGTTTCACTGTCGCCGTACTTTTCTTCGATTTCGCGAAGTTCTTTATCGTTGATAACCTGCTTGTATTCAAGCGTTTTAATCGTGCCGGGGTCGATTACGACGTAGGCTGCGAAATAAATTACCTGCTCCAACGCCTTGGGGCTCATATCGAGGATAAGACCGATACGCGATGGAACGCCGCGGAAATACCAGATATGGGAAACGGGAGCGGCAAGCTCGATGTGTCCCATTCTTTCGCGCCTTACTTTTGCGCGGGTTACTTCAACGCCGCATCTTTCGCAGGTTATGCCCTTATAACGGATACGCTTATACTTGCCGCAGTGGCACTCCCAGTCCTTCATAGGTCCGAAGATGCGCTCGCAGAAAAGTCCGTCCTTTTCGGGTTTTTGTGTTCTGTAATTTATGGTTTCGGGCTTGGTTACCTCGCCCTTTGAAAGTTCCCTGATTTTTTCGGGGGAAGCTACGCTAATTTTTATCGAGTTAAAATCGTTTAATTCAAACATTATTGACCTCCCTTACTCCTCGTCCTTATCTTCGTCGATAAGGTTCAAAGGCTCGTCCTCGTCGTCGCTCTCGTCAAAGAGAGTGAACTTGTCGCCGAGGTCATCGTCGTCGCCGAAGTCGTCCATATCGTCGCCGTCAAACAGTTCCTTGGAAGTAAAGTCGTCCTCGTCGTTGTCGAATATCGAGATAGGCTCGTCGAGGTCTTCCTCTTCTACGCCGCCTTCGATAATATCGAATTCGGTTTCGGGGATACTGTCTTCGATTTCCTGTGCTTCGCGCGCCTTAGCCGTAGGAATAACGTCATCGTCGTCGTCAAGCTCGCGGATAACGAGTTCTTCGCCGTTCTCGGTAAGAACTTTAATATCGAGAGCAAGGGACTGTAATTCCTTCAAAAGGACTTTGAATGCTTCGGGAATACCGGGCTCGGAAATGTTGTTGCCCTTTACGATACTTTCGTACGTTTTTACACGGCCTACGATATCGTCCGATTTAACGGTTAAGATTTCCTGCAAGATGTGCGCAGCGCCGTAAGCTTCGAGCGCCCAAACTTCCATTTCGCCGAAACGCTGTCCGCCGAACTGCGCTTTACCGCCGAGGGGCTGCTGCGTAACCAAGCTGTAAGGACCTATCGACCTTGCGTGGATTTTATCGTCAACGAGGTGGATAAGCTTTATCATATACTGTACGCCGACGGTAACCCTGTTTTCAAAGGGTTCGCCCGTTCTGCCGTCGTATACCTGAATTTTGCCGTCAACTTTGCCTTCGGGGTTCAGAATGTTATTTTCCTGGAATAACTTTTTAATATCCTGCTCTGTCGCGCCGTCGAATACGGGGGTTGCGATTTTCCAACCGAGTTGTTTGCAGACAAGTCCCAAGTGAACTTCCAAAACCTGTCCGATATTCATACGCGAAGGAACGCCGAGGGGGTTTAAAACTATCTGCAAAGGCGTGCCGTCTGCAAGGAAAGGCATATCGGCTTGGGGAAGCACGCGGGAAATAACGCCCTTGTTACCGTGGCGTCCCGCCATCTTATCGCCGACCTGTATCTTACGCTTTTGCGCGATATATACGCGCACAAGCTTCGATACGCCGGGTGAAAGCTCGTCCTTGTTTTCACGGGTGAACACTTTGACGTCAACGACGATACCGCCTTCACCGTGGGGAACTTTCAAGGAAGTATCCCTTACTTCCCTTGACTTTTCGCCGAAGATTGCACGGAGAAGTCTTTCTTCGGGGGTGAGCTCGGTTTCGCCCTTGGGTGTAACCTTGCCGACTAAGATATCGCCGGGCTGAACTTCCGCACCGACGCGGATAATGCCGTCCGCATCCAAGTCTTTAAGCGCGTCTTCGGATACGTTGGGAATGTCTCTCGTAATCTCTTCCGCACCGAGCTTGGTATCTCTTGCTTCGGTTTCGTGTTCTTCAATGTGGATTGAAGTAAAGACGTCGTCTTGTACTAATTTTTCGGAAATGAGGATAGCGTCCTCGTAGTTATAACCTTCCCACTCCATATAACCGATGAGAATGTTCTTACCGAGGGCAAGCTCTCCGTTGTTGGTTGCAGGACCGTCCGCAATGATTTCGCCCGCAGCCACTTTGTCGCCCGTGTTGATAATGGGGCGTTGGTTAAGGCAAGTGCCTTGGTTGGAACGCGCGAATTTCTTTAAAGGATATTCGGTGATAAGTCCGTTTTCTTCCTGAATTTTGATACAGTCCGATGCAACGCCGACTGCAACGCCCGCGTTCTTTGCGCGTACCATTACGCCGCTGTCGCGCGCAATCGCGCCTTCGATACCCGTTGCGACTATCGCGCTTTCCGTCTTCATAAGAGGAACTGCCTGACGCTGCATGTTCGAGCCCATGAGCGCACGGTTGGTATCGTCGTTTTCAAGGAAAGGTATAAGCGCCGTCGCAACCGAAACGAGCTGCTTGGGGCTTACGTCCATATAATCGACCTTTTCAGGAGGATACTGCGTAATCAGATCACGGAAACGGCAACCGACGTGCTCGTTGTCAAAGCGGTTGGTTATATCCAAAGATTCGTTCGCCTGCGCGACGATGTATCTGTCTTCTTCGTCGGCGGTGAGATAATCTACGTGTTCCGTTACCCACGTATCGATAACCTTGCCTTCCTTATCGTAAGTGTGCTCCACCTTTCTGTAAGGGCTCATAATAAAGCCGTATTCGTTTACCTTAGAGAAGGTTGCAAGCGAAGAAATAAGACCGATGTTCTGACCTTCGGGAGTTTCTATGGGGCAAAGTCTGCCGTAGTGCGAGTGGTGAACGTCGCGGACTTCGAAAGTCGCTCTGTCGCGGTTAAGACCGCCGGGACCAAGGGCGGAAAGCTTACGCTTGTGCGTAAGTTCTGCCGCAGGGTTTGTCTGATCCATGAACTGGGAAAGCTGCGAAGAGCCGAAGAACTCGCGGATAACGGCGGTTACGGGACGCACGTTGACAAGACCCGAAGGGGTTACTTCCATTGCGTCCTGCGTTGCCATACGCTCCTTTATAAGCTTTTCAAGTCTTGCAATACCTATTCTCAATTGGTTTTGAAGAAGTTCGCCTACCGAACGCACGCGGCGGTTGCCGAGGTGGTCGATGTTGTCGATAGTGCCGATACCGTACTGCAAATCGATATTGGAAGAAATAGCCGCGACGATATCGTCAACCGTAATGTGCTTGTGGTTGAGCTTTTCGACTACGGGCTTTATGGTCTTCTTGTCCTCCGCGCTGATTTCGGTTAAATCCGAATTGAACAGCTCGTTGAACTTCTGACAGCCGATAACGAATTTAATACGCGTTTCACGGCGTTTTTCCCTGTTCTTCTTGTCCTCGGGCTTTTCGTCCGCGGTTTCGGGCGTTTCAGCCGTATAGAAAATCGCGTTGATTTCGTCGCGGAATTTTTCCGCAACTTCTTCCGCTTTAACGCCCTCACATTCAGCCGCTATTTTCTGCATAAACTTGAAGTTGGGGTAATAAACGGTGGGTAAAAGTCCGAAAACCTTGTGGTTCTTGTCCGACAGAGCGTGGAAGTTTACCGTATTGTTTGCGATTATTTTGTGTTTGATTTCGCCTTGCGCAGGGTCGGATACGAGAACGAAAACTTCGTTCACGCCGCTGTCCTGTATTTCGATAGCCTTAGCCTCCGAAACGACTTCGCCCGCGTGAGCCAGAACTTCGCCCGTTTCGGGACTGAAAACGTCCTCGGCAAGCTTGCAGCCGATAAGTCTGTAAGAAAGATTGAGCTTCTTGTTGAACTTGTATCTTCCGACTTTAACTACGTCGTAACGGCGAGGGTCGAAGAAAAGATTGTTGAGGTGCTGACGAACGGAAGCTTCGGTGGGAACTTCACCCGGACGAAGTCTTCTGTACAGCTCGATAAGACCGTCGCTTTCAGACTTGGTAGTATCCTTAGCGATGGTGTTTTCAATCATTTTATCGTTTGCGAACAAATCGAGAAGCGCTCTGTCCGAACCGAAGCCGAGGGCACGCAGTAATACGGTTGCGCAAATTTTACGCTTTCTGTCAACGTGAACCCAAAGAACGCCCTGTGCGTCCTGCTCGAATTCGAGCCATGCGCCGCGGTTGGGGATAACGGTAGTGCCGAAAATTTCCTTACCGGTCTTATCCCTCGTCGAAGCATTATACGAACCGGGGGAACGGACGAGCTGGGAAACGATTACACGCTCTGCGCCGTTAATTATGAACGAGCCGCTGTCCGTCATAAGGGGGAATTCGCCCATAAATACGGGTTGGTCGATAACCTCGTCCTTAACCTTGTTGACGAGCCTTATTTTTACGTGCATGGGAAGCGCGTAAGTAGCGTCGCGGTTGCGGCACTCCTTCTCGTCGTACTTGGGCTTTTCGTCGAACCAATGTTCGAGGAAGTAAAGCTCGTAATGGTCGGAATAGTCGGTAATGGGCATAAAGTCCTCGAATACTTCGGCTATACCTTCCTTCATAAACGCGTCATAGCTTGACCTTTGAATTTCAACGAGGTCGGGAATGTCTATAACTTCGTTTATTTTACCGAACTTTCTCCTTTCGGTTTTGCCATACTTGTGAATCGGTAAATTCATTAAAAGAACTCCTTTTGGCTTTTCTGCCTTGAATATATTTCACATTGTGGCGATTATCCGTTTATATCTTTTCACCGGAAAAAATCGAATGTTCCAAAAAAAATTTCATTTACCCTTTACATTTTTAAGTATTTAATATATAATGAATAAAGAATTTACTTAAAAACAGGGGCGAAAAACGCCGAATTTTTGCGCATTTTTTTAACAAATTTGGAAGAATTGTGCAAAAACTGCATTTTAGTTCAGTTTATTATTGTACAACACAATTTCAACGGTGTCAACCTTTTTCGAATAAATTATGAGAATTGATAAATTTTTAAAAGTATCCAGAATATTAAAGCGCAGAACCCTTGCACAACAGGCTTGCGAAAAGGGGAAAGTTATCGTTAACGGCAAGGAAGTAAAACCTGCGCGCCCCGTTAAAGTCGGCGATACCGTCGAGCTGCAATTTACGGGCGGCGCGGTAAAATTCAGAATTTTAAATATTAAGGAAACCGTGAAGAAGGACGAAGCTTCTTCTTTATACGAAATTATAAAGGACGATCATGGCAGCGACGAATAAGATAAGCGTTATTGTCTGCGCGGCAGGCAAGGGCGAAAGAGCTGGGTTTGATAAAAACAAACTGCTTGCCCCCCTTTACGGCGCGCCTGCTATTTGGCACACGCTGAAAAAATTCGATATAAAAGAGATTGCCGAGGTTATCGTTGCCGCGTCCGAAGTTGATTTCGAAGAAATATCCGCACTGTGCAAGCCGTTTAACTATAAAGTTATTAAGGGCGGAAAAACGCGCACGGAAAGCGTTAAAAATGCGCTTGCCGCGGTTACGGGCGATATAGTTTTAATTCACGACGGAGCGCGCCCCTTCCTTTCAAAGAGCCTCATATTGGACTGTATAGACGGCGTTAAAAAGTTCGGAAGTGCGGTCTGTGCGGTCAAGCTTACGGACACCGCCGTTTGCGGACAGCTTGGACTTATAACCGACAGACTTGACAGAGAGACAACCTTCCGTGTACAGACGCCGCAAGGGTTTTTAACCGAAGATATACGCAGAGCCTATAAGCTTGCGGGCAATAAAATATACACCGACGACAGCGCGGTATACGGCGAATTTATTGCGCAACCGAGACTTATCGACGGCGAAGAGAGCAACTTAAAGCTCACTTTTAAAAGCGATTTTATGAGGGAATTGCCGCGTTTCGGCGGTGCTTGCGGGTTGACGGGCTTTGGCGTGGACGTACACGCTTTCGGGAAAAAACAGAAATTTGTTAAACTGTGCGGGGTTGAAATACCCTGCGACGAGGGACTTATCGCGCACAGCGACGGCGACGTAGCATTGCACGCCGTTATGGACGCAGTTCTTTCGGCGGCGGGGTTGAAAGACATAGGGCACTACTTCCCCGACAACGACCCGACTTTTAAGGACGCGGACAGTGCACTTCTTCTTGAAAAAGTGATTGAAATTATCGGCAAACAGGGCTTGACCGTAGGCAATCTTTCGGTTGCAATTCAAGCTGAAAAGCCCCGCCTTGCCCCCTTTATCGAAAAATCGGTTGAACGGCTTTCGGCTCTTACGGGCGCGAAAAAGAAAAATATTTCTATAACTGCAGGAACTTGCGAGGGCTTAGGCTTTGTAGGGGAACGGCTCGGTATTTGCGTTTACGCGGTTGCCACGCTTAAAGAGGTTAATTAATGAAACCCAACACCACTAAATACATAATTATAATTGCGGTTTCCTCCGCGGTTGTTGCGGCGGCTGCCGTTGTGTTTGCGTTGACCTCGGCGAAAATAATTAATACGGCAAATAACAAGCTTTATCAAGATTTGGCGAGCTGGGGAATTTTTATAGGACTTGTACCCCTTATATTTGCAAGCATTTATCTGCATTTAGGCAGAAAGGTTTATAAAAGAAGTTCTTCCGTTATTCAGCGCTATAAAAATATGGGCAGCGGCGTTTACGTGCAAGGTTATTACGGCAACAAGGCGACAGATAAAGCGGAAGGCGTACACAACGCCGTAGGATACTTGGGCGCGACTGCGTTTGCGGCTGTGTTCGGCGTGGGCGTTTATACCATTAAAAATTCAAGAATAAGAGCCGAATTTTTTATGGTTAACGACGATATGTATGTAAACGGAATTGCCAACGGAGCTTGGGGCGACGTTTACATACCCATTGACGATATGCACCGCGTTTACAAGGGTTGGTACGCAAGGCACGATATTAAAATTAAGAAAAAAGGAATAACCGTTACGGGCGCGGACGGTAAAAGCTTTATTTATTTGGACTTGAAAACTTGCAGCACGGATAAAGACGGGCTTTTAAACGCGTTGGAGGAAGTTTTCGGCAAGGCGAAAAACTATGACGAGCTTGCAAGAAACAATGCCCCCACTCCCTCGCCGTTCGGCGATTTGTAATTAAGGAAAAAAATTATGGCGAAAAGTACTACTGAATTTGTGTGTAGCGAGTGCGGAGCTTCAAGCCCGCGTTGGCTTGGGAGATGTCCCTCGTGCGGAAAATTCAATACTATGGCGGAAGAAATTATCTCTCCACCCGAAACCGTTAAAAGCGTAAAAAGACCGCCACTCGGCGGGCGGGCAAAGCCTCTTTCACAAATTACATACGAGAGATATAACCGAACCCCGTCGGGCATATCTGAGTTCGATAATGTCTTGGGCGGCGGAATAGTTGCGGGGTCTTTGGTACTGCTCGGCGGCGACCCCGGTATAGGTAAGTCCACACTGCTTACGCAGATAGCGGCGCACCTTTCCGCAAAACACAAAGTTCTGTATTTCTCCGCCGAAGAAAGCTGTTCGCAAGTGAAGATGCGCGCAGAACGGCTTAACCTTGCTTCGGACGGCATGTTGATTTTAAACGAAACGTGCATTGACGGGCTTGAAGGCGAGCTTGACGGCGTGGAGTTCTGCATAATAGACAGTATTCAAGCCGTTTACACGGACGACCTCTCCTCCTCTTCTGGGTCGGTGGGACAAGTAAGAGAGTGCGCCTCTAAGCTTATGAGAATTGCAAAGAGCCGCGGAATAACTTTCTTTATCGTCGGGCACGTTACAAAAGAAGGCGCACTTGCAGGTCCGAAGGTTTTAGAGCATATTATGGACACCGTACTCTACTTCGAGGGCGAAAATCAGGAAAATTTCAGAATTTTGCGCGCAGTGAAAAACCGTTTCGGCAACGTTGCGGAAGTGGGCGTATTCGAAATGACAGGCGAGGGAATTATCGCAGTAACCGATTATTCGGGCGTATTCCTCTCCGAAAGCCGCGGTGAGGAAGCGGGTTCTGCCGTAACCCCCGCACAGACGGGCGCAAGGTGCATGAACGTAGAAGTGCAGACTTTGGTCGCCAAGACTTCTTTCGGGCAGCCGAGAAGAATGCCGCTCGGGATAGATTACAATAAGTTGGTGCTTTTGATTGCCGTAATGGAAAAGCGGTGCGGGCTTGCACTGGGCGGGTATGACGTGTATCTGAACGCTATGGGCGGAATTAAGCTCAACGAACCCGCCTGCGATTTGGCGATTTGCGCCGCTCTTGCCTCGGCTTACTTCGGACAGCCGATTGACAAATACACGGCTGTGTTCGGCGAAGTCGGGTTGACGGGTGAAGTCAGGGCTGTTTCGTACTGCGAAAAGAGGGTTGCCGAGTGCGTTAAAATGGGCTTTAAAAAAGTTTTAGTGCCAGCTAAAAATATGAAGTCGGTTTTAAAGTATAAGGATAAGATTACAATCGTGCCCGTGCTTTACGTCAACACTATGATTAAAAATTTGTTTAAAAACTGATTAAAAGCCCCGCGGCATACGCCGCGGGGCTTTTTGAACATTGTCAAACGGTGCTTATAATACTTGTTCACGTTTTTTGAAGATATCGACGATTGTTATCTGACCTGCTATTACGTTTAAAAACGCGGGAAACCTATCAAGATAATATCTTCTTAAAAACTTACCGACAGGGGTTATTCTGGGGTCATTAGTCATTCTGAAAGGAATTTCCTCCGCCTCGTTCAAGCCTGCCTCAATAAGCTGAGCTTCGAGCTCTTCGGCATGGATACACATCGTGCGGATTTTGAAATGCTTATATTCCTTACCTTTCTTGGAGATGCGTACGCCGGCATAAAAAGGGTTGTGAAAATCTTCACAGAATTTGACAAGCGCGCAGATTAAAATTAACCAACTCGTAACGATAAATAACACCACGCCCGAAAAAATATCCAAAGCGCGCTTTAAAATTTTTAAGCAAACTTCTTTACCGTTATTTTTTTCAGGGGTAGATACTTCTTCACTCATAATAAACTCCGTATATTACAATGATTATACCAAATACATGAACAAATTACAAGCGATTTTAAGGTTTATTTATAAGCTAAACGGAGACGCTATACCGCGCCTCCGTTTAATTTTTATACTTTAATTTTTACGGTGTCCCCGCAAGCGTGAGTCTGTACCGATAACTCTTCGCCCGCGACGTTGAATTTCAAAACTACTACTGCATGCCATTTCTTTTTTGCGCTAAGCAAGTTTGTAGTTATTTGCCCCTCGGTTCTATGGGAGGAAACAAAGCTGTTTTCTTCGTAGAATGCGCCGCTGTCGTTCGTAAGGTTTTCGTTATCGTTAATGTAGTAACGGTAGCTCGTGTAGGAACAATTAATTTTGTTGACCAAATCCGCATTTCCTGCAAACTCGTACGAAGTTTCGGCAGCAATAGTGTAATTATACTTCCAATTCTTATCGTAATACGTACCGCTGCCGTTAACGGTTACTTTTACCCACAAAGCTTCCAAGTTTACAGCGCCTGCATCGATAAATTCTTCAACGGAAGTAATTTTTCTCCATTCGCCGTTGTCGTTATACCACCAACCGAGGAAAGCATAGCCCTCTGCTGTTGCGTCGGCTATAGCATAGCTCGCACCCTCTTCAAAGCCGACATTAAGGAGCTTATAATTTCCGTCGTAGCCCGTATAGTTAAATTCAACGGAACTGTTAAAAGTTACTTTTAACGGAGCTTTAGTGTAATCGACTTTAAACGTCATATTTTCGGTTACTGCGCAACCGTTTGCAACAACGCCGTTTTCGCCGACCCACTGCGCCGTGTAACCATCACGCTCAGGACAAGCGGGCATATTTCCGAAATTCAAAACTTCGTTTTCGTGGTAGTATGCTTTATAAAGTTCTACGCCATTTTCGTCCACAAATGAAACTGTGTATGCTTTGTTCCAAATTGCCGTATATTCAGTATCGGAAATCAGCCTGATTAAGCCGTAACGAATGCCGTTCTCTTCAACAAAGTCTACAAACTGCACGTCTTGAGTGCCAAGTATCTGAGTAGTAGCCGTATAGCCGTCAAGAATATAGCTATCTCCGCCAAATGTGCCGGCAACCCCTACAGGAAGCTTGATATACGAACCGCAAGCCCAAGTAAAGCTGCTTACTATATAAGGTAAGTCGTAATCGCTGTTGACCGTTACGTTCATATTGAAGAGGTCTTTGGAAGTATCCGTATAGCCCTCGCCCATCTGCTCGTTAGGGTTACAATAAGTTAAGCCGCCTGTAAGTTCCAACTTGACTGTGCTGCCGAAAAGCTCCATAGAAGTTTTTAAAATCTCAAGGCTCTTTACAGTGTAAGTGCCGTCGGCGTTCAAATCGGCGTTGAACTTGACGGGGATATCCGAAGTGTTCATACCCGTGTAAGCCTTTATAAGGTCGCCGTTGAACGATACTGTCCAGCTTGCGCCCGTTGAATTTTCTTCGGTAACGTAAGCAGCGATAACGGTATTTAAGCATGCGCCGAAGTCAAGACCGTCAAAGCTTACCCCCGGATTATCGGAAGAACCCGAATCGGGAATATTATTGAGAATAACAGGTCCGAAGTTAAAGATGAACGTTAAGTTATCCATTAAATCGTCGCTAAACTCTTTCAACGTCATTGAGCGGACTTCTTCCTTTGCAGGATTGTCTGTAACTTCTTTGGTTATTAAACCACTTGTTTCATAATGGGTGTACTGTATTCTTTTGATGCAAACGTTGCCGCCCTTTATTGACAAATAAACGTCCGAATCGCCGGCGATTGCAATTTGATTAAATTCTTGAACGCCGTCGTAATAGATATGCGCATTTATAGCAACTTCGTTATTTTCGTCTATATAGACAGCCAGCGACTTTATATAAATATTGGCGTTAATTTTTATACCGATTACGTTTATCGTCGCTGTAACTTTACCGTTTAAAAGGTAATAGTGATTTAAATCGTATTCGTCCTCGGTTTCGTCTACTTTGTGCGTTACGGAATTAATTAAACCGTTTACAAGCGTATCGAGCCCGTCGGCGTTCAGATAGCCGACGAATGCCGTACCGCTGTCGGGTCTTGCAATTTCGTCATAGCCGAGCTTTAAGCCGAGGTTGAGTTTGTTGACTTCGTTTTCACCGAAGAAGATATTTTCAACTCCTATTCTGTCCACGAAGTAAACGCCGTCCTTTAAAACTCTCGTGAAGTTAATAAAAATGTTGTCGGCTGCGTCTATTTCCTTATCATATATTGCGGAGGAATTGAGTACTACGGTAAGTGCGTCTTGTGTTGTGGTAATGCTCGAAACGTATTCCTTTGCAAGCGAGAACGACGAGCTTGCTTCTTTTTCAGCTGTATCGATATTGCCGAAAAGGTCGTTTAAAAGCTGTTCGAGGCTTACGCCGAGTATTTGAGGAATAAGACTTTCGCCAAGGGACGCAAACTTATCCTGAACGCTGTCGGGAAGGTATTTGCTTATGAGCATACCGTCCAAAAGGTCTGCAATTTGCCCGACCGCCGCAGTAAGATAATTGTCGTTTGCAAAGCTTACGTCTTTAAGATTTGCCATTGCGCCAACCATTGACACAAGGGTTAAAATCTCGTCAACGGGAGCGTAAATATTCAACGGTACGGCGTTTTCAGCGTATTTTGAAACCGAGAGATAAATATCAAGCGCGCCGTCGGTAATATATCCACCTGTCGTCCTTCCGTCAGCGCCCGTAACGGGGTTGGCGTCCATTATAACGAGGTCGAGATAAAGGCTGTCGTCGGCAGGATTTTTCGCCGTAAGCCTAAGGTTAAGATGAATATAAATATCTTCTAACTTAACCTCTTCTTCATTTGCCGCGCCTCTGCCGTATTCCAACGAAGCGTTGAAATTGTATTTTTCGTAACCGTAATCGGCGTACGCTTCCTCATATGAGTACAGCGTGCCTGTAACGGTAGCGGATATATTGTTGCCGAGAAGGCTTTCAACAACTTTCTTGCTCTCTTCAAGCAAATTGATATATTCTTCCTTTTCTTCGTCGGAAAGTCCGTCAAGCGCGGTTTGGCTCAATCCTACTTTGGCGGTAGCGTCAACGCCGAATACCGTCAAGCCTGCGCTTACGCGCAAATCTTCGGATAAGTCAAGCTCCGCCCAAACGGGAACTATCGCATCCATAATAGTTAGGTGAGCGTTGGACGAAATGATTTCGCTTTCCGCAACAAGATTGGTTAAAAGCTCTTTTATTACGGTAGGTAAGCCGTCCGACAAAACGCTGGCGCTGTTAAACGCCGTAAAGATGCTTCCGCCGTTCGCTTCGGCAAGGTCAAGCATTACTTTGGTAGTTCCGACTTTTATATACAGCGACTTTGCGGAAAATTCGTAGTAAACAGCTACACCGCCGAAATCTGCACGGATTTCGCTAAGTTCGCCATCCTTTAAAGCAAGCGCAACTTTACCGTCGATTGAAACTTTGTTACGGTTGCCCGCTTCGTCGGCAAGCCCCGTTACAAGAGTCAGGGAAACGTCAAACGTAATTTCGCTGTTTAAAATATCGGTGTAGCCCGCAAGGTCGGGAAGAACCACATCTTCATTAGTAAGAGCCGCGCTCAGAGAAACGTTTAATTGATCTAAAGTAAGTCCCGCGTCAACTTTAAGTCCGCCGAAAAGCTGAATATCGAAGGCGGCTTTTAGTACGCTTTCTATCGCGTCGATATTTATATCAAGGCTTGAACCGAACGAATTTTCGTCTGCGTACAGATTGGATAAAACGGTTTTAAGAAGCGAATTTATATCTAACGCACCGAGATTAATATCACCTGCGTCAAGCTTTGAAAAATCGAGTTTATATTTTGCGCTACCCACGCTTAAATAAAGCATATTATGGGGGCAATCGTAATAAACCTCAGTTTCGCCGAGGGTTGCGTATACGCCCGCAAAACCGCCGTTTGCCGTTAAGATTTTCGCAACTCCGTCAAGTGCAAGTCCGTTTGCATTTAACGAAATATCGAAAGTAATTCCGTCGTTCAGAAGGTCTTGGTAACCTGCAACGTCTGCGGGAATAGCGGGTTTGTCGCTTTCGTTTCCGAAGCAAAGGTTTGCGTTTACAACCTTTTCACCGAGAGGAATTTGTGCATTTAAGAAATTGAGTTCAACGCCGTTTTCACCCATTTCGAACTCGAATTCTATTTTTACTTTGAGCCCGAAAAGTTCAACCTCGGAAGATAGCGTTGCAATGCCCGTTGCTTCGTTGAAAACGAACTCGCCCTCCGTCATCTGGTCCATTAAAGCTGCGATATCAAAACCGCCCAAAATGTCGCCGCCTTCCTCTTCTCCCGAAGAAAGCAATCCGTCCGTATTCAACTTGTATTTGGAAGAGCCGTCGTTTATGTACAAGGTGTTTCCGTCAAGCCAGACGAGCAAATCGCCCAACTTTGCGGAAAGTCCGCTGAAATTACTGTTTTCCATTTCAACGGAAACAACACCGTTCAAATCGAGATTGTCAATGCTTAAATCTACTTTGAATACCGCACCTTCCGTAAGAACGCTTGCAAACGCTCCCGACAAAAAGCCCATTGCGTTATCGGTGTTATCTTCCACCTTATCGTCGTCTACGAGCGTATCTTTAACTTTGTCGTACTCGGATTCGAAGTAATCTTCCCAGAACGTGTTCTTTGCATTCTCTTCGGAATAATCGAAAACTACTTTCGTGCTTGATGTACAGCTCGGAGCAAAGTTCGCCGCAATCGGAGCGTTGTAGGAATCGGAAATTTCAAATTCGAGAACACGCCAACTCTCGTCAAAGGTGTAGGTAACGGAAGTTGTGTGTATGTCGGGGCAATCGTATAAATCGCCCGTAACCTTCATTTGAAGTTTGTAGTAATAGTCCGCACTCGTTTCGTCCTCGCCTGTGTTGACGTTGAGGTTAAGAGTCATCGAATACGTGCCGTTTCCGTTATCTACGACCGAATAATCGTAGGCGTTGGCAATAGTAAGCTCGTTAAGGACGTATACGGAGAACTCTGAAGGCGGGAAACCGCGGTTCTTTTTGAAGGTATTTACGGTCATAGCCTGAGCTTCGCCCGTAGACCACGGCGTGTTCATTTTATCAAAGTTCTTGTTTGCGGAGGGTCGCCACATAACAATTCCGTTTGCGACGCAGAACTGAGTAGCCTTAGACGAGAAGCCCTTAGCTATGTCCGCAGAAATCAATACTTCGTTATAATACTGTTTATACGTTTCAACCGTCTGGGAAAAGCCCATTGATACGACGGTAGAAAACATTTCGGACGACCAATACTCCTGATTTTGCAAAACGTAATTCATATAGCCTACGTTTTCAACGAGGGTGTGATCCGTGGGTTTAGTCCCGTCCGCGGGAACTTCGTAACAAACCGTTTCGAAATCCTTGTTGAGTTCCGTCGTCTTTTTAGGTGCAAAAAAGCCCACGCCCACCACGGCAACAGCGCCGACGACGCCGACTGCCGCAACCGCTGCGACCTTGCGCATACGGCGGACGTGTTTTAAAGCGAGGGGCTTGCGCCTTTTAACGCGCACCTCGCCCTCGGTTGTATTCAATTTGTCATGAAGCCCCGCACGGCGGTTAACGGACTTATCACGCTTAACCTTTTTGGTCGCCGTATAGCCCGCATTCCTTACCTCGTGCAGCTCTTCAATTCCCGTTTTTGTTTGCTTTCTCTTTAACATATATTTATTGCGGCAAGCATACTAGCCGATTTTACCTTAGTTTATTATGTTATAAGTCTAAAACTTTTATGACAAAATGTCAAGTTTGTAATGAAAATATATGATAATTTTTTGTCGAAAATCCATAATTTTTTCATTTTTTGCCTTTTTGTTAGCATTTTTATCCCAAAACGGGAAATTTTTGTCATGGTTTTTTATGACAAAGCTCTGAAATTAAGATTTTATCACAATATTATATAGTGTCGCGCGGACACAAAAAAACGCCTTGCCTGAGGCAAAGCGTACAATTCAATTCCTATCGTTATTTGTTTTTTCGTTGTTTTCCTTGTTCTTTTTTGCTTTACGCATCAATAGATAATTACGAACCGCCATTACGAAACACCCCACGCCTACCAAAATAAATACGGCAGCGTGCGTAGTCTTACCGCTGACAGCATAATAAATTCCAATCCCTGAGCACGCAAGTCCGCAGACTATTTCAAAAATTATAACTATGAGTCCGTTCTTTTCCATTCGTCTACTCCGTTCGTTTATTTTATTGTAGCATAAATTTTTTAAAAGTTAAAGTATTTCAAGGAGAATTTTAAAAACGGTTGACAGTCTTACGAATTTTAAGTTAAAATTTTTTTATGATTGAAGAAAAAGTTAAAAGCCTTTTAAAAGAAATTCCCGCAACCAACCCGTTCGGCGAAAAAGTTACGTTAGTTGCGGCGGTTAAATTACAGACCGCAGAACACATTAACCGTGCCATATGTGGGGGTGTAACCGATATAGGCGACAATCACGTTCAGGAATTTCGGGACAAATTTAACGAGATAAAAGGCAACCCACGCCGCCACTTTATCGGGCATTTGCAGACGAATAAAATAAAATATCTTTTGGGCAAGGTAGACCTCTATCATTCGGTTGACAGATACAATTTGGCGGAAGAGCTTTCAAGGAAAAGCGCGCAGGCGGGCGTTACTTCAAATATTTTAATTCAGATAAATATAGGCAATGAGGAAACTAAAGGCGGATTTGCGCTTGAAGAGTCCGAAGAAGTCTTTAATAAAATAAGCGCATTGCCTGCGCTTAACGTTGAGGGGCTTATGGCTATGCTTCCTTTCGACCGCGATCAAGCGCTGCTTAGAAGGCTTGCAAAAGCAATGCGCGAAAAATACGACGGACTGAACGCAAAAGGCGCAAACTTCAAATACCTTTCAATGGGAATGAGCGGAGATTGGAAGCTGTGCGTTGAAGAGGGCAGTAATATGATACGCCTCGGCACGTCCATATTCGGGCAACGAAATTACCAAAAAACCTGATTGCCCCCAACATATACCTCAAATAACGAAAAAAACCTTTCCTAAATGGAAAGGTTTTTATTTACATAGCAATCAGTAAAAGAAGCACTGCAATATAAAGTCCGCACCATAAGGCGTTTACTGCAAGCACCAAAAGAAGTTCTAACGTAACTTTCGCCGCCACGTGCAATTTTGAGCGGGCAACAGAAAGAATACCGAAAACCACCGCACAAGCCGTTAAAGCACTTAACGCACCGCCGATTGCGCCCATAAAAAGCGCACCGAATATTATACTTACATAGGCAAGCACGATAAATATCCAATCGTACCAAGTGTTCTTAACGATTACAAGATTTTCGCCCTTGTCGGATATAAGCTTTACACCGAATAAGTAATTGCCTTTAACGGTATAATCGGTATAAGTCTGTGTACCCGTTGACATATCGATTTTATCAAGGCGGCGGAAAGTTTTTTTATCCAGCTTGTGAGCAGGTTCGCCGTTTATAGCAAGACTTTTATCACCCGTCCAAAATCCTTCGGTATACTTAAACTCGTCGCCGTTTTCAAATACTTTAATAAATTCCATAATTCTTCTATGAAAAAAAGGTCATAATAAAATGACCTTTTAAATCCGTTAGTCTCCTTTGAAGGGAAGCAAGTCCGCAATTCTTGCGCGCTTGATTGCTTTGGAAAGCTCTCTTTGATGCTTTGCGCAAGTACCGCTCATTCTGCGGGGCAACATTTTGCCGCTTTCGGTTACAAACTTTTTAAGCCTTGCAACGTCTTTATAGTCGATAACCGTAACTTTTTCCTGACAGAATACGCAAACCTTTTTGCGGGGAAATCTTTTATACGCCTTCTTTGCGGGCGCTACTTTATTTTCTTCCATAATTTAACTCCTTAATTTAGAAGGGAATGTCGCTGTCGTCGTCGAAGGGTTGAAGCTGAGGCTTAGAACCGCTTCTCTGCGAGGGTGCGGGTGCGTCAAAGTCGTCGCCGCCGCTGCCTTTAGGCGATAAGAACTCTACGTCCTGACAAACAATGTCTACGCCCGTGCGCTTTACGCCTTGGCTATCCTCGTAATTTCTGAGCTCTATAGAACCGCTTACTGCAACTTTGTTGCCCTTTCTCGAATAGCGTGCAACCGTTTCGCCCAATGCGCGCCAAGCAACGCAGTTAAAAAAGTCGGTCTTCCTTTCACCGTCGCTTGACGAATAGTTTCTGTTTACCGCTATTGCAAAACGGCAGATTTTGATGCCGCCCGAGGTTTCGGTAAGCTCGGGGTCGCGCGTTAAATTCCCTATTAAAAATACCTTATTCATATTGCCATCCTATGTTTATGCCTTTACGGTTATCATTCTTCTTAAAACTTCAGACGAAAGGTCGGAAATTCTTTCAAGTTCCTTGACCACTGCGCCGTCAGCTTCGAAAGTCATTACCGTGTAATCACCGTCGTTTTTGTAGTTGATGGGGTAAGCAAGCTTTTTAACTCCCCACTTGTCTACTGAAACTACGCTGCCGCCCTTGGACGTTACGATGTCCTCGAACTTCTTCCCGAAAGCTTCTTTCGCTTCGTCAGCCAAAGACGCGTCGAGAATGTAAATCATTTCGTAAGTTTTCATTTTTTCACCTCCCGGACTTAATCGGCATACCAACTACGGTATGCAAGGTAAACGCACTAACCGTGCCTAACTATATTATATTAGAATTGATTTTTTGTCAACTCATTTTTGCGGGTTTTTAATTTGCGGTAAAAAACCGCGACTTTTCTGCGTATAGCAATAATTTTTCCCTATCGTTTGAAACCTGCCCGACTGCGCAGCACAACAAAAGATTTTCCAATACTTTGCCCGTAAGCTCTTTGGGGCAACCGCTATTTATAAGCTCGTCACCACGGACGTTCAATTCCTTTAACGTTAAAGGCACGCCCTCGTCCTTCATTTTCTTTAAAATGGCAGTCATCTTCACAACCGACGGCGCGGGGGCTAAATCGTCGCGGCAGGCGGAATAATCGGCTTGCTTCAAAAGCATTAGCTCGTCAAACGCATCAAGATTTTTAATTATAAATTTTCGCACCTTATTTTCGCGCGCATCACAGCGCAAATCGTACATATGAAGTGCGGTAAGTTTAACGACTTTTTCGGTTAATTTTTTAGGGACTTTAAGGCGGTTACAAATCTCTTCGGCTATTCTTGCACCCTCCGTTTCGTGCCCGTAAAAATTGCCGTTTTTTATCATACAGTACGGCTTGCCTACGTCGTGCAAAAGAGCGGCAAGACGGATTTTTTTATCGGCGTACGCCACAGTGCGGAATGAATGTTCCAAAACGTCGTAGCGGTGAATATCTGCTCTTTGCAGCATACCGTTTCCCAGATAGAGCTCAGGCAAAATCACCTGTAAAACTCCCGTGTTTTTAAGTACCGAAAGCCCGTTATTTGCAGCATATTCCCGCCCGTATCGCAAATCGGCGTGCAAAATTCTGTCAAGCTCCGCCCATATTCTTTCGGGCGCGATGTCGGCAATCAAATCAGCGTTACGGCGTGCACCGTCAAGACATTCGACGGTCGGTTCGAAGCCTGTTTCCGCGGAAATTCTTGCAAGGCGCATAAGGCGAAGCCCGTCTTCACCGAACACTTTTTCTGCCGCCGCTACCGTTGACATTTCACGGTTTTTTATATCTTCAATTCCGCCCAACGGGTCTACTAATTCTCCCCTTTTCACGTCGTAATAAACGGCGTTGCATTTAAAGTCCCGCCGACGCGCGTCAAGCATAATATCGTCGGTGAAAAAAGTATTTACGGGGCGGTGTACTCCCCTTACGTATTCGTCCGAACGGAATGACGAAAATTCGTAATCTTCACCGCTTAAAGACAGCTTTACAGTACCCGTGTTTTTATATACCGCGTCAATAATAAAGCCCGATTTTTTGGCGCGCAAAACAAAATCATCCGCATTCGTCGGGGCGCAAATATCGGTATCGGGCTTGCTGGTTTTAAGTCCTGCGAGAAAGTCGCGCACCCTTCCGCCGACTACGTATAACGGATACGGGCAATTTTCGGCAAGCCTTATTAAATTTTCGGATAGAGAATTTTTCATTCTAAATCTATTATAGCCTTTTTTTAAAAGTATTGCAATTCTCTTTTTAATATTGTATAATAATTTCGGTACACCTTAAAATCGGAGAGAATAACCTTGTACTACATAATTGCAAATGAAACCCACCTTAAGGGTAAAGGAAACAGGCAACTTGAAACCGTAAAAAAGGTTTTTGACGTTGCGGGAAAGGAATACGAAGTACTTTTTACCCAAAAAGAGGGCGACGCAAGGCTGCACGCAGAAAAAATTACGGCGTCAGACGGTGAAAACACGATTATTGCCATGGGCGGAGACGGAACGCTGCACGATATTCTGAACGGGTTTAAAAACTTTGACAGATGTTCGCTGGGGCTTATACCTTTCGGCACGGGCAACGACTTCGCCGCAACAGCACAAATCCCACACGACGCGAAAAGAGCGGCGGAAATTATCGCCTTTAAAGCGCCTAAAAATATAGATTTTATAGAACTTTCGTCGGGATTGCGTTCGATAAATTCGGTCGGAATGGGTATTGACGCGGATATTTTAAAGCGCGTATATTCGAGAAAGATGCGAGGGCATACTAAATATTTACGTGCGCTTATACCCGCTCTTATACGCTTTAAGAGCTGTAATTTTACCTTAAAATACGACGGAAAAGAGGAAAAACATTTCGGACTTATTGCCGCGCTCGGCAACGGAAAACAGCTTGGCGGCGGCATTAAGCTGTTCCCCCACGCCGAAATCGACGACGGGTATCTCGATTTGATTATCGTTGACTACATAACGAGATTTAAAATGATAGGCGCATTCTTTAAGCTTATATCGGGCAAGGTGGATAAGATTAAAAACGTAACGTTCGTTAAAACGAAGGCAGCGACTTTTATCCACGAAAACGAGAATTATACAATACAGGCTGAGGGCGAACTTTACGATAACGTTCCGCTTGACGCGCATATCGTTGAAAACAAACTTAAATTTTATTTACCGTAAACGAATATGACCGAAAAATATTTAAGGCGAATACTCGATAACGTCAAGTCTGCCGTTATCGTCGCCGACCAAAACTTAAAAACGGTATTTTATAACCGAGCTTTTAAAAATCTATTCCCCAACGGCTTATCGCGCGGGACGATTGGCTCGGTTACCGCGTGTGCGGGCAACTGTAAGCGCTGCGGCGAGGACGGCGGTTGCCGCGGCTGCGGGCTTGCGGAAACGTTCGAGGACGCCTTTTTATCCAACAAAGAAGTTGTAAGACGGGTTTTTCAACGCGTAAAAAGCGGGGAAAGCGTGCACGAAGTAGCTTATTCGATAACCGTAACCCCTTTGGGCGGCGGGCTTTGTATGGCAACGGTAGACGACGCTTTCGAGCTCGAAGTTGCACGCGAATTGCAGACCGCAAAGAACATTCAGCAACGGCTTTTGCCTGCCGGAAATTGGGCAGGCGGAAAGAAGTATTCTTACACCTATCTTCCTTGCCGAGAAATAGGCGGAGACTTGCCCGACGTGTACACCGTGGGCAATTCCGCTTGCGGAGTGATTGCCGACGTTTCGGGTAAAGGCGTTGCGGCAGGTATGCTTTCGGCGTTTGTGAAAGCTGCTTACGACAAAAAAACCCCTTCACCCGCGCAAGCCATTTCAAATCTCAGTGCAAAGTTCAGAGAGTTGAATTTGGACGAGAGAAACTACGTTACGGTTGCAGCCGTCAGAATCGACGAGGACAATATAACGTACTCTATGGCGGGGCATAACGTACCCCTGCTGTTAAAGACGGGCAGCGGAATTACGCGGATTATGCTCAACTCTCCGCCCGTATCGAATTGGTTCGACAACCCCGCGTATTTCGACGACAGCATACCTTACAAAAAGGGAGATATATTAGTACTGCTGACCGACGGCGCGACAGAGTGCAAAAACGGTCGGGGTGAAATGTTCGGCGTGGACAAGGTTATAAAAACTCTATCCTATTCCCGAACGGCAGACGATTTTATTAAAAAGCTTGAAAACAACTTGCGTTCGTTTTGCAGCGAGTTGAACGACGACATTACAGCCATAGCTTTTGACCTTTAACCCCTATATATGATTAAAATACCCGCCCTTCGGCAGTGCCGAAGGGCGGGTTTGGCTTGTTTTTTGCTTTATTAGGTTAAAATATGCATTATTTGCGGCATATGTGGGGGGCTACGATAAATTCCTCAGCTTTTCCACGGCGGCAGAACGGCCGTCTACGCCGAGCTTTAAATAGATTGCGCTAATGTAGTTTCTTGCCGTTCCGTCAGAAAGTTTCAGAGCGGAAGCAATCTGTCTGTTGGTAAATCCGTCCGAAAGCATAAGCGCTATTTCCACTTCCCTTTCGGAAAAATTATAAGTCCTTTTCAGTTTATATTCTTTATCCGAAGATACCATCGCTGCGGCGTCAGTGATTTTTTTTGCGATTTTCGCGGGAAGAATCGTGTCCCCCGCATATGCGTTTTTCACCGCGTCGATTAAAGCCGTTGCGCCTATGTCCTTTAAAAGATATCCGCTTGCGCCGTTGTTTATAGCGCTTAAAATATAGTCGCTGTCGTCAAAAGTAGTGAGGATAATTATCTTTATATTTTCGTCGATTTCCTTGATTTTTTTGGTAGCGACAACGCCGTTCATATTCGGCATACGTATATCCATTAAGACGACGTCGGGCTTATCCGCCAAAACCTTTTCAACAGCGCGGACGCCGTCGGAAGCTATTCCCATAACTTCCACCTCGCGCGAGGTTTCAAGCACGGACTTCAAGCCCTCGGCAAGTATTTGCTGATCGTCAACTAACAGAACCTTTATCATTTTATCTCCTTTTTGTCGGGCAGGACAATCTCGATTTCGAAGCCCTCTCCTTCCTCGCTTGTAAGCCGTATCTTACCGCCGAGCCGCTCCGTCTTGTCGCGTATGCCTTTAAGTCCGAAACCTTCCTTTATCTCTCCCTTTACCCCTTCTCCGTTATCGGATACGAGAAGCTCGATTTCGCCCTTTCGCACTCTGAGCTCTACGTAGAAGGCTGTCGCTTTGCCGTGGCGTATGCCGTTGGATAAAAGCTCCTTTAAAGTATTTATAATAAAGCGGTAAGTTTCGGCGTCGGGCTGAACGTCGTCCAAATCGTACCTCGCCTTTATGCTTGTTCCGTCTATGGTTTGGGCTATGACTTCCTCTATTTCCTCTTTCAATGGACGAACTCTGTCGCGACCCGCCAAAAGATGCACGCTTTCGCGCATTTGCTCCAACGCGTTCTTCGCCTGAATGTTGGCGGATATGATGCGGTTTTTAGCCTCTTCGGGATTTTCGTCTATCAACAGCTTAGCCGCCTCCGTCTGCATTATGACGGTCGTCATCGAATGTCCCGCTGTGTCGTGAATATCTTTCGCTATACGGTTTCTCTCTTCGAAGACTTTCGTACTCGTCAGCTCTTCGTACACCTCTTTCAGCCGTATGCGGTTTTCCTCCGCCTCATTCAGCGCGGCTGAAAGTTCGAGGTTGGTTTTATAGAATTTTAAAAGGAAAACGGTAACGACGAAATCAAGCACGATTGCAAGAAGCCCGAAAAGCACGCCCGAGATAATTTCAACGGCGTCGGGGTTGGGGTTACTGACGAACGAACCTATAAGGAACGAAACCGAGAAAACACCGCAGCTTACTCCGAAAAGCACGCTTTTATCCTTGAAGCTATCCACCGCGATGTAGCACTGCGTTAAAACTATGCAGTAAATGGTGGACATAAACGAGTTACCCGTCAAAATACATATGGTGAGAATGAGCGCGGAGTCGAGCCCGTAAAACACCATTTTGGATACGAACCTTTTCATAACGAAGGCGTTTATGCCCTCTAATGCGGTAAGCACCGCGCAGCAAGCGATTGTGGCGTAGAAGTTTGCGGCTGAAACTTTAGTGAACGCCTGAGCACAGATAACTATGCAAATAACGCCCATCAAGATTACAAGAAATAACTTTATATAGTCGAGAATTTTTTTGGAATACAGGTCAAACTTCTTTTTTTTGCTCATCTTCGTTCTTGCGGAAAATCCCGCTTTACCGTACGCCCCGAAAGGATACCGGAAAAATCTTTAAAATATATCTAATTTATTTTACCATAAATTAAAAAAAGTGTATAATGTTTTTAACAGTTTTTTTAAGAAGGTTTATTATGTTTAACGATATAGTCAAAAACTTATCGCAGCTTATTAAATTCAACTCCTCTCAATCCGCGCCCGAAGAAGGTGCGCCGTTCGGCTTGGGTGCAAAGAAAGCCCTTGACTATTTTCTGAGCCTTGCTGAATTTTTGGGTTTCAAAACGAAGAACTACGACGGCTATGCGGGCGAAGTCGTATTCGGCTCAGGCAAAGATTTCGCTATTCTTGCGCACCTTGACGTCGTGCCCGCCGGCGGAGGCTGGACGCACGAGCCGTTCGGCGGGGAAATCGATTACGAAAACAAACGCGTTTGGGGCAGAGGCGCGATGGACGATAAAGGTCCTGCCGTTTGCGTACTGTTTGCTTTAAAGGCGCTTTTAGACGAAGGCTTCAAGCCGAAGCGCAGGATTAAGCTTATCGTTGGCTGCAACGAAGAGAGCGGTTGGGGCTGTATTGACTATTACAAGTCTCACGCGGTTATGCCTGAAGAAGGCTTTTCTCCCGACGCAGACTTTCCCGTTATATATGCGGAAAAGGGAATATTGCACGTTAAATTAAAGTTTACGGCGGGCGGGTCGTTTACCGGACTTAAAGGCGGCGAGTACGCAAACATGGTTTGCGACAGATGCGAGGTTATCGCGCCCGTCGATTTAGACAAAGCGGCAAGACTGCGACTTTTGTCCGACGGAGGCAAACTCGTTGCCTTGGGTAAGTCCGCGCACGGTTCTACTCCCGACGAGGGCGTAAACGCTATCAAGCCCATATTGGAATATTTAGGGCTTGAAAATATCGTAGACGCACTGTTCGGAAGTTGCTTCGGACTGAAAGAATTACACGACGAAACGGGTTACCTCACGTTTTCGCCGAACGTTATTCAGCAGAATGGGGACGAGCTTGCGGTAACTTGCGATATTCGCTACCCCGCTACTATGACAAAGGAAGATATTTTAAAGCCCATAAAAGAAAGCGGGATTGATTTTGAAATTATTTCAGAGCAAGCTCCCCTTTACAACGACAAAAACTGTTTCCTTATCATGACCCTTTGCGGGGTTTATAACGAGGTAACGGGCAAGTCCTGTCAGCCCGTTGCAATCGGCGGCGGAACTTACGCGCGTGCCTTAAAGTGCGGAGCGGCGTTCGGTCCTGAGGAAGCGGGCGAAGAACAGACCATTCATCAGGCAAACGAGTATATTACGTTTGAAAAAATAGAAAAGTGTTTTAAAATTTATAAGCTTGCAATAGAAAGACTTACGAAATAATATGGCAAAAGAAACGAGAAAAAAACTTTCAAAAAGAATAATTGCCTTAATAGTTTGCGGCGTGTTCATTCTGTGTCTGGCTATTATCGCTTTCGGCTTGCAAATCGCCTTTTGGGTTTCCGACGGTATACGTTGTATTCAGCCCGATTACGAAATGATTGATTTGGACGGGTATCTTGACGGCGAAATTACGGACGAAGATTACGAGGTTTTATACCGTCAGACGGGACTTACGAAAATAGGAATCGACCGCGCGCTTGAAAAGGGCGAAACGGGCAAAAAGCTTATAAAAAAAATACAAGCCGATTTCTTTGAGCCGCATACCGTCATGAACGGACAAGTTGCGCCCTACGCTTGCACTGACTATATCGAAACGCATATTTCGAATATTTATCTCGAAGACGGAGATATTATCGTTACCTCTTCCACCCATATTTCGAGCGTGCGCATTGGGCATGCGGGACTTGTTACGAACGGCAGTTTGGAAAAAGTCTTGCAGGCAAACGCATACGGAACTTATAGCAGAATAGGCAATATATGGGACTTCACGGACAGAGTGAATTTCTTAATTTTAAGACCCGACCCCGAAAAAATAAGCTCGGGAGTTGTGAAAAATGTTGTTGAATATGCACAGTCGAGTCTTGTCGGAATTCCTTACGAAGGCTTGGCGGGAGTTGTAACAAACAAAAATAATATTGAAAGAACGCAATGCGCGCACATTATTTGGTATGCCTACAAACAGTTCGGCATTGATTTGGACAGCAACGGCGGTTCTATGGTAGTGCCGTACGATTTGGCGAACTCCGCCTATTTGCAACCCGTACAAGTATTCGGCTTCGACCTTGACGAACTTTGGAGATAAATTAAGATTTCCGCCTTAAAAATCGTTTGACAAAAAAAATTATATTTTATATAATAACTTAGCCGTTTGAAAATGACGGTTTAAATACTTGCGCTGTTAGCTCAACTGGATAGAGCGTTGGTCTATTAAGTGCAGACAAAGGCTTATGCCTTTAGTTTTAATTTAATATCTTTATGCGCTGTTAGCTCAACTGGATAGAGCGTTGGTCTACGGAACCAAAGGCTAGGGATTCGAATTCCTTA
>CAMWIW010000015.1 GCA_947174415.1 uncultured Clostridia bacterium
ACTTTATTGCTCCGTAGCCGGTTATTCTGAATTTTTTTAAGTTAGGATTACGGAATTTACGCTTGTACATATACTCCTCCTTAATAATCTACACCGTCGTATTTTTTTGAAAGTCTGTTTCTGATTAATAGCACTATAGGCGCCCAAATAACCGAGAACAGAAGTCCCTTTGCCGCCATTTCGGAATACTTAGCAGGGTTGAACTCCGCCGTACCCATAAATATCTCCATGGCAATACTGTAAGTAAGCCCGTCTCCGCCCGTCAGAAGATAGGGTTGCAGATAGAGAGTTAAAACGTTCGTAAGCCCCAAAACTATCAAAGTTACAATCGTAGGCCATATAAGCGGTATCGTTATCTTGGTAAATTCTTTAAAGTATCCCGCGCCGTCAAGCTGAGCACTTTCGAAAATTTCTTTTGGTATTCTTCCGATCGCGCCAGACATAAGCACTATATTATATCCCAAGCCTGCCCAGATGCAATAAACGTAAACGAACAGCTGCGATTGCGGCCACGAATCGTACAGGTATCCCTCAAAACCCAGCGCCTTCAAAAATCCGTACATATAACCGTAAGTCGAGTCAAGAGGCATATTGTAAGCCATTACCAATGCCACTATAGGAATTATGTTAGGCAGAAAGAAAATTACACGGAAAACGTTGGCAAACGGCATTTTCTTGTGCAAAAAGTAAGAAAACAGCAACGATAGCGGCAAACTTATGAATATGGTTATAGCCGCATACCCCAGCGAGTTCAATATTATTACCGACGAGTTATTCAGCCACGATACGCCCGTATCGTTTAAAGAAGATTCAAATATATCCTTTATTACTTTTACGAACTGATCGAAGCCGCAAAACTCCGTATTGCCGTAAATATCCGTCCTCTCAAAAGCCATAAAAAGCGAGCCCACGTTCACGAACGCCCAGGTAATTACAAACTGTAATACGGGATATGCGAGAATAATCGCCACAAACACCCAGTCCTTGACTTGCTTTTTGGTTATTTTTTGTTTATATCGTCTCTGCTTAGGTGCGCCTTTCGGCGCAAACCGTCCGCCCTTCGGTATCCATTTTTTCATATTATTTAATCCTGATATTCACGTCGTCCGCAAATAGGGTTTCCGTAAGTTCGGTATAAAACTGAATTCTAATTTTTTTCGTGCCTGCGGGGGCTGTAAAGCTTCTGACCGTTTCTTCCCAGTTCTCAGCATCAACTTCTACTGTTTTCTCCTCGACCACGTCGTCTCCGTATCCCATAAACAAAAGCGAAACCGTGCCTTTGCCCTTCACGAGGAGAGAAAGCTCTGTTTCAAACCCTTCGTAAACGCTGTCAATCGTTTGATTGATAAGCCCCCTCTTTTCTACTTTAAGTCCACAGGAATCGAGATAACCTATTCCCTCCGCAACTATACACTGTTCGTTTGCCGGCAGCGCTTGTATTTCCTTGCGCATTTCGTTAACCGCTTCGGTAATCTGTTCTGCGGTGTATTCGGGGTGTTCCGCAACGATTTGAGCTCGCATTGCCGCTAAATCCTTATTATCTATAACGCGCCTGTCAATTCTCCAACCGCTGTTGGTTTTTCCCTTTGCCGCATATTCGAAGTTGCCGTTAGAAACCTTATTCACGCTTGCCGTCGATACCGGTGCAGAAGGATATTCCCTCTCGTCCGCAACCTGCGAAGTGCCGAGCGGAGGCGTGAATTCTACGAACGGTTGGTTTTTAAACGGCGTATATTTCACCCAGTCAACGTACATACAATCACTTTCAAAGTCGGCAGAGCCCATAAAACCGGGGTTATTGGGAAACCATACGCCCAACCAAAGCCTTGTCTGATAGTAAGGCACGAACAAGTCGCTTACGGCTGTTACAATTCCGTCAACGTAATAAACTACTTTGCCTAATGTTACGTCCTCTCCTTGAAGCGCAGGGTCTTCGCCTTGCTCGCAGGTATACCAGTCAAACCCGAACGTATGCCATTTGCCGTCGTTCAGCACTATGGTGTTTCCGTTCGTGGCTTCGTTTAAATTTACGTCTTGCGACTGATTGCCGTCTAACGTTATATAATTTGTATTAAGAACGTTTTCAAAAGTAATAACGCCCGATTTCGTTCCGCCGGGAAGCTCGATGTCGATCTCGTGGTTGCCGCTGGTTGCCGTGTCGTACGCGTACGTCCACATAGCCGTGCACGCGCCCTGACGGGGCAGAACCTTCATTTTCGCTTCGTATCTGCCGGGAGCGGTCAAAAATTTGCTGATTATAGCAGCACCCGTAAGAGTACCGTCCTTGCGAGAACCCACTCCTCTGACGTCGCCTGCAGTATAATAGTCTCCGTTGCCAGAAAGCACGAGCACGCCGTCGTCCGTATAGTTGACGTTTTCGGGAATAACTCCGCCGTTGCCGTCGCCGCTTGACCCCCAAGCCTGTTTGCCGATATACCAACTGTCGTAATCAACGCCGCCGCTGAAATCGTCAAAAAACATATTATCATAGTCGAACTCTATTCCGTCAAGCACGCGAAGTTCACTCCCCGCGGCAAGTTCGCTTGCCTCATTTGTCTTGCAAGCCGAACTTACAGAAACCGCAGAAAACGCGACAATTGCCGATATAATTAAAGGTATAGCTTTTTTTGCAGACAAAACCCCGTCCTCCCATACTAATTCAAACCGATTATAACACATACTTTTTCAAATTACAATATATTTTTTAATTTTGTTAAAAAAATTTTTGCAATTATTTTTTCATAAATGGTAATTTAAAGCATTTTTGTAAATTTTAACCATAAATTTATTTTAAATTTGTTGAAAATTTCACAAAATGATATTGACAACCAAATATAAAATATGATAAAATTAAGATAGTTTTTTAACTAACTTAAAAAATAAGACAATTTCGAGGTGGCATTTATGAAAAAATCAATCAAATTTGTGCTGTGTACCGCTCTTTCCGCGGCGATGATTTTGCCCATGGCGGCTTGCTCAACTAAGGTCAACGACGAACATGTGTTAAACGTGGTATGTTTAAGTAAGGGTTACGGCAACGGTTGGATTAAGACGATTGCGGCAAAATTCGAGGAAGAACATCCCGGCTATACGGTAAACCTTGACGGCGCTATAGCTGAAGCCCCCGCTCTTATTAAAACCAATATTAACAGCAAAAACAATATTGACGATTTATATATATCGGTAGGCAACGACTGGAAAACCTACGCAGCGCAAGGCAAGTTCGCCTCCCTTGACGACCTTATAGAAGCCGAAGTTGACGGGGTTAAAATCAAAGATAAGGTTGCAAGCGAATACAGCGAATCCATATATTTCCCCGACAGAAACGGCAACGTACACTCCTACCGTCTTCCCTGGACGGCGGGCGTGGGCGGAATTTACTATAATAAAGCAATGTTTGAAACCTACGGCTGGCAAGTTCCCGAAACCTATGACCAACTTATTGCTCTTTGCGATCAAATAGTAGCCGAAAATATAGAGTTTTCTTCGGGCGGCACAGCAAAGCAAGTTAAACCCTTCGTATATACAGGACAAAATATAGACTACTTCGACTATACGGTATTTACTTGGTGGGCGCAGCTTTCAGGCGAGGATAACATAAAAGAATTTATGCAGTACGGCTCACCCGACAATTACGACTATACCAAAAATGAAACGTATGCTAACCTTAAAAAAGCAACCGATATGTGGAAAAAAATTTTCGGCAATTCTGCTTACGTTATGGACGATTGCAACGGTATGTCTAACCATACCGCTCAGACGAGCTTTAACAACGGCTACGCGGCAATGATGTTCAACGGCGATTGGGTTTACAACGAAATTCTGAATTATAAAATAGAAAACGACGGCTTCGAGCTCGGGCTTATGAAAACCCCTACCGCAACCGACGCTGTCGAAACGGACATTACTTACACTATCGGCGAAGACCAATACATCGCAATTCCTGAAAGCTCCATTAAGAAAGACCTTGCAAAGGACTTCATAAAGCTTATGGTAAGCGACTACGGTTGCAGCGTGTTCTTAAACGAAGCCCACGGCTTGCTTGCATATAATAACGGACTTACAGCCGACGATACGCAGGACACGTTTATGAAAAATCTTCTGACCGTCAAAAACGGATACTCAAAAGCGTTTACCAACTACCCCACTATTAACGGAACAGCTAACATCACTAATACGACGAAAATGCTTTATCTTTCAAGTATGATAGATATTTGGGGTACGGGTGCGCTTCGTCCTTACGGTAAATTAGTCGGCTCTAACACTAAGACGACCGAAGAAGCATTTAACGATATTTCAAACGAAATTTCAAGGCAGTGGCAAACTTGGAAAACTCAAGCAGGAATTAAATAAAATGTTTAAAGATAAAATACTTGAATTTTTGGACCTTGAAGAACAGCTTAACGGCAGCGTTGATTTTCAACGCTGCCGCGCTATACCCGAAAAGTGCTATTATCTGAGCGACGGCGTAATTTTATGCTATCCTCGCAGTACCGGCGACAGCCGTTACCCTTACTCGGCGGACGGTTTTACGCTCTGGGCTTATTCTTCGGGCTATATGTCTCTCAACGAAAGTACGTTCTATTACGTGTTACCGGCTGACGAGGGCAAAGAACCTTATATCGCATTTTTCGGCGGACTTGAACGGGAAAACGGTTTTGAACCTTTCTCGATTACCGGTGCTGCCCGCATCGCAATGCAGAAAATCAAAAGGTTTACAGTCTATACCACCGAAGCAGTGTATTATATCGCAAAAACCGATGAAGCAGTATTCTTTTTGCGCGCGTTTGTCTCAAAGGACAAACAGGCAATATTCTCCGTTGGCGCAATAAATAAGAGCGGAAAAGAGATTAAATGCACCCTCTCCTCCTTTTTCAACTGTCTTTTAATGCATCAGGCGGGAGAAAGCGTAGAAACTAAATGGTTTAAACAGTGTCAAACGACTGAAAACGGTTTTATATTTGAAAGCATCGAAGACGTTGACAGAACTACTCACCTGCAAAATTACGGTGTTATAAACCGTGCAGTTAACGCGAACGTAATTTATTGTGAGCATACCTCTTCCCGCTCAGATTTTGCAGGCGGTAAAAATAATTCTATAAGCTGTGCAACTCCACTGTTTACGGGACATTTTGAAAAATGCAAAAAAATATGTAAGTTCGGAGATACTGCTGCCGCAGGCGATATCTATTGCGTTGAACTTGCAAAGGACGGCTTTGCACAGATAGATTATGTTGCGGAAGCGTATTTCGACGAGAAAAAGGCAACGGACGCAGTGCGCAGCATTTCTCCTAAATTTGCGGACGAAATTTGCACGGAGGCGGAAAAACTAAATTTATTAAGAGAAAACGGTGAAAATGCTCTGAAAATGAGCTTCGGCAAGTGTCTTGACGGGGATATCAACGGAGAAACCTTTACAAAGTTTGTACATAGCGTTCAGCGGCAAACCGAATTCGCCGCACTTGCCAAAAACAGCGGGGTATCCCTTCTCGGTGTGCGCGACGTAGTACAGCAAATGGAAGCGGCTCTTCTGTGGCGTCCAACTGAATGCAGAGCGAAATTTTTAGAACTATTAAACTTTATTGACCCCAGCGGTCGCGCACCACGACAGTATTCTATTCCCGCAAAAGGCGCTCTTCCTCAAATGGATACTCGCGCCTTCATCGACCAAGGCGTATGGATTATTACCGCAATGCGTACGTACCTGTCATTCACGGGTGATTACTCGATTTTGGACGAAGAGTGCGGTTATTATAAAATTGTCGGTAAAAACAGGGTCGAAGAAGTTGAAGAGCGCAACAGCGTTGCCGAACACCTTGTTCGCATAGCCGATTATCTGATTAACAATATGGATAGTGAAACGGGTTGCCTACGCGCCCTTTACGGTGATTGGAACGACGCTTTGGACGGTTTGGGCGTATCCCGTAATCCCGACGAAGAATACGGATCGGGAGTATCCGTTATGGCTTCTCTTCAACTCTACCGTAACTTAGGTGAAATGATAGAGATTGCCGAAAGAACGGGCGACAAGTTCAAACAAAAACATAGATACATTTCCGCACGAAAGCGCCTTAAAAACGGACTTTTGAAGTATGCAATCGAAACCGAAAACGGCGAACGAAAGATTTTACACGGTTGGGGCGACGGGCGTTCGTACAAAGTCGGAAGTTTTAACGACGTTGACGGAGAATCGCGCGACGGACTTACCGCAAACGCGTTCTGGATAATATCCTCTGCCTACCTTTGGGATAAATCCATAAAGAAAGACGTACTTGCAAGCTACAAAAGGTTGGACAGCAAATACGGACTTAAAACTTTTGAACCATACTTTAAAAAAGGCACTCCCGGCGTTGGACGTATTGTGAATCTGCCAAAGGGCACAGCGGAAAACGGAGCTGTTTACGTACACGCAGCGATGTTCGGAATATGGTCTTTATACGGCATGGGCGAAAGCGCTAAGGCTTGGGAACAGCTTAAAAAGGTTTTGCCTCTTACCCATGAACTGATTACCACCACTCCGTTTATTATGAGTAACAGCTATGCCTATAACGAGGAATTGGGGCTTGACGGCGAGTCAATGAGCGATTGGTTCACAGGAAGTGCAAACGTACTGATAAAGGCGCTTGTATGGTATCTGTTCGGCATAACGCCTGATTTGGACGGTGTAAAGATTAATCCCGCCGTATTCTTCCCCTTTGAAAACGCAGAAATAAGACTTAAAGTTAAGGGCAAAGTAATAAATCTTACGTACCGAAAAACGGGCGGTAAGCGCACGTTTAAACTAAACGAAAAAACGGTTAATACGTTTGATGACGCGGCAACCGAAGCCCCTGCACTTTACTTAACGGAAAGCGAACTTGCTGAAGAGAATTTTATCGAAGTCTGCGATTAGCGACAATAAAAAGCCGCGAGTGGCGAAAAACGCCACTCGCGGCTTTATTTAATTAATTTAGCGCGTCTTTTTAGCAATAGCTATCCTTATGCGCTTTTTAGGTTCTTCCACAACCTCTTCGACTTCTTCTACTTCCTCGGTTTCTTCAGCAACCTCTTCTTCCGCGGTTGCAACCTCGGCAACAACTTCTGACTCGAGTTTAAGGCTGTTGTAAACGTCTTCGGGGACTTCTACGTCCAAGCCCTCGGCATGCTTCATTTTAACGTAAGCATGAGCGCAGGGGAAACGCACGGTTTTATCGCAGAAATCGCAAAAAGGCGCATATTCTCCGCATAAATCTCTTTTTAATCTCTGACTGTTAACTATTTTATCGACGTCAATCACCGCCTGCAAATTCTGAACGTTTTCGCTGGTAAGATGCGTTGGCATAGATAACAATAATTTCAAAGGTTCTTGACTGTTCCACATAATCGATTTCTCCTACTTTCCCATTATACTACAAATAATATCATTTTTCAAGCGTTTAACTAAATTTCTTTCACCGTCAAAGCGGAAAGTATTTCCTCGTACTTTTCTTTACTGAAAGAAATGCTGTGCGGTGAAGTTACTGCCGCAGTTCCCGCAGCAACGCCGCAACGCAGGATTTCTTTCAAATCTCCGCCTTTAACCAAAGCGTTAGTTGCTGCCGCTACCATACCGTCGCCCGCACCTACCGTTGAGTTCATTGCAACGTTTACGCTTTTACAGTAATATATTTTGTTTCCGTCGGTTATAACAGCTCCTTGCTTGCCCAAAGACAAAAGAACGCGTTTTGCCCCCTTATTTAAAAGCTCGTTACAGCCGGCAAGCAATTCCTCTTTGCTCTTGATTTTTCTTTTTAACGTGCGTTCAAGCTCTTCGAGATTGGGTTTTACAAGGTCAACACCGCATTTTAATGCTTCTTTAAGTCTCTCTTCCTGCGTATCGACTATCTTTTTTACGTGCGACGGCACGGCGTTTAAAATTCGGGCGTAATAGTCGGGCGTCATACCTCTTGCAAGGCTGCCCGATACTACCACGGCTTCACACTGCTGCGAAAGTTGTTTTACAAGAGATATAAGCTCTTCGCTGTTCTTTTCGCTGACTTCGGGGCTTACGTCGTCAATTTCGGTAAGCATAGATTTCATATCAATGAACTTATAATTTTCTCTGACTCTGCCCTCATTCCATACGAATTTGTACGGAACGCCTTCGCGGTGCAGTTCTATTTCAAACTGATTTCCGTTACCCTCGTACATAAATCCCGTTGCAAAAACGTCGCTTTTCAGGTGCGCAAGTCCGATGGCTACGTTCAGCGCTTTGCCCGTAAAGAAAATCCGTTTACTTATAACCTTATGCGATTTGCCTACGGCAAGCGAATCTACTTCTATATTTACGTCTATGCATGGACTTAAACATACGGTTAAAATCATTTATTTTCTCCCAAAATAAAAGCCGCAACAAAAGCGGCTTTTAATTACATTGAAATCATTTGCAAGGTTTCATACAGCTCGTAGTTGAATTTCTTTTTCATACTCACAGCCTCAATAATATCCATATCTATTATCTCGTTCTTGCGAATACCGACAACTCTGTTTCCGATACCGTCGTTTAAAAGTCTTACCGCTTTATTACCGAATTGCGCCGCCAACATTCTGTCCGCCATAGTAGGCGAACCGCCGCGCTGAATATGACCTATCGTAGTCGGTCGAACCGAATAAGTCGTAACCGACTGCAACTGTTTAGCGAATTCTTCCGCCGTGCAAACGCCCTCGGCAACAACAACTATATTGGAATGCTTGCCGTTAGCGCGCGAACGGTTTATTCGCATTACTATATCGTCAAGATTGAATACAACTTCGGGCACGACGATAATTTCAGCGCCGCTTGCAATACCGGCAAAAAGCGCTATATCGCCGCAACGCCTTCCCATTACTTCAACGACGGAAATTCTCTCGTGCGAGGTCATGGTATCGCGCAGCTTGTTAATTACGTCAATACAAGTATTAACCGCTGTATCGAACCCGAGAGTATAATCGGTGTATTCGAGGTCGTTGTCGATAGTACCGGGAATACCTATCGTTGGTATACCGTATTCTTCCGAAAGACATTTTGCGCCACGGAAAGAACCGTCTCCGCCTATAACGACGAGCCCGTCAATACCCCTTGCTTCAAGAGTTTTAACCGCCCTTTTCTGTCCTTCTTTGGTAAGCATTTCAAGGCAACGCGCCGTTCTCAATTTAGTGCCGCCTCTTTGAACGATATCAGAAACGGAACGCATTTCCATTGCTACCATATCGTCGTCGATAAGCCCCTGATAGCCGCGTTCTATGCCGTAAACTTCCATACCGAAGTAAATTGCGGTGCGCACGACCGCGCGTATACACGCATTCATACCGGGGGCGTCGCCACCGCTCGTAAGTAAGCCTATTCTTTTCACTATAAACCTCCAAACGTTAACCGTTTTATGCGCGGCTTGCAGCCTGCCCCCTTTAACGCATAAAACGCAATTTCATCATTCCACAGAATATTATAACAAAATAAATTTTAAATTACAAGAGTTTTTAAAAATTTTCACGATTTATTCAACGTATTTGACGTCCGACTGTTCCAACAGCGAATAAAGCTCGGCTAAAAGACCTCTGCAATAGTTAATTCCCGTAGGAAAAGTGTATTTTTTATCACCGCGCACAATCTTACATAAAGTCTGACCCTCGTAGTTTGAAAGCGTGGTTAACAGCTCTTCGAAAGCCGTATCGTCAAGCGCGGTTGCTTTTAACCAAAGCACTTCCTGCTTTTTCGTCGGTTTCTCCGACGGCTTGTTACCGCCTGATAAATCTATTTCGGTGAGGTCGTCTATTATACAACTGAACCCCTTTTCGGCGTCAACTTCGAGTTTACCGGAAATTTTAACGATTTTATCGTTACCTACGAACGGCTTGACCTTTTCATATACGGCAGGGAAGCACACACATTCCAAACTTCCATATACGTCTTCAAGATTCAAAAACGCCATAAAAGCACCCGTGCGTTTAGTCGTCGTCCGTCTGAACGAGCCGATAATACCCGCCATAGTAATTCTCATACCGTCCTGAATACGGTTATACGTGCGGTTTCCGTCCTCGTCTTCAACGTAATCGGTCATAAACGAACAGTCAAAGTTGCAACCTTCGATTGAATGCATATACTTTTCAAACGGGTGTCCGCTGACGTAAACGCCCAGCACTTCCTTTTCCTTTGCAAGCTTTTCGTTGAGCTCGAATTCGGGTATTTTCGGATAAACCACTTCAAGCGTTTCGTCTTCGATAATATCCCCGAAAAGGCTTATCTGCGCCCCGCTCTTCTGTTTGTTTATCGCCTTTGCGCGCGAACACAAATCCTCGTATACTTGCGCAAGCTGCGAACGGGGAACACCCATTTCGTCAAACGCCCCCGCATAGATAAGTCCCTCTACAAGCCGCGAGTTTAAATTCTCGATACACCGTGAAACGAAGTCGGGGAAGTCCTTAAATTTACCGTTCTTTTCCCTCTCTTCGATTATGCTGTCAACTACGCCCTGCCCAACGCCTTTAAGCGCCGAAATCCCGAAGCGCACGCCGTCGTTTTCAACCCTGAATACGGAACGGCTCTTATTTATATCGGGCGGAAGAACCTTATATTTTTTATCTTTTAGATAAAGAACGTACTTGGTTATTTCGTCAATTTTATTCAAGCGGTTGTTTAAAAGCGCGCAAATAAACTCTTTGCAATAATACTTTTTAAGCCACGCCGTCTGATACGCAAGCGTCGCGTAGGCCGCCGCATGCGATTTATTGAACGCATATGACGCAAATCCTTCCATATCGCCGAATATTTTATTGGCTACGTCGGCAGGTATTCCGTTTTGCACGCAACCGTCGATTTTGCTGCCGTTAATATCGCTTACGCCGCCGTTAATGAATTTTTCCTTCTGCGCCATAAGCGTTTTCTTATCTTTCTTACCCATTGCACGGCGTACGAGGTCAGCTTCGCCGAGCGAAAAGCCCGCAAGGTTTTGGAATATTTGCATAACCTGTTCCTGATAAACCGGTATGCCGTAGGTAACCTGTAATATCTGCTTTTCTTGCTCGCAGTCGTATGAAATAGGCTCTTGCCCGTGCTTTCGCGCACAAAAGCTGTCAATGAATTTCATAGGACCGGGGCGGTACAGTGAAACACCCGCTATAAGGTCCTCCAAGGTGTCGGGTTTAAGGGTTTTCATGAACCGTTTCATGCCTCCGGCTTCGAGCTGGAACACCCCGTCCGTGTCGCCCTCGGAAATGAGCGAATACGCTCCCTCGTCAGTATAACCTAATTTAGTAAAGTCTACGTCTATTCCGTAATCCTCTTTAATGTAGTCTACGCACTTTTTAATATCCGTAAGGGTAACGAGCGCAAGGAAGTCCATTTTCAACATTCCGAGAGCTTCTATTTCCTTGGCAACGAATTGCGTGGTTATATCTTCGCCGTTCCTCGAAAGCGGTACGTTATCGGCAATTCTCTTTTGGCATATAACTACGCCTGCTGCATGCATACCCGTCTGTCTGGGCATTCCCTCTATTTTTAAAGCCATATCTATGACCTTTTTAAGGGTGGCGTCAGTTTCGTAAATGCTGCAAAATTCGTTGTTTCTTACGGCTTTTAGCTCGTTATATTTGCTCTCAAGCTCGGATTTTTTATCCTCGTCGTTTTCCTTTTCGAACTTTTCCCTCGCGCTTTCGAGACGGCGTCCCAAAAGGTCGCCTATCGACGTTTTACCGTCCATTATTTTGGTAAGTCTGTCCGTTTCGGAATAGGGAACGCGCATAACGCGTCCTACGTCTTTTATAGAGTTTTTCGCCGCCATAGTGCCAAAAGTAACGATTTGGCACACGTTCTCAACACCGTATTTTTGTCTTACGTACTCTATGGTTTCTTCTCGCCTGTCCGTGCAGAAGTCTATATCGAAGTCGGGCATTGATACGCGGTCGGGGTTTAAAAAACGCTCGAAAAGAAGGTCGTATTGTAACGGCTCGACGTCTGTTATTCCTATGGAATAAGCCACGATTGAGCTTACGCCCGAACCGCGCCCCGGTCCTACGGGAATTCCTTGCTCTTTAGACCAATTAATGAAGTCCCAAACAACGAGATAATAATCGGCGTAGCCCATTCCGCAAATTATATCGAGTTCGTATTTTTCTCTGTCTAACTCCCTTTGCGACAGTTTGTCGCCGTAACGCTTTTTAAGCCCTTCGGCAGAAAGCTTTCTCAAATATTCTTCCGCGGTCGAGCCGTCTTGCGGCGTGTACTCGGGAATAAGAGTTTTATCCTTTATGGGATAGCCTTTTTTATCAAGGTTAAACGCAGGCTCGGTTACCTTATCCGCGATTTTGCGCGTGTTTGCAATGGCTTGCGGCAGGTTAGGGAAAAGGGCGGACATCTCATCGCCCGACTTAAAATAGAATTCGTTTGTTGAAAACTTCATTCTTTTCGGGTCGTCAAGCTGCTTTTTCATCTGAATACACATCAGAACGTCTTGCATCTCGGCGTCTTCCTTTTCGAGATAGTGAACGTCGTTGGTTGCTACTATTTCCGCACCGATATCGTCCGCAAGCTTTAATAAAAGAGGCAATACTCTCTGCTCTTCTTCTATGCCGTGGTTTTGAATTTCTATATAAAAATCTTCCCCAAACGCACCCTGAAGTTCAAGCGCAAGCTTTTTCGCGCCTTCGTAGTCGCCCGCAAGAAGCCGCCTCGGTATTCCGCCCGCAATGCACGCCGAAAGACAAATTACGCCCTCGGAATGTTCCTTCAAAACCTTGTAATCTATCTTTGGTTTATAATAAAACCCGTCCACGAATGCAAGCGAATCAAGCTGAACCAAATTCTTATAGCCCGCCTTGTTCTTTGCAAGCAAAATTAAATGTTCGGCCGTATTTGACGACTTGTCGTGCATATTAGCCGTCATATAAAATTCACAGCCGATTATGTACTTTATACCCGCTTGATAAGCCTTTTCCGCAAGTTGAAGCGTGCCGTACATATTCCCATGGTCGGTTATACATACGGTATCCACGCCGTTTTTCTTGCAATAATCTATTAGATTGTCTATCTTGCACGCGCCGTCCAAAAGCGAATATTCGGTGTGAAGATGTAAATGTACGAAATCCGTCATAAGTACCTCAATCGGTCAGCGACGCGGCAAGCTCGCTTAATTTTCTCATTCTGTGGTTTAAACAACTTTTAGAAATTTTCAGCCTTTCGGCAAGTTCCTGCATAGAAGCGTTCTTGTCGGCAAGGCGACACTCGGCAACCTCAAAAAGCGCATTATCAAGACTTTGAAGTCCTATCGTCTGCGCAATAATCTCTATTGCCCTTACTTGTTTTACGGAAGCAGTAACAGTCTTATCAATATTTGAGACCGAACAGTTATTAACTCTGTTTTCATTGTTCTGTCTGTCTTTCAGTTCAACTACTCTGTTAAGCTTTTCAAGACTTTTTTCACAGCCCATAACCGCAAAAACGTCCGAAATTACCGATCTGCTCTTGGCATAAACGACCCATTTGTCCTTGCGCATAACAAGTTTTGCAAGAATTTCGAACTCACACAACAGATCTAAAAAATCGTTTGCCGTCAGTTTGTTTGAAAAAACGATTTCAAAATGGTATCCCGTGCGACTTGACGCCCCCTCTTCGGGAATAGTGCAGCTCCCGCCGCCCAAAAAAGCGCCTTTTAGAAAACTAATCCTACATTCGTCGTTTTTGAAAATAGCGTCATCTACCGAAAAATTGATAAATAACCCGTCATCGTCTTCGTTGACAATTTTAAGTTCCTTTAACAGCGCGTCGGTCTTATCGTTTGCACATTCGAATGCAAGCTTGTCTTTACCGCTCAAAAGGTCGAATTTTGCGCCAGAAACCGTGATAGAAAGCCCGAATTCTTCTTCTAAAATATTTAAAAAGAACTCAGCAGTTCGCTCGTTTTCGGTTACGAGTTCGAACCCAAAAAACCCGTTTCTCGAAATTACGCTGCCGCTCGTGCGTATAAACGCAGACAAAATGGCGTGCGTACTTTTTTTTCCTGAAACGGGCAACGAGGTTATTTCGTTTTTAATTTCTTCGGTAAAATTCAACATAATTAATCCAAATATCTACTGCACAAGAAGCTTTATAAATTCTTTTCTTTATATTCCTGAAATCTGAATTTCGGAAGACGACCGTCTATATTGTCTATTTGTTCCAAAGGCACGTTCGCTCCTTTCAAAATTTCTTCGGCAATTTTAGTATCGCCAACCCTGTCCGCCGAGTGCGCGTCGGAATTAATCACAAACCTGACGCCGGTTGCCGCCATTCTGTTCAGTTCCTCCGCCGAAACGTGCCGTTTTTTCGTGTTTATTTCAATATAAGTCCCGTAATCAGCGCAACACTTGGCCACTTCTTCAAGGTCACAATAACATTTATAATTGATATGAGTCAGAATATCTACGGGATTACTTTTTACAGTATTGATATACGCCTTCGTGGTGTTCTCGATAATTTTTTTAGAGGGCGTTCTGCCAAACTTGTATGCTAAATAATTTTTAAGCATAATATTGTAAAAATCGGAAAACTTTTTGTATCTTAAAACTTCGTGAATACCAAAAAGATACAAATCGAAATACTGCAAATCGCTTTCCTTCATATCGGTTTCACCGTTCACGGAAATGAGATTGCTTTCCATTCCCATAAGCACTTTAACACCCGTAATCTTTTCCGCCTCATCTATTTCAGCCCTTAAATCGGGTAATTTTTTGCGTTTTAAGCCGAAAAGTAAATGATTAAAGCCGTGATCTGTTATACCGATTTGTTTCAGTCCCTTAGCTTTAGCCGCTTTGGCATTCTCCCAAACCGTATTTTTACCGTGAGAATAAGGCGTATGAGTATGATAATCAGCAGTTAAGTTCATTAAATTCACCTATGTAAATAACCTCTTCCTCAAGGTTTATCCCCGTTTTTTCGTATACCGACTTCTTGACCGTTTTAATAAGGGTGTACACTTCGTCAGCGCTACCGTTTTTATTGATAATAAAATTCGCGTGTTCGCCGCTTACTTCCGCCCCGCCGATTTTCAGTCCTTTTAAACCAGCCTCGTCAATAAGTTTTCCAGCGCTAAGCCCATCGGGATTTTTAAATATACAACCGCAACTTTTTCCCTTAGGTTGATGTTTTCTTAGTTCAAGAAAATAATTAATATTCTCTTCAACTTTTTGTGGTTTTTCATGCTCAAAACTTGCAAAAACAGCCACAATCAAGGCATTTATGTCAGACATAGTACTATGTTTATTGCCAAAATTGCAGTTTTTATGTGATATTTCACGGGTTTTTCCGTCAAACACTGAAACTGACAGAATGTTACTTTCAATACGCCGATTGCTTGTGCCGCCATTCATTACGGTAAGCCCGCCTATACTTGCAGGTATACCTGCAAGATACTCGAAACCTGTAATACCGTGTTTTACGCAAAAGGACAACAGCTGGTGCACCGTCGTTCCGCTTAAAATTTTGAGGCAGTTTCCGTCGATTTCTACGCCTTGCAAATATTTCGTACAGATAACCGCACCGTCAAACGGCTTATCGGAAATCAGCAGATTAGACCCATTGCCTAAAATGAAAAACTTTTCACCTTGCTTTTTGAGGTATTTATATACAACAACGGCCTCTTCCTCGCTTTTGGGATAGTAGGCAATATTTGCCGTGCCGCCTAAACCGTAAGTGGTGTGTTTCGAAAAGTTAAATTTTTCCTCAATTTTGACGGCTTTTATAGCATTTTCGACTTTACGCAATCTCCACCTCTACAATGATACCATTTTTTTACACTTATTTCAATTAATTAAGTAAATTTTTCAGCTTTTTTATATCACAATTTATTATTGACTGGTTGATTTCGTTTTTCGTGCTTTCACTTATGGGTAGCGTAAGCCTGCATTCATAAGTCAACCCCTCCAAAAGATGCAAATCGTCGTCATATAAGCTCTCTCCTTCACACATCAAACCTAATGCCGTAACGCCGTCTTTATTGTTAAGAAGAAAACTTATGAATCGCTCAGCCAATACCGTTTTCTTAGTTTCAGTGCAAGTTACTGAAATGTTTTGATATAAATCGTTGAATTCCGTAACAGGCTTTATCGAATAAGCTACCCCCCTCGTCCTTAACCTGAAAATATCTCTTTGCGTACCTAAAAGATATTTATAGTCTCCATTAATCAGCTTTACGTAGGCCGCTGTTGGTTTAGCAAAGTCAGCGCCGTTTACTCCGCACAAGAGCGCAGCCGCACCTGAAAGATTACCGTTTCCTTCGTTGATTATAAGATTTTCGGTATTAATATCTTTAAAATCTGCGCTTGTGTCAAGCGAAAGAAAACAGTACCCGCCGTTGCACCAATTATAATAGGGCTTATTATTACCGCGGATATAGCTTTCAATTCCGTACATTCCCGCGCCGTAAGAAATCATATCGGGTATATTTCCTCTGTTCAAGTTTAACCTTGCGGCGTCGGCAGAAAGAGAATTTACGGTGATATAGCACCCGCTATCCTTTGAGAATTCGTCGGCTAAGTTCTGCAAATAGGTTGCACGAGAACCTTTCCCGCCCTCGAAACCGTCAATTTGCCACAGAGTAAGAACGCTCATTTCGCTCGTAGTAGCGTTACCATTTTTCTTTACCGTTGCCATTATCGGCACGGCGATAATAACCGCAAAGCACAGAGAAAACAGTAAAGATCTGAAAATTTTCTTTTTATTGAAGCGTATTTTAATTTTTGGCATATACTATTTTATTTTAAAAACTGCCAAAAAATACGTTGGGGAGTACTCAAATTAAAGAATACTCCCCCGCTCATTCGCAAAAACACCCCTAAGGCGTTTTAGCAAACGAGCACATATATAATAAAGCGTATACGCTTGTAATAATATCTTGCGTCGATTGAATTTTTTTATGCAAAAAAGCCGCCGAAATTTCGGCGGCTATGAGAAAATAATTATTTTATTCTTCGTCCTCGGGAAGGTCAACGTTATGATAAACCGATTGAACGTCGTCAAGTTCTTCGAGCTTGTCAAGCATCTTTAAAAAAGTTTCAAGCTTGTCGCCCGTTAACGTAATGTAGTTTTGCGGTATCATCTTAATTTCGGCTTCAAGGAAATTTACGCCCTTGCTCTCGAAATACTTTCTTGCTTCAGACCACTTTTCGGGAGTAGTGAAAACCTCGTATATGTCGTCCTCTACGGTATAATCATCGGCTTCAGCTTCAAGGCAATACTCCATCATAGTATCCTCGTCAAGCGCTACGGTTCTCTCGATTACGAATACGCCCTTATTGTCGAACATATACGATACACAACCCGTTGCACCCATTTGTCCGCCACATTTACCCATAGCCGAGCGAATGTCGCCAGCCGTTCTGTTTACGTTATCAGTAAGCGTTTTTATAATTACCGCAGAACCTGCTACGCCGTATCCTTCGTAAGTAAGCTCTTTATAGTCCTTATCGCCGAGCTCGCCCGCAGCCTTAGCTATAGAACGCTTAATATTTTCGTTTGGCATATTTGCAGCCTTAGCTTTAGTAATAACGTCGGCAAGCTTCGAGTTAGTGTCGGGGTTTGGATTGCCTTTAGCGGCAACTGCAAGCTCCCTGCCGATTTTAGTAAACACCGCCGCACGGGCAGCGTCCGTCTTGCCTTTTTTAGCTTGTATATTGTGCCATTTTGAATGTCCTGACATAATTCACCTCTTTTTATCGTACTTTAACTGATACATTGCAATTCCGGCGGAAACTGCCGCATTCAGACTTTCGCAAGTTTCCCGCATAGGTATTTTTACCTTGAATTGCGCTTTTTCCATAATTCCGTCGCTAATTCCGCCACCTTCGTTGCCGATACAAAGACAGAACTTTTCAGGCGGCACAAACGAAAATATATCCTCTCCGTCCATATCCGCGCATATGAGCGGCACGCCTTGAAGCGCGGTCAGAATTTCTTCCTTACTGCCCTGATAGATATTGACGAAGAAAATTCCGCTCATACTTGCACGAACCGCTTTCGGCGAATATGGGTCTGTACAGTTGATTAAATATATATCGCCGTATCCAGCCGCATTCGCAGTACGGATAACCGTCCCCAAATTTCCGGGGTCTTGTAAGCAGTCCAAAAGAATGCAGCTTTTTTCAGGCGGCTTGATTGCGCTTTTTGGAATTTCCACCACGGCAAGCACACCCTGCGGATTTACTTCGGAAGATATGCTTTCAAACACCGCACGACTGACCGTAATAGCGTCTTTAAACTCAGCTTCAAGCCCTTCGGCACAAACTACGGTTCTGATTTTACAGCCCGCGGAAATACACTCTTTAACGGGCTTTACACCTTCAACGACGTAACTGCCGCAAAGTCTGCGGTATTTTTTATCCGAAAGTTTCGATATTTCTTTAATTAACGGATTTGATTTTGACGTAATTACCATATAAAAAATTAAGCCTTAAAAAAGGCTTAAAATTTAGATTATAATGCTGCCTTAGCCTTAGCTGCAAGTTCTGCAAATGCGGGGGCGTCGTTTACGGCAAGTTCTGCAAGCATCTTTCTGTTCAAATTGATACCGGCAACTTTAAGACCGTGCATTAATTTGGAGTATGAAAGTCCGTTAATTCTCGCCGCAGCGTTGATACGTGCAATCCATAAGCTGCGCATATCGCGCTTTCTCAGCTTTCTGCCGATATAAGCGTAATTTAACGATTTCATTACAGCTTCGCGTGCGATTCTGTAAGACTTTGATTTGTTGCCGAAATAGCCCTTTGAAAGGCGGAATATCTTTCTGCGCTTCTTTAACGCGTTAACACTTCTTTTAATACGCATAATGCCTTACCTCCTTAACCCTTATAAGGAATCATAGACTTAACGGTTGATTCCTGCGTAGAAGAAACAAGCGTATTCTGACGCAAATTTCTTTTTCTCTTTCTGTTCTTGGTTTCCGCTTTATGGTTCTTGCCTCCGTGAGGTCTTTTCACCTTGCCGGTCGAGGTAAGCCAGAAACGCTTTTTTGTGCCGCTATGGGATTTCTGCTTGGGCATAATTTTATCCTCCAAATTGATATTCTTAATTTTTTACGATTTTACGGGCGAGAGCATCATTATTATCATTCTGCCCTCGGTGGAAGGTTTCTTATCCTGAACGGCCTTGCCTTCAAGTCCTTCGAAGAAGTCCTGCATAACCTTCACGCCCTGATAAGCGCGCGCATTCTCGCGCCCCTTCATTCTTATGGAAACTTTGACTTTGTTGCCGGCCTCTAAAAATTTAAGACATTGCTTCGTTTTAACGGCAATATCGCCGACGTCAATAGTCATCGAAAGTCTGATTTCCTTTAACTCAACTACCGTCTGATTTTTTCGGTTTTCTTTTTCGCGCTTCGACTGTTCGTATTTGAATTTGGAATAATCCATTATCTTGCAAACGGGCGGAACTGCATTAGGTGAAATTTTAACAAGGTCAAGCTCAGCCTCGTTGGCAAGCTTCTGCGCCTGAAAACTTGACATAACGCCAAGCATTTCACCGTCCGAACCGATAACTCTGACTTCCCTGTCGCGGATAGCCTCATTTACGGAATAAAACTCTTTTATAATCATTACCTCTCTAAAATTTTTCCAAAAAAATTCGGGCAGCAAAACGCAACCCGAATTAATGCTAGACCAAAAGTCTTTAATACATTATTGTGCCGAACAAAATTTCCGTACGGCGAAAGGGTTTGCCTTTGCTTAACGAAAATATAATATCAGCATTTTATCTTTTTGTCAAATATTTTGACTCAGAAAATAATTTTTTCTTTATCTTCTTTTACGACTTGTTTAAGGAAAGCTTCCAAAGCAACCGTTTCTTTTTCTTCAACCCCGCGCTTATTCACGTTAACAGTGCCCTCTTCAGCCTCCTTATCGCCTACCACGAGAACGTAAGGCACTTTTTCCATCTTAGCTTCTCTTATCTTATAGCCTATCTTTTCGCTGCGCTCGTCAACTTCGCACCTTATACCCGACGCGATAAGTTTCTTACTTACTTCCTTAGCGTATGCGAGCGTTCTGTCTGTTATCGGCAGAATTTTAACTTGCGTGGGAGCAAGCCAAACAGGGAATTTACCAGCAAAGTGTTCGATTAAAATTCCGATAAATCTCTCAATCGAGCCGAAAATTGCGCGGTGAATCATTATGGGGCGGTGTTTAAGTCCGTCCTCTCCTATATAATCGAGCTCAAACCTTTGCGGCATCTGGAAATCGAGCTGAATAGTTCCGCACTGCCAAGTTCTGCCTATGCTGTCCTCCAGATGGAAGTCAATCTTAGGACCGTAGAACGCGCCGTCGCCTTCATTAATTTCGTATTCGCGACCAAGCTCGTCCAACGCCGCCTTTAACGCCGCCGTTGCAGTATCCCAGTCTTCTATGCTTCCCATACTGTTTTCGGGGCGCGTAGAAAGCTCTATTTTATATTTGAAGCCAAACTGATTATAAATTTTATCGGTAAGCTGCATTACGCCTTTAATTTCGTCCTTAATCTGTTCAGGCAACATAAATATATGCGCATCGTCCTGCGTAAAGCAACGCACGCGGAAAAGCCCGTGCAACTGACCGCTCTTTTCGTGGCGATGCACAAGTCCCATTTCAGCCATACGCAAGGGGAAGTCCTTATAGCTGTGGGGCGCAAGCTTATATACGAGCATACCGCCGGGGCAGTTCATGGGCTTAACGGCACAGTCCTCTCCGTCGATTTTAGTCGTATACATATTGTCCTTATAGTGATCCCAATGCCCCGAATTTTCCCAAAGGTTTCTTGTAAGGATAATGGGCGTCTGAATTTCTACGTAGCCCTCTTTTCGGTGCAAATCGCGCCAATAGTCAACGAGGGTATTTTTAAGCACCATACCGTTGGGAAGGAAGAACGGAAAGCCTCTGCCCTCATTGAGAAGTGCAAACAGCTTCAATTCCTTTCCAAGCTTGATGTGGTCGCGCTTTTTCGCCTCTTCGAGCATTTGGAAATAAGCGTCCATTTCGTCCTTTTTAGCGAACGCAACGCCGTAAATTCTGGTCAGCATCTTATTTTTTTCGTTGCCGCGCCAATAAGCACCCGCAATCGAAACAAGCTTAAACGCCTTAATTTTACCCGTGTTCGGAAGATGAGGACCTCTGCAAAGGTCGGTAAACGAGCCTTGCTTGTAGAAAGAAATAACGGAATCTTCGGGCAAATCTTTAATAAGCTCTACCTTGTAGTTTTCCTTGTACTTCTTCATAAGTTTAATAGCCTCTTCACGGGGTAATTCAAACCTCTCGATAGGCGTCTTTGACTTAATGATTTTCTCCATTTCGAGTTCGATTTTCTTGAAATCTTCCTGCGTTATGGGCGTATTGAAATCTATATCGTAATAGAACCCGTTATCTATAACAGGACCTATAGCGAGTTGGCAAGTGGGATAAATATTTTTAAGCGCCTGCGCAAGAACGTGTGCGCAAGTGTGGCGGTAAACTTCCAATCCTTCCTTGTCTTTAAGGGTAACGATTTCCACCTCGTCGCCGTCGTTTAATGCGTGCGATAAGTCGCAGAGCACGCCGTTTACCTTAGCTGCAACGGCAGAGCGGGCAAGTCCTTCGCTTATTGCGCTTGCCGCATTTTGGCAGGTTGCTCCCTCTTCCACTTCAAGCTTATCGCCGTTTTTGAGTATAATCTTCATAATTTCCTCCAAAAAATAATCCTTAAACGAAAAATTTCGTTTAAGGACGCAATTAATCTAATGCGCGGTTCCACCTTAATTGTTTTTGCCGTACGCAAAAACCGCTCTTTAAAACTTGAATAAATAAAAGTGGTTTCCCGTTATCCTCTAAAATTATGCGGCTCTCAGCGCCCCGCACTCTCTGTGAATTCCTCGGCGGTACTTGTCTTTTTTCAAGCACTGTTATTTTATTACAATAAAATCCTTTTGTCAATGCTTTTCAATTAAAATTATTTGCCATTTTTCCCGTGTTTGGTTATAATTGAAAGAAAACGATTTGAGGCAAGCGTTTATGGCTTATACCGATTTTAACAAAGTAGAAAAAAAATGGATAAAGTATTGGGACGAAAATAAAACCTTCCATACCGACCTGCACGACTTTTCCAAACCCAAGTACTACGTTTTGGACATGTTCCCCTATCCTTCGGGCGCGGGGCTGCACGTTGGGCATCCCGAGGGCTACACCGCAACGGATATCCTTGCGAGAATGAAAAGAATGCAGGGCTTTAACGTACTTCACCCTATGGGCTTTGACAGTTTCGGCTTGCCCGCAGAGCAATATGCGATAAAGACGGGCAACAACCCCGCCACTTTTACGCAAAAAAACATTGAAAATTTTATAAAACAGCTTAAAATGTTGGGGCTTTCCTACGATTGGGAACAGACTATATCCACCTGCGACCCCTCGTACTATAAGTGGACGCAGTGGATATTCAAACAGTTATTAAAAGATGGTTTGGCGCGCTACGTAGAAACTCCCGTAAATTGGTGCGAAGAACTCGGCACTGTGCTTGCAAACGACGAAATTATCGACGGCAAATCGGAACGCGGCGGCTATCCCGTCGTTCGCAAGAATATGAAGCAATGGGTTATCGACATTAATAAATACGCCGAACGCCTTTTGGAAGGCTTAGACGAAATCGATTGGCCTGAGGCGTCAAAGATTGCACAACGAAATTGGATAGGCAAGTCAGTAGGCGCAAAAGTAGATTTTAAAGTTTTTGGTACGGATAAACAGTTCACCGTATTCACCACGCGCTGTGATACTCTGTTCGGTGCGACTTATTGCGTTCTCGCGCCCGAGCATAAGCTTGTTGACGAGATTACCACACCTGAAAATAAAGCCGCTATAGACGCATACAAAAAGGTTTGCGCAAGCAAATCAGAAATGGAAAGAACAGAACTCAATAAAGAAAAGACGGGAGCATTTACTGGTGCTTTCGCTATAAATCCTGCAAACGGCAATAAAATTCCCGTGTATATTTCCGACTACGTCCTCACCTCATACGGCACGGGCGCGATTATGGCTGTACCTGCACACGATACGCGCGATTATGAATTTGCCAAAAAATTCAATATTCCCGTTATCCCCGTTCTCGAAGGCGGCGATATTGATAAGGAAGCTTTCACGGGCGACGGCAAGCATATTAATTCCGACTTTTTGAACGGCATGAATAAGCAGCAAGCAATTGATAAAATGGCGGCTTGGCTCGAAGAAAAAGGCGTCGGCAAAAAGGCAGTAACCTATAAACTGCGCGAGTGGATATTCGCCCGTCAACGCTATTGGGGCGAGCCCCTTCCCGTCGTTCACCTCGAAAACGGCGAGGTTGCTGTTCTCGACGATAGCGAGTTACCGCTCGTCCTTCCCGAAATGAAAGACTATAAAGCGCACGTCGGCAACGCGCCCCTTGAAAACGCGAAAGAATGGGTCAATATAAATTATAACGGTGTTAAAGGCAAACGCGAGACGACTACAATGCCCGGTTCTGCGGGAGCGAGCTGGTACTTTCTTAGATACTGCGACCCCCACAACGATAAAGAATTTGCAAATTATGATTTAATGAAATATTGGCTGCCCGTTGATTTCTATATGGGCGGTAAAGAACACCTCGTCGGGCACTTACTTTATTCTAGATTTTGGAATAACTTCCTCTTTGATAAAGGACTTACACCGTATAAAGAGCCGTTCAAAAAGCTGTATCACCAAGGGCTGATTTTAGGTGAGGACGGCAACAAAATGTCCAAATCGCTCGGAAACGTAATTAACCCTGACGACATCGTGCGCGATTACGGGGCGGACGTTCTCAGAATGTACGAAATGTTCATCGGTCCTATAGCCGACAGCAAACCGTGGTCAACGGCAAATATCGAGGGCGTAAAGAAGTTTATAGACAGAATACACAGACTTTACTGCGAGCTTAAAGTTATCACGCCCGCTCCCAACAAAAATCTCGAAAAGATTTACCACCAAACGGTTAAAAAGGTTACCGAAGATTACGAGGCTATGAAAATCAACACCGCGATTTCGCAGATGATGATTTTCGTAAACGCAATCTACAAGGAAATTTCGGACGGAAAGACGTTACCGTTAGAATACGCCGAAGGACTTATTAAACTTTTGAACCCCATTATCCCCTTTATAACCGAAGAAATCTGGACTACTGTTTTAGGGCATAACGGAACTATTGCTTACGAACCTTGGGTAAAGTTCGACCCGTCCAAATGCGGTGAGGACAATATCGAATACGCCGTTCAGGTCAACAGTAAAATAAAAACAAAAATCACTGTCCCCGCAGATATGCCGAACGACGAAATAGAAAAGCTTGTAAAATCCCACGCCGACATATCTCCCCTTATCGACGGAAAACAGATAAAGAAATTTATCTTAGTCCCTAAGAGATTGATAAATATTATAATTTAAAAAATAAAAATCCGCCGATTGATAAGTTCGTCAACCGGCGGATTTATTTTAGTTAAATTAAAGTGTTTCCAAAGTTTTTACAACGTCTCCGACGGTTTTAAGGTTGGCAACCTTTTCTTCGGGAATGGTTTTGCCCGTGTTGTCCTCCAAAGACATTAAAAGTTCGACAACGTCGAGAGAGTCCGCGCCCAAATCCTTTATAATTTCACTGTCCTCGGAAATTTTGGAAACGTCTATGTTAAGCTGTTCCGCAAGCAATTTTGCAACTTCTTCAAACATTTTTTAATCCTCCTGAAATTTCTGTAAAAATTTTACTATAAATATCGTCTTATGTCAAGCGTCAGCCGATATTTTTCTGGCTTACTTGCTTTAACGAAAGTCCTATTCTCTGCTTTTTCTTATCAAGCGTAATTATAACCGCCTTAACCTGCTGTCCGACTTTCAGAACGTCCGACGGGTGCTTTATAAATCTGTCGGTAATTTCCGAGATATGCACAAGCCCGTCCTGATGCACGCCTATATCCACGAATGCGCCAAAGTCGATAACGTTACGGACCGTGCCGTCTACAATCATGCCGACTTCAAGGTCTTCGATGCTCATTATATCTTTTCTAAGCTGTCTTTGAGGCAAGCTGTCGCGGATATCTCTTCCGGGTTTAACAAGCTCGGAAATTATATCGTTCATTGTCGCTTTGTCAAGTCCGCAGTATTCCGCCGCCTTATCCTCGCCGTATTCCTTAACTTTTTGGGGAAGTTCGGAAAGCTTTCTTTCCCTTACGTCCGCGTCGGTATAGCCGAAAAGCGATAAAAGTTTTTCGGCTTTCTCATAAGATTCGGGGTGAACTGCGGTATTATCCATTATGTTCTTGCCGTCGGGAATTCTGAGGAAGCCCGCACACTGCTCGTATGCCTTTGCGCCGAGCTTAGAAACCTTTAAAAGCTGTGAACGCGAAGTGAATTTACCGTTCTCTTCACGGTAGGTTACGATATTTTTCGCGATGCCCGAATTAAGTCCCGCAACGTACTTCAAAAGCGAAACGCTCGCCGTATTAAGGTCTACTCCGACGCTGTTTACGCAGTCTTCCAGAACGCCGCCTAAAACGCTGTCAAGCCTTTTCTTGTCCATATCGTGCTGATATTGCCCGACGCCTATAGACTTGGGGTCAATCTTTATAAGCTCTGCAAGCGGGTCTTGCAATCTTCTTGCAATGGAAATTGCCGAGCGGCGCGTCAAGTCGTAATCGGGAAATTCTTCGACAGCAAGAGGACTTGCTGAGTAAACTGATGCCCCCGCTTCGCTTACGACTGCGTAAGATACACCGCTGACTTCCTTCAAAAGGTCGGCAACGAAAATTTCCGTTTCCTTGCTCGCAGTACCGTTACCGATTGAAATTATATCAACCTTGTGCTTTTTGATAAGCTCCTTCATGGTTGCTTTCGCACCCTCGATATCGTTCTTGGGCGGCACGGGATATATAACGCCCGTATCTAAAACTTTACCCGTTTCGTCAACTACGGCAACCTTGCAGCCCGTTCTGTACGCAGGGTCAAGACCAAGCGTAACCTTACCTTTTACGGGCGGCTGCAAAAGAAGCGGACGAAGATTAACTTCGAACATCTTTATAGCCTGTTCGCTTGCTCTGTCGGTTAAAATTGCGCGGACTTCACGCTCTATCGACGGCTGAATAAGTCTGTCGTAGCCGTCGTCCGCCGCTTCTTCGATAAGTTTAGCGCAGTCAGCGTTGCCGTTGGGCTTTAAGTATTTAGCCAAGCAAACGCGCTTTGCAATATCGGGATTAAAGTAAATTTTTGCTTTAAGGCACTCTTCCTTTTCGCCTCTGTTTATTGCAAGTATTCTGTGGTTCTTGATTTCGGGAATAATCTCGGAATATTCCGCGTACATTGCGTAAGTTCCCTTCTCGTCATCCTTAACCATTTTTACTTGCATTTCGCCGTGGTTTTCAAGCAGTGAGCGCAGTTTCTTTCTGAGCTCTGCGTTGTCAGAAATTATTTCCGCAATAATATCCTTTGCACCCGCGATGGCGTCCTCAACGGTGGCTACGCCCTTTTCTTCGTCTATATATTTTTCGGCTTCTTTATAAGGGTCGCCCTCTTGCGCCAAAATGAACTCTGCAAGGGGCTGCAAGCCCTTCTCGATAGCAACCGATGCTCTCGTCTTTTTCTTTTGCTTGAAGGGGCGGTAAATATCCTCCACTTCGGTCATCGTCTGAGCGGCAGCAATGGCGGCTTGAATTTCTTCCGTCATTTTACCTTGCTCGGTAATAGAATTCGCAACTTCCTGCTTGCGCTTTTCAAGATTTTTAAGATACTCGTATCTGTCGTTCAGTGCACGCAAAACCTGATCGTCAATCGCGCCCGTCATTTCCTTTCTGTAACGCGCAATGAAAGGAATGGTGTTGCCCTCTTCCAAAAGTTGCAAAATATTGCGAACGTGGTCGGGGCGCAAGTTAAATTCTTCTGTCAACTGTTGTGAAATTTCCATTATGTTTTTAACCCTTTTAAATATGTTTTTTGTTCGGCGGTAAGTCTGTAACTCTCACACGCCTTTTGAATTGCCTTGTTATGTGTCTTTTTATCGGTATACTCCTCTTTAAGGAAGTTTACCGCACCGTCGTAATTTTTTATAAGCAGCTCGGCAATCAGCCACGCCGCCGCCATATGCACGTAATATTTTTCGGTTTCGACGGTCTTCAAAATATCTTCGATTATATTAAAATATTTTTCTTTGACGTAAAAATGCAGTAACGTCGTCAGCGCAAACCGCTTATAAAATTCCCCGTCGTTTGCAAGATATTTGTAAATAAACTCTAAAAATTCGTCCTTGTGCTTTTCTATACACTTTGGTGTAAAGCAGTCGCAGGTTGCCCAATTATCAATAAGCGCCACGCACCCGTCCACGCGTTTTATAAACTCTTCCCATTTAAGACAGGAAACCGCGGTAAGCTTTACAAAAGTTACTTCGTAATACTCGTCGGGAAAGCCTAAAAGCTCGTCCACGCAATCTATGTATTTTTTTGCAATTTTTCTAAGCTGCGGAACTCTGACGCCCAGAACGCTGATAGCGTCGTTTTTTAAAAGCTTTTTGTTAAAAATGCGGTAATCTTCGTCAGCGAAAGTTTGAAGCTCATTCAAAAGCTCTTGATAGCGCATAGTACCAAACCTCCGTTTTAAATCTTGTATTTGCGGGGCTAGTTGAAGGTAACTGCACGAAAGGCACTTCCGTATCGCCGAAATTGCGCAAAAATATCTCCGCCGCCTTACTGCCGTTTAACATTATATAATTAATTTTCGAGTTTTGCAATAACTTTTTGATATTCGCTACTTTGAAATTTTTTATCTTATTATCCTGCGAGCCGACTATTTCGCACTCGGTAACCATATCCCACAGCGCGATATTCCGTCTTTTTAAAAAGTCCTTCTTGCCGTCAACGCCGTTTGGTACTTCCTCACCGAAGAAAGAGCAAACGGTTTTCCAAAATCTGTTTTGTTTGTTGCCGTAGTAAAACTCAACCTGTCGGCTTTTCACCGACGGAAAGCTTCCTAATATCAAAACGACGCTGTTTTCATCGTAAAACGGCTCAAACCCGTGTTTTATCTCTTCCATTTTAAAGCGGCTTGTCCACAGCGCCCACAAGGGAAATCGCCTTGTATTTATCGTCGAAATTCATATCAACCGCGGCAAGAACGTCGTCAAGCGTTACGGCGTTCAGCTTATTTACCCGTTCCTCGAAGTCGTAAATTTTCCCGTTGTACAAAAGTTCTTTTCCGAATAAAAGCATCTGAGTGCTCGTGCTTTCCTGCGAGAATATTGAAGAAGACAAAAGCTGCTCTTTACCGCGCTCGAATTCGTCTTTGGAAATGTTTTTCTTCTTCAAATCGGCAATACAGTCGTAAATCGCATCAACCGACTTGCGATATTTTTCCGCATTTACACCGGCATATATAGACAGCGCACCCGCTTCTGCGTAGGTTGAAACGTAAGAATATACGGTGTAGGCAAGACCAAGCTCCTCTCTGACCGTCTGAAACAGTCTCGAAGACACGCCGCCGCCCAAAATCGTATTCATAATCTGCGTCGCGTCGTAATATTTATCGTATCTTTTAACCGAGGGAAAAGCAATTCCTATATGCACCTGCTCTATATCCTTGTGCTTGAAAATAGATTTTCCCTGAAGCTCTACCTTTACTTCGCTTCTTTTGCAGTATTTTTTTTCAAGGCTTGAAAAGTATTTCAATACAAGTTCTTCGGCGAGGTTCACGTCTATATTTCCCGCCATAGATATCACTATATTGTCAGGAATATAATGCTTGTCCAGATAATTAGAAACGTCTGCTTTGGTAAAGCCCGAAACGTTCTTTTTCGGTCCTAAAATATTTCTGCCGTAGCCCTCGTAGCCAAAGAATGCGTTGGCAAGCAAATCGAGACATAAATCGTCGGGGGTGTCCTCGTTCATATTTATTTCTTCGATAATGACACCCTTTTCTTTGACCATTTCTTCCTCGGGGAACGTACTTTCAAGGAATATATCGGCAAGAATTTCAAACGCCTCAGCCGCATGATTAGTTGTGGATTTAGCGTAGTAACAAGTCATATCCTTGCCCGTAAAGGCATTCATCTGCGCGCCTATTCTGTCCATTTCGTCCGAAATTTGAAAAGAAGTGCGCTTTTTAGTGCCTTTAAACGTCATATGCTCGATAAAATGGGAAATCCCGTCCTCTTTATCGCTTTCCTGCGAAGAGCCCGTATGAACGAGAATTCCCATCGTTACGGACAAAAGTCCGTCCATTTTGTTTACAATAAGTTTCAGTCCGTTATCAAGTGTTTTAAAATGTACCATTATTCTCCTAATATTTGAGAAAGGGTTTCGGTTTTTAACCCGTTTTCTCTTATGTAATTTAATATTTTAGGTAAAGTTTTTACCGTAACGTCCTTTGGATGCATAAGTATAAACTCTCCCGCCTTCAGTTCGTCCGTTGCACGGGTATAAACTAAATTTTCGTCGTTATCGCGCCAATCTATCGTGTCCCTCGACCACATTATAACCTTCATATCCAGAAAAGCGCAAGCGGATAGCGTATCTTCGCAAAAAGCACCCGACGGCGGCGCAAAAAGTTCTACCTTTTGCCCGCAAATCATTTCGAGAAGCTTCACGCTCGGGCGTATTTCTTCCAGATTAGCGTCGTAAGACATTTTGGAATGGTCCTTGTGAAAATACCCGTGGCTGCCGAGTTCGTGCCCGCGGCTATAAATTTCGCGCACGCAATCGACGTTGTCGTCCGCCCAGCTTCCGCCTATAAAGAAAGTTGCTTTTGCCTCGTACTCGTCAAGAGTATCAAGAATACTTAAAACGTTTTCGGTGCTTTCATAGACGTTAAAAGTCAGCCCGACAGCTCCGCTCTCTTCGTTCCCGCCGTAATAAAGGTTGGTGTTTTCATAGATTACGGCCTTGGCATTGCCGCTGAAATAGCCTATAAGCGAAACGCCCGTAATTACCAAAATCAAAGTGATATTCGTAAATATAGTAAATAACTTGCCTTTCAATAGTTTACCTCAAAAAGAATGTTTTAATCAATTCTATAATATTCTTTCCAAGGCGCGCATATTCAAGCGTACAAGCCTATTTTAGTTTTATAAAAGTAACCCCCGTTTCTCCCTCTCCGTATTTGCCGAGGCGGTAGCTTTCCACGTTCCTGTGCCTTCTTAAATGCTCGGCAATTGAGTTTTTAAGTTTTCCCGTACCAACGCCGTGAATAACCTTAATCTCTTCTAAGTTATCCGTTACGGCGCGGTCGATAAAATTGTCAACTTCGTACAAGGCTTCTTCAACCGTCATTCCGAGAACGTTTATTTCGAGAACAGGCATAGTTTTTGGCAATTTCTTAACAACTTTAACGTTCTTCTGCTTAGCTTTTTCCTCACCTGTTATAAGCAAATCTTTAAGCTTTAAATGCATTTTCAGGCTTCCGCAAAGGACTTCCGCCTCGCCCTTTGCCGCATTGAAAGCAGCAACGACGCCTTTACAATCAATAGGCTTGACAAATACGGCCATTCCCTCTTTTATATTTTGCGGTGTTGCAGGTAAAAAGTCGTTAACCTGCTTTTTTTCTTCCTCATCGTCGAAAGCCTTGTCTTTAAGCTTGTTTTTGAGAGTTCGCGCGGCAATTAAGTCCGCCTCTTTCAGCTCTTCCTTTTTGAATATTTCCTCAATAGCTGCAAGCATTTCTTCGGCTTGCTCGGTCCGCTCTGAGATAATTCTTCGGCTTTCCGTACGGGCGGAACGGTTTATTTTCTCTTTTTCACGGTTGAGTTCCGCGATCTGCGCGTTAACCTTTTCAAGCTTTTCGCGCCATTCAAGCTGCATCGAAGAAATTTCCGCAAGCTTTCTTTCTGCCTCTATACGGCTCTCTTCCGCGCGACGAACAACGTTTTCAAAGCTTCTTGCACCCTCGGATAAATAGCTTTCCGCACTGTCGAGAATTTGCTTACTCATTCCAAGCCGCCTTGAAATTGCCAAAGCGTTACTTGCTCCGGGCAAGCCTATTTTAATTTTGTATAATGGCTTTAACGTGTCCGTATCGAACTCCATACTTGCGTTTTCTATCCCGCCAACGGTATACGCAAACTCCTTTAAGGGCGTATAGTGCGTCGTTACTATTCCCTTAGCCCCGCAATCCAAAAGGTGTTTTACTACGGCCTTTGCAATGGCTTGCCCCTCGTCGGGATTAGTACCGCCACCAAGCTCGTCTATAAGAACAAGACTGTTGTTATCCGCGCCATCGCAAATATTGATAATATTCGTTATATGTGAAGAAAAAGTCGATAAACTCTCTTCTATGCTTTGACTGTCGCCTATATCACAGAAAACTTTTGTAAATATTCCGACAGAGCTACCCTCCGCCGCGGGAATATAAAATCCGCAAGCCGCCATAAGACAAAACAGTCCGCAGGTTTTTAAGGTAACTGTTTTACCGCCCGTATTCGCGCCGCTTAAAAGTAAAAAGTTATAATTTCTACCAAGTTCAAGAGAGACGGGTACGACTTTATCTTTATCGATAAGCGGGTGTCTTCCCTTTATTATGTTTATATATCCGCGGCTATTGACTTTGGGCTTAGTGCATTTTTTTAAGTAGCCGTATTCGGCTTTTGCATACCGACTGTCGAGTTCGGCAAGAATTTCAGCATTCTTATTAAGCTGCTCCGCCATTGCGCCCACACGCAAAGATAAGGCTTTCAATATAGCTTCGATTTCTTCGCGCTCGTCAATAGTCAATGCAATAAGCTCGTTATTTAGTTCGAGAACGTATTCGGGTTCTATAAAGAAAGTTGCGCCCGTTTTGGAACGGTCGTGTATAAAGCCTTTAACGCGGTTTTTATGTTCTGCTTTTACGGGAACGACGTATCTGTCGTTCCTTATTGTAACTATTCCGTCCTGCAAAAATTCGGAATGTTTGCCAGAAGCATACTCCGAAAGTTTTTCGCGTATGCGCGAGTTAAGGCTCTTTATCTTAGTGCGGATAGTATAAAGTCTGTCGCTTGCGTTATCGCTCAACGCGTCAACGGATATAATTTTATTGCAAATATCGTCCTCTAAGCCTCTGTCAAAATAGAGGTTGCAGATAAGCGATTTGGTAAGCGGAAATTCTTCTTCGATTTTTTCGATGCCTGTAAACGCAACCCTTGACGAACGCAAAAGCGCCGCACAGTCTAAAAGCTCTTTACAGGACAATGTAGAGCCTTTTGCCGCACGCGCAACGAAGTTCGCAACTTCGGGAAAAGCTTCCACCTTTCCGACGCCGTAAACGTAAAGAAGTTTATCACATTCTTCGGTTATATCGAGCCGCTGTCTTACTTCCGCAATATCGGTTGAAGGTTGACACGCCAAAATAAGCGCCTTGCCGCTGTCAAGCGTAGCAAATTCAGCCGCCGAAGAAAGAATTTTATTCAATTCGAGTTTGTCTAAACTTCTGTTATCCATAAATCAAAAAACCGATTGTTCGGAATGTCCGCGCGTATAGCTCTTAAAGTATTCGCGCAAAGACCTGCCGCTTTTACAAATATCAATTAATTTTTGAGGTTCAGCTTGCAAAGTGCAGTCTAAAAGCGCACCCGTGTGCGTTTCCGATGCCAGACTTGCGCAATTGTACAACTCGAACCTGCAAGCACCCGTACCGTACCGTCTTAAAGGAAACTGCCTCCCGTTTTCGTCTGTAAGCGTATAGTTTTCTCTCTTATCGCAGCTTGCACACTTTTTTTCGAACGGGCAGTATATCAAATCCATAACTTTAATATCCCCCGCCGTCAGATAGAAAGTATTTCCCATCGAAATTTTATCGGCTTCGGAAACTGTCAGTTCCTTTGAAAGCGCGATATATTCAGCCTTGCAAAGCGCAGTATCTATTCGGTTTGAAATATTGAACCCCGTTCCCGCAAACAACGGAATTCCGAGTTCTTTCGCAAGCGCAATTGCATACGTGCCGTCAGAGTAAATCCCGTCGAAAAACGGTATGATTTTCTTTACTTCCTGAATTTCTTTACCCGTAAGATACGGCGGAATATAAAGATACTTTTCTCCCTTAAATCCTTTTGTAAGCGCGGAAATATCACTGTTAAAATCTGACAGTTTAAGTATGCCTATATCTGCGTTTAAATTATGTAAATTTGTGCAAATTGCCGCAACTTTGGTATTTTTTTCACTGATTTTCTGTGAAAAATTAAAGTTAGGCGTGATAATATTATGAAAATTTTCAGTTATGCTTTTATAAAAATTCCCGTAAGAAGTTCTTCTCAACGCGTTCAGTTCGGACGCTGGCATAAACACGCCGTCCGTATTCACTCCCAAGAAACGAACTTCAAAAGGATATTTGTCCACCTTTTTAAACGCCACTTTAATATCTTCAACCGTCAAAGGTCTATTTTGCGCGCTTTCAAGATGTTTATCACCGTAAAAAGCCATGCCGTTAATAAATATTTCGGCTTTTTTGCCAGAAATCAGGTTAATTTCAAGCTTTACGGGCAATTTTTTTTCAGCTGAAAGCAGTCTTGCATTGAGCGCGGTATCTGTTGTAATAAAAACCTTATCTCCGTTTCTAAGGCGCGCTTTGGTTGAAAGTACGAACCCGTTTTTAGTACCACAAAGATAGCTCGCTCCGCCGACCTCCTTCCCGTTTCTTAATATCTTAAAGCCGTCGCCTTTTGTGAAATTTTGGCGGCAAATGCATACAAATTTGCCGTTTTCAACCTTAATTACCCCAACAAACTCGCCGATATGACCTTGCACTTGCGGAGACAAAAAAGATTTATCTTGTCCGAAAGCAAGTCCTTTGGTGTAGTTACCGCGGTTATAAGTGCGCTTTAAGTCGCTAAAATCACTGTCTGTTGAACAATTATCAATCAAATTTACATAATATTTCACGGCGGCTGAAACGTATTCGGGACGCCTCATTCTACCCTCTATTTTAAACGACGCCACCCCCGCCGAAATCAACCTTTCAATATTTTCGCCAACACTAAGATCTGACAAAGATAGCCTGTACGCACTTTCTTCAAATCCTTCACGGTCGATAGAATACTTCTTTCTGCAAGGTTGTTTACATTTTCCGCGGTTACCGCTGTTTCCGCCCGCAAACGAAGAAAGATAACACTGTCCCGAAAAACAGGTGCAAAGCGCACCCTGCACGAAAACTTCGGTTTCGATTATTTTTGTTATCTCTTCAATATCTTCAATAGCCGTCTCTCTTGCCAAAATCACGCGCGAAAAGCCGTATTCTTTGGCAAGCTTTGCGCCGTAGGCGTTGCAAACGCCCGCTTGCGTTGAAAGGTGCAAAACCATTTCGGAGCAGCTTTCTTTCAGAAATTTGCCTACAAATATATCTGAAAGAATAATTGCGTCCGCGCCCTTATTCCACGCTTTTACGGCCGATACAATAAAATCATCCAACTCACCGTCTTTGACGAGTGTGTTCATTGCAACGTAAACTTTTACGCCCAAAGCATGACAATATCTTGCAATTTCTTCAAAGTTTTCGTAGTCGAAATTCTCCGCAGAACTTCTTGCGGAGTAAGCTTTCAAACCCAAATATACCGCGTTTGCGCCAGCGTTGACTGCTGCCAAAACACTGTTTTTATCCCCTGCGGGAGCTAAAATTTCAGCTTTATTCATTCAAAAATCCGAATTTTTCTATTACCTCGGCAACCGCTCCTTCATTGTTGGAAACGGATATAAAATCCGCCGCATTCTTTAACGCTTCGGTAGCGTTACCCACGGCAACACCTATTCCCGCTGCCTTTATCATGGATAAGTCGTTTAAGTTATCACCGACGGCAACGGTTTTTTCAATGGGAATACCGAACTCGTTGGCCAAGAATTTGACTGCCTCGCCTTTATTGTCGTTAAGGGGCGAAATCTCAACCAACACTTTTGCACTGCAAGTAACGTCGTATTTGCCGCTCAATCTTCTGCTTAATTCCGCATACAGCGCGGCTTGCTCTTCGTGCGCAACCAAAATCGCTACTTTTTGACAGAAAAGTTTGCGTTTTAAAACGAATTCGGCAATATCTTCTTCAACGTATTGCGCATCTATACCCACAATTCTCTCATACCTTTGCAGGTATTCGTTATTTTTTGGAATGTCGGTATACAACTCGTCGCCGCTGTAAACGTTAACAGGGTGTCCGAGCTCTTTTATATTGCGGCAAATTTCGGCAATGCCCTCGCTTTCGATACCGCCTGATTTTAAAATTTTACCACTTTCAATATCTGCAATTACCGTTCCCTGATAGGCAACTACAAGCCCTTTTAACCCTAATTCCCTGACGCGCGGCAAAATACAGCAAGTCATTCTTCCCGTGCATACGGCAAATACTCCGCCACAGGCAATATAATTTTTTATAGCATTGCGCACATCGGGCAAAATTTGCTGATTGTCGTCTATGAGCGTTCCGTCGAAATCGGATACTATAAGTTTATAATTTAATTTCTTCATAAGTTTTCTTTTAAATAATCGTAAATATTTTGCGCTATCGTCTTTGAAATTCCGTCTACTTCTGCAAGCTCGTCCACGCTCGCGCTTATAATTTTATCAAGCGTGCCGAACTTTTCTAAAAGTGCCATTCTCTTAACCTTTCCCACGCCTTCGATTTCCGACAAGACGCTTTGAAGGTTGCGTTTCGAATGAAGATTTCTGAAATAAGTTATTGCAAAACGGTGCGCCTCGTCGCGTATCCGCTGCAACATTTTCAAGGAATAATCGCGATGTGATATTTTTACGCTCTCCTCCGAATAAAGCGTAAAAACCTCTTCTTCGCGCTTTGCAAGAGAAATAAGCTCGATTCCGTCGATATTTTTTCGGTCGAAAATCTCTTTTACTGCCGATAACTGCCCCTTGCCGCCGTCAATTATAATGAGGTCGGGTTTGGGAAATTTTTCTTCTTCGTCCGTTCCGAGTTTGTCGAGCCGACGGGTCAGAACCTCCTGCAAAGAGGCGAAATCGTTCGCGCCCTCAACGGTTTTTATTTTAAAGCGGCGGTAGCTGTTTCTGTCCGCCTCACCATCGATAAATACGACCATCGAACCGACTTTATCTACACCGCTGATATTCGAAATATCGTAGCACTCCATTCTCCGAGGATAAGATTTTAACGAAAGCAACTCCTGCAAATGCTTGCAAGCGTTCACCGTCATATCGTCCTTGTGCTTTATCTTATCAACCGATTTTTCCAAATACTCTTCGGCGTTCTTTTTTGCCATTTGCAAAAGCCTTGCCTTGTCGCCCTGCTTTGCAAGCGTTACGTCTAAGCTTTTATCGAACTTTTCTTTAAAGTAGTTCTGTAAAAGTTCCTTTTCGCAAAACTCTTCGCATATAATTTCAGCCGGTATTTCGTGGTGTTGATAATACTGAACTATAAATCCCGTTAAAGCCTCGCCGTCCGTCAAGTGTGCTTCGTCCAATGCAAAGGAGCTTCCGCCTTGCATTATTCCCTTGCGGGTAACGAGAATATTAACGGCGGAATAAAGTCCGTTAGTAGCGAACGCAATTATGTCTGCATCGATATAACGGTTTAAAGAAGTTATACGCTTTGCCTCCAACTTAGAAAGCATTTCAAGCTTTTTCTTATAGTCAAGGGCAAGTTCGAAGTTTTCGTTTTCTGCTGCTACCGTCATTTTATTTTGCAGTAAAGTTTCTGCGTCTTTATAGTTGCCGTCAAGAAAGCTTAACGCGTTTTTCACGCGAACGGCGTATTCTTCTCTACTTATTTTGCCCGCGCACGGGGCGTAACATCTGCCTATGTGATAGTTCAGACACTCACGCTTTTTGCCCGTAGTTGCCGTGTGGCAAAGTCGCACGCAATAAGTTAGTTGAAGAATATCCAAAACGTCTTTACAGCTAATTCCACCCATAAAAGGACCGAAATACTTGCCGCCGTCCTTTTTGATTTTGCGGGTTATCGAAAAGTTGGGAAACTCTTCCCGCATATTTACTTTTACGTACGGGTAAGTTTTATCGTCCTTTAAAAGAATGTTGTATTTTGGCTTGTATTTTTTTATTAGGTTATTTTCAAGTGCGAGAGCGTCAATTTCTGTATTTGTTATGATATAGTTGAAATCTGCGATATTTTCAACCATTTTCATTACTTTTTCGGGCTTTTCGGAACTGTGAAAATATTGCCGCACTCTGTTTTTCAGAATACGCGCCTTGCCGACGTATATTACGTTTTTATATTCGTCAAGCATTATATATACGCCCGGATTATCAGGCAGAAGTTTTAACTTTTCCTTTATAACGTCCATAATTCCCTACTTTAAAGTATACCATATATGCAAAACATTTGCAATATAAAAAATCTTGCCTTTCGGCAAGATTTTTATAATGGGAATTTTAATTTTTGTGAACGCCAGAAAGCTGAGGAATAACAGTCGGCACGTCTGCGGTATCGTCCATTCTTGTTACGCTTGACTTCTTATTCGCACTGTCGTAGTAGAAAACTGACGAGTTTGTATCAAAGTCCTGATAAAACATATTGTTATTTGCAACTGTATTCGTTCTGTTGTTTACTACTACGATAAATGGTGAGTGCATTGCAGTATCTTTAGGCTGTTCAATTTCAGGCATTGCCTGATAAGAATATCCCTTACCGTTTAGTACACAGTTATAAATTTTTGCAACGCCGTAGCTATTTGCAGTACTCGAATTATAACTCTGAATGTCTATCATTGTGTTATTGCTGCCGTCGAAGTAGCAGTTTTCAATGAATGCGTAAGCGTAAGACCTCAACGAAATACTCGTGTTGCTGTCGTGATAATAGTTGTTGTACATATGCATATTTGCCTGCCTTGCAAGGGGCAATCTGCTTTGACAAGTATCATAATAATTGTGGTGGAAGGTAACATTTGCCGTCTTACTGCTATTGTCCGAACCGATAAGACCCGTTTTATGGTTCTCATAATAATGATTGTATGAAATCGTTATATAAGAACAACGCTTGAAATCGGTTGCGCCGTCGCCCTCATGTTTATCCTGATCGTCTGAGGCGTCCCAATAGTTTCTCCCTTCATTAAAAGTATTGTTGTGTACCCAAATTCTTTGAGAATCAAAAGAGTCGACGTTATCGTAATTTGAACCGCCTTCAAAACTGCAAGCATCCTCAGTATAGTCATCAAAGGTGATGTTTCTTATTTCAATTGACTTTGCATATCTCCAAGTAAAGCCCCACTGGAAGATTTCTGCGTCTGTTCCTATACCCTCTACGGTAATGTTTTGGGGGTGCGAACTGCTACCGCCTATTGACATATTGTTCCAACAAGTATCTGAACCTAACGTCATAGTACTTGTCAATCCGTCAAGCGCTGAAATACCTTCTTCAAGATTAAAGACTTTCTTTCCGTTAACGGTTATTTCTGTTAAATCACTCTGCTTATAACTACCCGATCCTAAATTTGTACCGAATTTAGTATTCGTCTGCGCAATAGCTTCTGCGGACGTAAGTTTATTTCCAGCCTTGGTATATTCAATTATTTGGTTATCACCGTCGTGCGCCCAAGTAGGTGCGGCAATTCTACCGACTATACGGACTATGACAGGCGTACCCGTTGTTGCTGCCGCTAAAATGTTTTTAAGTCCCGTATAAGTCTTACTTCCTATCTTTGCAGAAACTGTATTTTTAGTTGCTTCGGTTACGTAAACGATTACCGCTCCACTCTTGGGCGTACCGTCGTCATTGTATCCGCCGACGCCGCTTGTATAGTTAAAGTGCGCGTAGCCGGAACGATCGTATGCGGTAACGGTTACAGGTCTTTCCGCAGTCTGACTGCCTGCCGTTACTTTTAAAGTATAGTCGCCTGCTTTTAAACCGACTGCGTCAGCGCGAACGACGCCGTTTGCCGTATCCACACGAACAAGCTCGTCGTCGATAGTAGTATACGCACTTGCACCTGACGCTTTATATGCAACGGAATAACTGCTTACTCCGCTTACCGTATTAAACTCTACGTAAGCGCCCTCTTCATAGCCGGCGCAAGCTATTACAGCCAAACTACCCGAAGAAATTTTAGTCCAGCTTGCCCAATATTCTTTATTGCCCGTAGCGTTTGCGGCAATTTGGGTTACGGGATTTCCGTTAAAGTTCTCGTTATCGTACCAACCGTTGAAAGTATAACCG
>CAMWIW010000016.1 GCA_947174415.1 uncultured Clostridia bacterium
ATATAATTCTTTTTCACTCATTGAATTTAAGCCACCTAAAACTTTACGTTAAATTGCTGTTTATCGCACAGTCATTATAGCATAAATTCTCTATGGAAACTATGATAAATGCGAAATTTTTTATGTGCTTTTTTCGTTTAGTATTATAATTTAGGGTTTATAATAAAGTGTTTGAGGAGGCAACTTATGAAAAGAGAAGGTAATATTAAAATTTCAAGCGAAAATATGATGCCCATTATTAAGAAGTGGCTTTATTCAGATAAAGACATTTTTTTGAGAGAAATCGTGGCAAACGGCATCGATGCAATAACCAAATTCAAAAAACTCGTTGGTATGGGCGAAGCGCAGGATAGCGGAGAGGAGTACTGCGTTAAAATTTCCGTAGACAAAAAGGCAAAGACCCTGACCGTTGAAGACAACGGCATAGGTATGACTGAAGAGGAAGTGGAAAGTTATATCACTCAAATTGCCTTTTCGGGCGCGTCCGACTTTATTAAAAAGTATGAAAACGCGGGCGGCGACGGAATAATCGGGCATTTCGGCTTAGGCTTCTATTCCGTATATATGGTTTCCGAAAGCGTTGAAATTTTCACCAAATCCTATAAAAATACACCAGCCGTGCATTGGGAGAGCGACGGCAACGCTACTTATAGTATTGAGGAATGCGATAAATCCACACGCGGTACAAAAATAGTTATGCATATTGCCGCAGAGGAAAAGGAATTTCTCGACGAAAACAGTATCAAAAACCTCGTAAGAAAATACTGTTCGTTTATGCCTTTCAACGTGTACGTTTCTTTTAAAGGCGACGGCAAGGACGAGCCTTTGAACTCAACTTTGCCTCTTTATGCCAAGAACCCCAAAGACTGTACGGACGAAGACTATAAAAAGTTCTATACGGATACCTTTATGGACTACAACGACCCTATTTTCTGGGTTCACCTCAATATGGACTATCCGTTCAAATTAAAGGGTATTTTATATTTCCCCAAAGTGAAAAATAAATTAGAGTTGGAGCGCGGCAAAGTCAAACTCTACTGCAATCAGGTTTTCATTGCTGATAACATAAAGGAAGTTATACCCGAATTTTTAATGCTCTTAAACGGCGTAATAGATTGTCCCGATATTCCGTTAAACGTTTCGAGAAGTTTCCTTCAAAACGACAGACAAGTTCAGAAAATCAGCAAGCATATTACCAAAAAAGTTGCCGATAAACTCATTTCTCTTTTCAAAAACGACAGAGAAAAGTTCGAAAACTGTTGGGACGATATTGCTAACTTCGTAAAATTCGGCTGCATTAAGGACAACGATTTTTACGATAAAGTAAAGGATATAATAATTTACAAGGACTTAAACGGCAAGTTCTTGAACTTTAACGAGCTTTTGGGTGTAAAAGAAGAGCCCGAAGCCGACAATAAAGAAGAAAAGAAGGAAGAAAGCAAGCCTACGACCGTATATTACGTTTCTGACGAAAATCAGCAAGCGCAATATATAAGACTTTTCAAAGACGAGGGTTTAAACGCAATTTTTTGCGACAATTTCATTGACCCGCACTTTTTAAGCTATCTTGAATATAAAACACCTGATAAAATCAAATTTACGCGTATTGACGCGGATATTGATGGCGCGCTTAAAAGCGGCGACGGTGCGGAGGACAGCGTAATAATAGATATTTTCAAGAACACTCTCGGCGACGATAAGCTAACGGTAAAGACCGAAAAACTTAAAAACGCGGAAGTTCCCGCTGTAATTGTAGTGGACGAGTATATGCGCCGCTACACTGAAATGGGACAGTTCTACGGAATGAGCGGTAGTGATTTAAACAAAACATTAATAATAAACACTGCAAGTCCAATCGTTGAAAAGCTTAAAGAATTAAACGAAGAAAAGCAGAAATTCGTCGCGGGTTATATTTATTCCCTCGCGCTTGCATCATTCAAAAAGCTTTCACCCGATGAGCTTGCAAAATTCCAAAAAGACAGTATAACGCTTTTATCCGATTATATAATATGATATCTAATGCTCCTGCTGATGCGGGAGCATTTTTTATTAAAATTTTTACCATTTTTTTCAATTCGGTATTGAAAATGAAATATATTTGTGATAAAATAAATAAGGTATGATAGTTGGGGGGAATACAGCCGAGAGGTTAAAAAATTTTCATAGCGGAAATGAGTTTAAAGCCTATGAAATTTTCGGTTGCCACGGAAAAGGTAACGGTGTTTATTTATTCCGTGTATGGACGCCTCACGCAGAGAAAGTGTCTTTAAATCTCTTTTCGCAGGGCGTTTGGCGGCAAATTCCAATGCAAAAGTGTTGCGATAACGAGTGTTTCGAAGTGGAAACACCCGCAAAGGTCGGAGAAAAGTACTTTTATCTGATTACGACGTATGACGGCAGGCAGATTGAAAAGGCCGACCCTTACGCGTTTAAAAGTGATTTACCCAAAAGCTTTTATTCGGTGGTTTGCGATTTGCCCGAGCCTTCCGAATACGCGCCGCTTTTCAGCCCTAACGAAAAAAGCCAACCTATGAACGTTTACGAGGTGAACCTGTTCAGTTGGAAAAGGCACTCCGATAATTCCTACTTTACTTACAAAGAACTGACACAAGAGTTAGTGCCCTACGTCAAAGAAATGGGATATACCCACGTCGAGTTTATGCCCGTTACGGAATTTCCGTACGACGGCTCGTGGGGGTATCAGGTTACGGGATATTTTGCAATAACTTCGCGGTTGGGCAGTCCTCAAGACTTTCAGAAGCTTGTTGACGCTTTTCACGCAGCTGGCATAAAGGTTATCCTCGATTTCGTTCCCGCGCATTTCCCGAAAGACGGGTGGGGGCTGTACGAGTTTGACGGTCAGCCTCTATACGAATGCCCGCTGTGGGACAGAATGGAGCATAGCGGTTGGGGTACGCGCAGATTTGACTTCGGCAGACCCGAAATTGACAGTTTTCTTTTATCGAGTGCACGGTTTTTGTTTGATATTTATCGCATAGACGGGCTTAGAGTCGACGCAGTTGCTTCGATTATCTATCTTGACTACGATCGCGCAAACGGTGATTTTACGCCGAATATTTACGGCGACAGCAGAAATTTAGAGGGGATAGAGTTCCTTAAAAAGTTTAATTCGTCGATAAAACAAAGCTATGCGGGTGCGGTTACTTTTGCGGAGGAGTCAACTGCTTTTCCCAAAGTTACGGCAAGCGTATCTGACGGCGGTTTGGGTTTCGACTATAAATGGAATATGGGTTGGATGAACGACGTTCTTTTTTATTGTAGGCAAGATCCTTATTTCCGCAGTTACCACCACAACAAGCTGACGTTTTCATTAGTTTACGCGTTTTCCGAAAACTTTATATTGCCTTTATCTCACGACGAAGTCGTTCACGTAAAAGGTTCAATCGTCAACAAGATGAGCGGCGAGTATGAAGATAAGTTTTCAGGCGAAAGAATACTTCTTGCGTTTATGTATGCCCACCCCGGAAAAAAGCTTAATTTTATGGGCTATGAGGTGGCGCAGTTCAAAGAATGGGACTATAACGCGGGACTTGATTTTTTCCTTGCCGATAAGTTTCCGCTGCATAAAAAAATGCGCAACTTTGTCAAAACGCTGAACTTTTTCTATAAGGAAACGAAACCGCTCTATGAAATAGACGATGGTTGGAACGGGTTCGAGTGGCTCGTCGTGGACGACAATTATCACAATCTTTTGGCGTTTTCAAGATATTCGAAAAGCGGTGAAAGCTTAACTTGCGTAATCAATTTTTCGGGCGTGGATTTGTTGCAATACCAAATAGGTATTAATAACGGTAAGTACCGTGTGGCTTTAAACACTGACGAAATACGCTACGGCGGCACGAGAAAGCTGAAAAAGAAAGTTTTTAAAACCGTAAAAGAGGCTTGCGGCAAAAAAGAATATTCTATGAAAATAGATATTCCTAAGCTGACTTGCATCTATTTAATAAAAGAAAATTAAATTTTTGGGGGAAATAGCAATGCTAACTAAAAAAGAGTGCGTTGCAATGTTGCTTGCAGGCGGACAAGGTTCACGACTTTACGCTTTAACAAGCAATATCGCAAAACCTGCAGTTTCGTTCGGCGCGAAGTACAGAATAATCGACTTTCCGCTTTCAAACTGTATAAATTCGGGTATAGATACCGTGGGCGTTTTAACGCAGTACCAGCCGCTCGTTTTAAACGAATACGTCGGCAACGGTCAGCCGTGGGATTTGGACAGAACCTTCGGCGGCGTCCATATTCTTTCGCCTTACGAAGCAAAGACAGATACTTCGTGGTATAAGGGCACGGCTAATGCAATTTACCAAAATATAAGATTTATGAAGATGTACGACCCAGAGTACGTTTTGATACTTTCGGGCGACCATATCTATAAAATGGACTACGACAAAATGCTTGCAGCGCATAAAGCAGCGAAGGCAGACTGCACTATCGCATGTATGCAAGTACCTTTGAAAGAAGCCTCGAGATTCGGTATTTTGAATACTAATAAGGACGGCACTATATACGAGTTTGAAGAAAAACCCGCAAAACCCAAGAGTGATTTGGCTTCAATGGGTATCTATATCTTCACAGCGGAAAAGCTTTTCAAATATCTCGAACTCGATAACCAAAACCCTAACTCCGAAAAGGACTTCGGTAAAAACGTTCTTCCTGCAATGCTTAAAGCGGGCGAGAAAATGTATTCTTACCGTTTCGAAGGATATTGGAAAGACGTAGGCACGATTAGCTCTCTTTGGGAAGCAAATATGGATTTGTTGGGCGTCGTTCCCAACTTCGAACTTTCCGAAAACGATAGGGTTATACACTCGAAGAGCCCGCTTGCGCCTCCCGCGTTTATCGAAGGTGAGGTGATAAATTCTATCGTTGCAACAGGCGGCGAAATAGAAGGCAAAATCGTTAACTCCGTTATCGGCACTAACTGCGTAATCGAAAAGGGTGCGGAAGTAAAAGACTGCGTTCTTATGGGCAATACCGTCGTTAAAGCGGGTGCAAAAGTTAATTACGCCATTATAGACGAAGACGTTGTTATAGGCGAAAAGGCCGTTATCGGCGCACCTATCGAAGAAGCGTCCAAGGTGGAAGGCAAAACTTCGGGAATAACCGTTCTCGGCAGAGGGGTCAACGTTTCTAAAAACGGTAAAGTTCCCGCAGGCGAAATAGTGGATAAGAACGTTTAAGGGAGGAAAAAATAATGGCTTCAACGGTTGGTGTTATATTTTCAAGCATTAACGAACAAAATGTACCCGAACTGACTAAGGTCAGGTCAATGGGCTCAATTCCGTTTGGCGGCAGATACCGCCTCGTTGACTTTGCTCTTTCGAATATGGTCAATTCGGGAATAACTACCGTAGGCATGATAACCAAAAACAACTATCAGTCCCTTATGGACCATTTGGGTTCGGGCAAATATTGGGATTTGGCAAGAAAGGAAGGAGGACTTATTTTACTGCCCCCGTACAGCGACGAAACGGAAACTTTATATAAGAACCGTTTAGAGGCGTTGAAGGGCGCAACAGCATTCCTCAAAAAAGCAAAGGAGGACTTTGTTGTGCTTGCCGACAGCGACGCTGTATATAAGCTTGATTACAGCAAAGTAATTGATTTCCATATTCAGAAAAACGCCGATATTACCATGGTTTATCACGAGCACAAACTCATTAAATCACATTCGTATATGACGTTTGACGTAGCTAAAGACGGCAAAATCAAAGGTATAGAAATCAATCCTGCGTCAGGCGGCGTTGAAAAGAATTATATAAACGTATTGGTAGCACGCACGTCTTTCCTATTAAGACTTATTCAGGACGCTATTCAGCATGGCTATAAAAGCTTTGGAAAGGATATTCTGAGCCCCGGCGTTTCAACTTATAATCTTTACGGGTATAAGTTCGACGGCTATTACGCAAATATAAATTCTCTCAATACCTATTTTAACTCGAATATGGATTTGCTTGACAGAAAAATAAGAGATGAAATTTTCGGTGAAAGGGACGTTTATACAAAAGTAAACGACAGTGCGCCCGCTAAATTTACAGAAACGGCAAGCGTGAAAAATTCGCTTATTTCTGACGGCTGTCTTATCGAGGGCTCGGTTGAAAACTGTATCCTTTTCCGCGGCGTAAAGATAGGCAAAGGAACGGTAGTTAAAAACTGTATCCTTATGACTGATAATATAGTAGGAGAGAACTGTAATCTTTCTTACGTGGTAAGCGATAAAAATTCGGTTATCCGCGATAACAGAGTGCTCGCAGGGTGCGAAATTCAGCCTTACTTTATAAATAAAGGTTCACTTATTTAAATAACGGGGGGAAATAAAATGGCAACTAAAACTACAAGCGAAAACAAAACCAAAGCGACCGTCGCAAAAAAGACTACGGCAACGGCAGCGACCGCAAAATCGGTAAGTACTGCAAAAGCTACGACTAAGCCTGCGACTAAAACCACGAAAAAAGCAACTGAGGTTAAACCCGTTCAGAAGAAAAAGATTTTATTCGTTGCTTCTGAGGCGACTCCTTTTATACAGACGGGCGGTTTGGCCGAAGTTATCGGCTCGCTGTCAAAGGCGCTTGCAGCTAACGGCAACGTTGACGTAAGAGTAGTGTTGCCGCTCTATTCCGATATTAAAAAAGAGTATAGGGATAAGTTCAGCTACATAGGAAATATTTACGTTCATCTTGCTTGGCGTAATCAGTATTGCGGCATTTTCGAGTACGTAAAGGACGGGGTTACTTTCTACTTTATAGATAACGAGTTCTACTTCAAACGCCCCGGTTGCTATGGCTATTTTGACGACGGCGAAAGATTTGCGTTCTTTTCGCGTAGCGTGCTTGAAATTATGCCCGTTGTCAATTTCTATCCTGACGTAATGCACTGCCACGATTGGCAGGCTGCACTTGCTGCAATTTACTTAAAAACAAATTACTGTTTCAGACCCGAATATCAGTATATTCGTGCGCTTTTCACAATTCATAATATAGAATATCAGGGCTGGTATTCTTTGGATTTGTTGGGCGATTTGTTTGACATTTACGGAAGTTATCAGTATCTTGTAGAATACAAGAACAGTATCAACCTTATGAAGGGCGCGATAGAGTGCTGCGAAAGGTTTAACACCGTCAGCCCCAAATATGCCGACGAGATTAAAAACGAATATTTTGCGCACGGACTTGACCCCATAGTAAGAAAGAACCATTTCAAATTATCGGGTATCTTGAACGGAATTGACGACGAGGGATACAATCCTGCAAAGGATACGCATCTCTTTGCAAATTACACGCCCGAAGATTTCTCTAATAAAGCATTATGCAAGAAAGGTCTTCAAAAGCTTTTGGGACTTCCCCAAAAGGCGAATACGCCTGTTATTGCAATGATTACCCGCCTCGTTTCGCACAAAGGTCTTGACCTTGTAACGACCGTAATTGAAGACCTCTTGCAAGACGACGTTCAAGTAGTGCTTTTGGGTACGGGCGACGCGCATTTCGAGGGATTTTTCAGTGATTTGGCAAGAAGATACCCCGATAAATTCAGCGCAAACATAGCGTTCAACGGTGATTTGTCAAGAAAGATTTATTCCGGATCAGATATATTCCTTATGCCGTCTAAGTCTGAACCTTGCGGACTTTCGCAAATGATAGCTTGCCGTTACGGCACATTACCGATAGTCAGGGAAACGGGCGGATTATACGACAGTATTAAACCGCTTGAAAACGGTTATACGTTTGCTAACTATAACGCACACGATATGCTGTACGTTATACGTCAGGCGATAAACGATTATAAAAACAAAGAAGAGTGGAAAAAATTAATGTACAGAGCTGCTACAACCGATTTCAGTTGGGGTCGTTCGGCTAAGATTTATGAAGCTCTCTATTTGGATATGCTTAAATAATTTACTTAAAAATAGGAGAACAGAATGAGTAATGCTATTACCGAAAAGGAAACCAAGGATTTAATCAAGGGCAAACTGTCGAGGTATTTCGGCGTAACCCCTGCCGAGGCGACCAAAGATCAGGTGTATAAAGCTGTCGTCATGGTGGTAAGAGATATCTTACTTGAAAAAAGACAGCAATTTCATAAAAAGGTTAAAGCTAAGCGCGCAAAAAGAGTTTATTATCTGTGTATGGAATTCCTTATGGGGCGTTCGCTTAAAAACAGCTTATATAATTTAAGCGCAACCTCGGTTTTTGAAAAGGCTGTGGAATCTTACGGCTATAAACTCGAAGATTTGTACGAGCTTGAACCGGACGCTGGTCTCGGTAACGGCGGTTTAGGAAGACTTGCCGCATGTTTTATGGATGCGCTCGCAACAGGCAACTATCCTGCAATGGGCTATTCTTTAAGGTATGAATACGGTCTTTTCAAGCAAAAAATCGTTGACGGTTGGCAGATAGAACTGCCTGACGTTTGGCTTCCGGGCGGCGAAGCGTGGCTCACGCAGAGAACCGATAAGTCGTTTATCGTAAGATTTAACGGGCAAATCGAAGAAAAGTGGACGGAAAACGGACTTCAAACAAATTATATCAACTGTAACGAAGTTCAGGCAGTCGCCTATGATATGATGGTTTCGGGCAAGAACAGTGAGGCAGTTTCCGTATTAAGGCTTTGGAAAGCAAAACCCGTAACCGACTTTAATATGAAGCTTTTCTCGCAAGGCGAATATTATCAGGCTATGACTGAGGACAACGACGCCGACCTTCTTACGAAAGTTCTCTATCCCGCAGATAACCATAATGCGGGCAAGTCTTTAAGGCTTAAACAGCAGTATTTCCTGTGTTCCGCGTCAATTCAGAACATAGTGGAGGACCACAAGCACAGATACGGCAACATTGCCGATTTGCCCAAACTTGCGGCAATTCATTTGAACGATACTCACCCCGCAATGGCAATTCCTGAGCTTATGCGTATTCTGATAGACGAATACTATTACGATTGGGATAAGGCGTGGGCAATAACTACTTCAACTTGCGCTTACACAAATCACACCGTACTCGCCGAAGCTCTTGAAACGTGGTCAGAGGACTTAATTGCAAGGCAAATTCCGAGAATTCACTCTATAATCAAGGAAATTAATAGACGGCTTTGCGAGCAGCTTTGGGATAAATTCCCCGGCGAATGGGCTAAAATTTCCAGAATGTCAATCCTTGAGCACGACCGCATCAAAATGGCAAACCTTTCGGTGTACGGCGGACACAGCGTAAACGGAGTTTCAGCATTACACAGCGATATTATCAAAACTTCTGTATTTAAAGATTTCTACGATTTTGCGCCTGAAAAGTTCACGAATGTTACAAACGGTATTGCACACAGGCGTTGGTTAAATCAATCCAACCCCGAACTTGCTGCGCTTTTGGACGAGTGCATAGGCACAGGTTACGAGCTTGACGGTTCGCGCCTTGCCGACTTCAAGAAGTTTGAAGAGGACGAAAGCGTTTTAAAGCGCTTAGACGAAATCAAGCTTATCAAGAAAAAGCAGTTCGCGGAATATGCAAAAAAGAAGCAAGGGCTTATAATCAATCCTGAAACGCTCTTTGACGTTCAGGCAAAACGTCTTCACGAATATAAACGTCAGCTTCTTAACGTTTTGAATATTATAGATACTTATCTCGATTTAAACGATAATCCCAAAAAAGACGTAGTTCCCAAAACTTATATTTTTGGTGCTAAGGCTGCGCCCGGTTACGATATGGCGAAAAAGATAATTAAACTGATTAATTATCTTGCCGCTGAAATCAAAAACAATCCCGCAGTAAAAGACAAACTTAACGTTGTATATATGGAAGACTACAACGTCTCCATGTCTGAAAAACTTATGCCTGCGTCGGAAGTTTCCGAGCAGATTTCTCTTGCGGGCAAAGAAGCAAGCGGTACAGGCAATATGAAGTTCATGATTAACGGCGCGCTTACAATAGGAACTCTTGACGGCGCTAACGTTGAAATGGCTCAGGCGGTTGGAAAACAGAATATTTTCATATTCGGTTACAAAGCAAACGAAGTGGACGAAATTTGGCGTAACGGTTATAGTTCAAGCAAGTTCTATAACGAATCCCCCAAACTGCGCAGAATAATCGAAGCTTTGATAATAGGCTTTAACGGTGAATCTTTCTCCGAAATTGCAAATTATTTGCTCACGTATTCACCGGTTGCAGACCCGTATATGTGCATGGCTGATTTCGGTGCTTACAGTAATACCCAGCAAAAGATTTCAAGGCTTTATTCCAAAGATAAAATGAAGTGGAATCAGATGTCTTTAAGAAATATTGCCGCAGCAGGCATATTTGCCGCAGATCGCGCAATATCCGATTATGCAAATAATATTTGGAACTTGAAAAGCATTAAATCTGAAAAATAATTTAAACGAAAAAACAGAGCCTAAATCAGGCTCTGTTTTAACTTGTATTATGTCAGACATTGTAGTTATGTCTGACATAATACTCAACTGAAACTCAAATTTTTTAATTTTTAAGCCGATTTTTAGTAGTTTTTAATAAAAATTCCAAATAAAAAAGAAATTGGCAATTTTTTATAAAAAACAACTTGACAACAAAATCTCTCCGTGCTATTCTATATTAAAGAGGTCAACTATTCGTAAAAGCTGTGTTTTACGAATAGTTACATATGCTTTTGTAAACAAAGAAAAGTACCCCGCTATTTAACTTATTTTGAAAAATCGGAAAAAATTTATGGCAAATTACTACGTTCAGCGCAACAACAAAAATTTAGAAATAATAGAAAGACTTTTAGACGAAGAGCTGCCTTCGTTTTGTTACGACTATTTTCTTGCTATTGAAAGTCAGACTTCCACGCTTACACGTCTTAACTATGCTCACGACTTAAAAATCTTTTTCTATTTTTTGCAAGAGAAGAAATTTCGTAAAAGCAAAACAGTAAAAGAAATGACGCTTGACGATATGGAAACCGTTACAGGCAACGACGTAGAATATTTTCTTGGTTTCCTCTCCCGCTATTTCTATAACGGAAAAGAACGTACTTGCAACGATCGAGCTAAGGCAAGAAAGCTCTCCTCCGTTCGTGCTATGTTTAAGCATTTCTTCAACAAAGGTTTTATTAGTGTTGACAACACCGCAAAGGTTTCGACTCCTAAGCTACACGAAAAACCTATTATAAGGCTTGACGGCGACGAAGTGTACAATATTCTGGACACTGCGGAAAGCGGCAGCGGGCTATCCCCCCATCAGCGCGCCTATCACGAAAAAAATAAGGTCAGAGACAGAGCAATTCTTATGCTTTTCCTCGGCACGGGAATTCGTATAAGCGAGCTTGTCGGGCTAAATAATGACGATTTGAATTTTAAGGATAATTCCTTTGTTGTTACAAGAAAGGGCGGCAGCAAAGCAATTTTGTACTTTGACGACGACGTGGCTGCTGCTTTACAGCGTTATTTGGATTATAAGGAAATGAATTACGAAGATTTGAAAGAACCTAACGCCCTATTCGTTTCAAGCAACCGTAGCCGAATAACCGTTCGCGCCGTAGAAAATATGGTGCATAAATACGCAAAAATCGTCTCCCCTCTCAAAAAAATTTCACCGCACAAGCTGCGTTCAACGTACGGCACGGCACTTTATAAGGCAACAGGAGATATTTATATAGTTGCCGACGTTTTGGGACATAAGGACGTCAATACAACAAGAAAACATTACGCCGCAATTAGCGATGAAAACCGCCGCGGCGTCGTCGGTAAAGTAAAATTGACGCGCGACAATGACGAAGACTAATTAGAACGCCGTTTGGTCAATTGTACCAAACGGCGTTTTTCTGAAATAACTCACTCTCTACTCTTCCACGTCCATTATTATTTTATCAATCTTTATAACGGCATCGTCCTTTATATCTAGGCATTTTCCGCAGTTATCGCAAATTTTAAGCGGATCTAAATCACAAATATCACATTCTCCGCAATCGATACACTCTCTTTCGTACAGCACGCACTCCCTTCTTTCAACTTTCATATTGCACCTCACTACTATTTTAACTTCAAATATGAAAATTTACAAGCAAAATAACTGAACTTTTGTTTGATTTTTTTTAATTTATCTGCTACAATCTTTATAAGAGGAAAAAAATGAACAGAGAAACCGAAAAATTAAGGAACGAGGACGCCGTTTTTACGTTTATACAAAAGTTTATTTCAGAGAACGGCTACGCTCCTTGCGTTCGTGAAGTTTGCAAGGCTTGTAATATTAAGTCCACCGCCACCGTTTTTAATATAATTAACCGTTTGAAAGATAAAGGACTTTTGGAAAAATCGGACGTTAAACGCCGTGCTATTGCTTTGAAAAGCAAATCCTTGTCCGTTCCCGTTTTGGGTACTGTTGCCGCAGGTCAGCCTATTTTTGCCGCTGAGAGCTATGAAGGCTACGTTTCCTTACCCGATAATTTCTTTTCAGGCGACGACTTGTTTATGCTGAACGTTCAAGGCTCGTCAATGATAAAAATTGGAATGTTCGACGGGGACAAAGTTGTCGTGAGAAAGCAGGAAACAGCGGATAACGGCGATATAGTCGTAGCTTTAGTTGAGGACGGCGCGACAGTAAAACGCTTTTTTAAGCGCGACGGCAAGATAATTTTACACCCTGAAAACGACGATATGGATGACTTTATTTTTGATAACGTTTCCGTTATAGGCAAGGTCGTGGGGCTTGTCAGAAATATAAATTAAAAGTTAAGCGGTTGGGCAATGCGCTCAACCGCTTTTAAGTTTCGTCAATCTGTTCGTACGGGTTAACGTGAACGGTAATATGCTTTACAGGCGGGAAATTTTCTTCAATTCCAAGATGCACTTTTTCCGCAATTTCGTGAGCCTCATAAAGCGGTAAATCCCTGTTGCAAGCGATTTCAACTATAACGTAAACACGGTTTCCGAATTTTCGCGTCATTAAGTCGTCTATGCGTTCTACACCCTCGCAAGAAGCTATAAAATTCCTTATCTCTCCTTCGGTCTTTTCGTCGCACGCCTCGTCAGTCATTTTATTGATCGCGTCAATAAATATGCGCACTGCCGCAATGATAATCATAAGGCAAATAACAATGCAAGCCACGCTGTCTAAAACGGGAACTCCGCACATTGCCCCCACTACACCTATAAGGCTTCCGATTGAAGAAAGCGCGTCAGTTCTGTGATGCCATGCATCCGCTTTCAAGGCCGAAGAATTAACCTTTTTTGCCGCTACTATGGTATACCAGAACATAATTTCTTTTACAACGATAGAAACCGCGGCGGCAATTAACGCAATAAGTTTTGGTATCTCGAAGTTTACATATTCGCCCGTAATTATATTTTTTATGCCTGTATAGCCTATTCCCGCGCCCGTTGCTAGCAAAACCATTGCAAGTATAATCGCGGCGACACATTCGAACCTTTCGTGTCCGAATTGATGTTTTTTATCGGCTTTTTTAGCGGAAACTTTAACTCCTGCAAGAACTATTACGGTCGAGAAAACGTCCGAAGCTGAATGTACCGCGTCGGAAATAAGCGCGATAGACGCGCCGAATATTCCCGCAAACAACTTAAAAACAGTAAGCGCAAAGTTCGCGACAATCGTTATTATCGAAGTTTTAACGGCAGTTTTTTCAAGACTGTTATTTTCCAACGGTTTCTCCAATTTTTAATTAAATTTCGCCTAAAATAAATTGACAATACATTCTTTTTTAAATATAATATTCAAGTAAACAATTTGCTGCTATGGCTCAGCAGGTAGAGCACGTCCTTGGTAAGGACGAGGTCACCGGTTCAAGTCCGGTTAGCAGCTCCAGATGAGACCCTTCCTACGGAAGGGCTTTTTTATACCGGTTCAAGTCCGTCCAGCTCCAGTCTAGCCCCTCCCCTTTGAAGGGTCTTTTATTTATTATAATTAAATTTTAACAAAAAATCAACCTCAACATATAGTAAAAATTAAAACTTCCCAAAGCGTTTACGCTTTGGGAAGTTCAATTTTAAACAAGTCTAATATCAAAGTCTTTGTCGTATACCGACATTCCGTCCCAATTTATTCCGAGTTTAATTTCATTGCCGTCAAAATCCTCGGCGACGGGAACGAAAACAGTATCTTCGTTCAAGCTACATTCAGCAAATTTTTCATTTCCGTAATCGGCTATCTTTACGACGGTGGCAGTAAATCCCTCCTCTGCAACATAGCAACAATTTACTGCAAGGCGTAATTCTATAATATCCCTGAAAATATTCTTGCCTCCGCTTTTAAGCATTTTAGAAGAAATTTCTTCGGGAATTTCAACACTCTCTTCACCCACAGTGAAACGGTATCTTGGTTCTTTTACGGTTTTAAGTTTGCCCTTAACTTCTTTTTGCACAACGACTTTCGTCTTTATTACTTTTCCCGAAATTGAATTTTGCACGGGCATAGCCGCACAGACGGCTTCGCCGTTTCTTAATAAGGTAAGGTATTTTAAATCTATTGAAATCGAACAAAATGTAATGGATTTGTCGTTGCTTGTTTTTGATTTGGTATTAGTTTTTACCTCTATCTTCTCTTCATCGGCTATGGGAATAAACAAAATTTTACCGTCGGCTACGACTTCTGCAATCCGTTTTTCGTTTACTTTATCTTCACCTGAAAATTCCGCTTTAATATCTCCGCCGAATGATATTGCTGTTACTGGAATTCTGACTTCGTATTCTCCGTCCTCAGTGCTCATTGTGGGCGGTAGCGGCAATTTTGCACCTAAGATACTGAGAACGTTCGACTTTACCTCACCCTTAACCGAATAATTTTCGGGTATGCGCGGTGCAATAGTATTTTCCGTTTCCGCATCGAAAAGATGCAAATATTTTAAATCAAGAGAAACTTCGATAACTTCATCCGTTTCATAAGTAATGCCTGCGGGGGATTTTATAATTACTTTAGTAGGGCTTTCAAGTACGGCATCTTCGGAATTAATAGCAAAGTCTGCGTAAATCTGACTTTCTACACCCAAATCTTCTACGTAAGATACTCGGCATTTAGCTTTAAACGAGAACATTTCCGTATCAACTGATATATGTTCTGAACGAATACCCGCAATTACTTGCTTTTCGCCGTCAAGATAATTCTCGTCTACCTTTGCAAGATATCTTTGCGGCACGTTAAATTCCGCATCGGTATTTTCAAAAGAAACTTTGATTATCTTATCTTCTCTCTTCAATTTAGCATTGAAAAAGTTCATCTGAGGCGTGCCGATAAAGCCCGCAACAAATTTATTGCAAGGATGATTGTATAAGTTCCCCGGGGTATCAATCTGCTGAACGTAGCCGTCTTTCATAACGACTATCCGAGTACCCATAGTCATCGCCTCGACTTGGTCGTGCGTTACGTAAATGAAGGTAGTTTTTAACTTCTTGTGCAGCTTTGAAATTTCCGCGCGCATGGCTGTACGCAATTTTGCGTCAAGGTTTGAAAGAGGTTCGTCCAAAAGGAATACCTTGGGTTCGCGCACGATTGCACGCCCCAACGCAACTCTTTGGCGCTGTCCGCCAGACATTTCTTTGGGTTTCTTTTTAAGGTAATCGGTTATTCCCAGAATTTCCGCAGCCTCTTTTACTCTTGTATCGATTTCTTCTTTACTCATTCTACGCAGACGAAGCCCGAAAGCCATATTTTCATATACGGTCATATGAGGATACAAGGCGTAGTTTTGGAATACCATAGCAATATCCCTGTCCTTGGGCTCTACGTAGTTCATTACCGTTCCGCCTATTACGAGCTCACCCGCGGTTATGTCTTCAAGCCCGGCTATCATACGCAAAGTCGTTGACTTTCCGCAACCCGACGGACCTACGAACACGATAAATTCTTTGTCTTCAATCTCCATAGAGAAGTCGTTCACCGCTTTCAGTCCGTTAGGATATACCTTGTAAATATGATTAAGTTTTACGTCTGCCATAGTTTATCTCCAAATGCAGGTTAATAATTTTTGTAAATAATTTTACCGTCCCGCACCGTAAGAAGTACGGAAAAGTCTTTATCTATAACTGTAAAATCGGCAACTTTGCCTATTTTGATGCTGCCGTAATCCTTTTCAACGCCCAGATTTTTTGCCGGATTTATCGTGGCGCAGTCAATTGACTGTAAAAAATTTACCCCTGCACACTCGTATAGGTTTTTAATTGCCTCGTTCATTTTAAGCACGCTTCCGGCAAGAGTACCGTCTTTCAGCCTTGCCTGTCCGTTCTTTACGTAAACGGTTTGCCCGCCAAGCTCGCTCTCTCTGTCCGCAAGCCCCTTGGCACGCATTGCATCTGTTATTAATATAAGTTTGTCTTTGTCCTTGTTTGCAGCAAGAAGCTTAATTGCGGGGATTGAGACGTGTACCGTATCGGAAATAATCTCTGCGGAAAGTTTTTCGCAAGTTACTGCTGCGCCCGCGACTCCCAAATCGCGGTGATGAATTCCCGTCTGTGCATTAAACGTATGCGTTACGCATCTTGCGCCCAAATTTACAGCATTGATAGTCTGATTATACGTTGCATCAGAATGTCCAACGGATACCGTTACGCCTTTTTCTGTAAGATAAGTTATAAGTTCGTCCGCACGTTCAATTTCAGGTGCAAGCGTTACAAGCTTAACAAGTCCGCCCGAGGCATCGTTAATTTCTTTAAAAAACTCAACGTCGGGTTTTAAAATGTATTTTTCAGGTTGCGCCCCTGCCCGTAAAGACGATATAAACGGACCTTCAAGGTGAATTCCCAAAAGTCCGGTATCGCCTTGCGCCTTATAACTCTTTATTGAGTTGACGGCTTTTAAAATGTTTTCCTTGCTCTGCGTCATCGTTGTTGCAAGAAACCGCGTTGTTCCCTCGCGCGCAAGAGTTTTGTCAATAGTCTCAAGTGCTGCCACGGTTGCATCCATTGCGTCTGCACCGCCCGCACCGTGAATATGCTCGTCGATAAACCCCGGCAAAACCGTTGCGCCCACAGGCAACTCAATTTTCTCAATACCGCGACCGTCTGCGCCTATATATTTGATTTTTTCGTCGAACACGACCGATGTTTTTACTATCCCGCTGTTTTCGACGTATACGTCAACGTTTTCAAAATACTTCATAATTATAACAGAGATGCAGCCTCGCGGTCAATAACTAACATAACGTCGCTATGTCGCTGCAATACGCTTGCAGGGCACTCTTCGGAAACTTCGCCTTTTACCATACTGTAAACTGCTTTGGCCTTATTTTTGCCGCTTGCAAGCACCAATATTTTTTTAGCCTGCATAATTTCTCTTATACCCATTGTGATTGCCTGACGGGGAACGTCTTCTTCTTTTTCGAATAATCGTGAATTGTCTTTTATCGTATTCTCCGTGAGGTTAACTACGTGGGTTAAACTGTTGAAAGGTGTAAAAGGCTCGTTAAAACCGATATGCCCGTTACTTCCAAGCCCCAAGAGCTGTATATCCTGAGTATGAGAGAAAACCAAACGGGAATATCTTTCGCATTCTTCGTTTAAATTTTCCGCCTTGCCGTTCGGAAGATGCGTGTTCTTTAAATCAATATCTACTTTATCAAAGAGGTTTTCGCGCATGAAGCTTACGTAGCTGTGTTCGCTTTCTTCGCCAAGCCCCGCATATTCGTCCAAATTGACGGTTTCTATTTCTTTAAAAGTAATGTTACCCAACCCGTAAGTTTTTACAAGGTTTTTATACGCGCCAATAGGCGTGCTTCCTGTTGCTAGCCCCAATACAGCACGGGGGTTATTCTTTATAACTTCCGCAATAATTTCAGCCCCTTTTATGCTGAGCTCGTCGTAATCTTCTGTAATAATTATTTTCATACTACTTCTTCTACCACACTCTCCGTATATGAATTAATCAGTTTTCTGAGCTGTTCGACTATGCGCTTTGCTCCCTCTTCGCTTTCGCACTCGGCAAAAACTCTGAACACGGGTTCTGTGCCCGAAAGACGTATAATCGCCCAACAGCCGTTTTCAAAATAATATTTGAAATTTCTGTTAAAATGGTCGCATCTCAAAAGCTTTCTGTCGAATTGAGGACTGTTAGCTTCGAGGAACTCAATAAGTCCGTCTTCTTTTTCAAAACGGATTTCGTCCTCGATAAATACGTAGTTATAACCGGCAAATCGGTGAACTTCTTCTACGATTTCAGAGACGGGCTTATTCATTGCCACAACCATTTCAGTAAACAGAAGCGAGCTAAACACACTGTCTTTGCCGTAAATATATCCGCGCACGGTAAGCCCGCCGCTGCTTTCACCGCCGATAAGTGCGTCGTACTGTCTTATTGCTGCCGAAATATTTTTAAAACCGACGTCAACTTCGTGGCAATTATAACCGAGCCGTTCAGCAACTTTGTCTACCAAAATACTCGTTGCACAGTTTTTGACAACGTCTCCTTTCATGCCGCGGTGTTTGACAAGGTAGTAATACAGGCAAGCTAAAATATCATTACTCGTAACGTAATTGCCCTTTTCGTCGATAATTCCAAGACGGTCGCTATCGCTGTCGGTAGCCATAGCAAAATCGTATTTTTGTACTTTAACCGACTGCTTTAACGGCGACATTGCCTGCTCCGTGGGGTTTGGCATCATAAAGCAGAAAAACGCGTCGTGCTCGGGGTGAAGAATTGTATAATTTTTCACCCCCGCCTTTTTAAACAGCGGCTCTATACACTTTGCACCGACTCCGCAGAGATTGTCGTATAAAATATTTATCTTATCGTATTTAACCGAGGGTGATACAAATTTCAGGATATTATCAAGATACTGTTCCTTATTGCTGTAATTTTGCACAAGTCCTGCCGACTTTGCGCAAGCAAGAGGAACGTTCTTAATTTCCTTAACTCCCATTACGGCTCTTTCCAAAAGGTTTGTAAACTCTACGTCCGCGTCGCACCCGCCTTTCACGAAAATTTTTACGCCGTTGAAATAATACGGATTGTGGCTTGCCGTTATCATTACACCGTAATCAAGCCCTTCGTCGCGTACTGCCGTCATGATGGCAGGCGAGGGCATAGGCTCGGTATATAACAAACAGCTTACTTTATTGCCTGCAAGGGTTTCCGCTATCCAACCGGCGAAATAGTCCGAACCGAATCTATAATCGTAACCCACGACAACGCTTTTTTTGCTCCCGCTTTTAAGTATTATTTCACTGAGCGCCTGAGCTACCAAACTGACGTTTTCTTTATTGAAGTCATCGCCTATAACTCCGCGAAAACCGCCCGTTCCAAATTTTATCATAAATTTTACACTCCTTTTAAAGGTGCGTCTTTTCAAGGGTAATCTTTTGGTTGCCCCCCGAATATGGCGCAGTTAAGCTATATTCAGATTTGCAGATTTAACGTTTATTTGCCCTTCCGAAATTATTTCAAGTTTAAATGCCGTACAGTTATCGGGCGGAGTAAAATCAAATATACTCCCCGTTAAAGTAGCGTTATTCAAACTGAAAGATTTACTTCCGGAAACGGTAACTCCGTTCACAATAGAAAGATAACTGAGCTTTACTTCCGCTTTTCCGCTTGCCAAAATCGCAAGTCTATAATCAACCCCGCCGCAGTCCATATAAACCGTTTGAGAAAGCGTTCCGCTAAAGGTTATTCCGTCGTTTACCGTAGCTCCCAAAGGGATATTCCAAACGGGATTAGTGCGGTTAATATCGAAATTGCCGTTGGCAAGCAGGTTGTTTTTGGGCATTTCGACCCAAGGATGATAAACTTCACCCTCTCTGCCATTGTCGGTTGCCGTGGAAAGTTTCCCCGCTGTTTCTCCCGCAAACGGTGTGTAAGAGAACGACTTTAAAGTCATATAATCAGTCTCAAAAGCAGGGTCTCCGCACCAGTCTTTGGGAAACCAACACCCGATATTGAGGTACATTTCATTGTCGGGGACGTGCGTAGTCTGTGTGCAGACAAGAATTCCGTCAATATAGTATTCCACTCGCGGATTTTCACCCGTATGCCAATCAATGCGATAACTGTGGAAATCTCCGTCATTCAGCGCGTATCCTACGCCCTTGGTTTCACTTATAAAGTTTGTTTCCGTAAGCCAGCTTGTGCAGAGTACGGAAGAAAGATTGTTAGTGTTAATAGGGTTTCCGTTTGAGTCAACCGCAGTGCCGTGAACTTCAATATCGATTTCGTAGTTTGAAGCTTCCTGTCCGTCCCGCTCTATATAGTTAAATAACCATATTGAAGTACAAATACCGTTGAAAGACGGAATTTTCATTACAGCTTCGAAACTGCCGGGTCCGTAAGTGTTGCGGGATTTTATAGTTGCGCCTGTGCGTTTTCCGCCATTGACCCCGTAATATGCCTCGTTTATGCCCTTTTTGTCGCCCTCGTAATAGTCGCCGTTAACGATAAAAACGAGATTGCCTTCTTCGTCGTACGTAAGGTTATCTGCAATCACTCCGCCGTGCGATTGAGTGCCTGTAAAGCCCCAAACACGGTTTTGAACTACCCAACTGTCAAGGTAATAGGTTGAGGAGTTATTTCGTGCTTCAAGCGAGCCTTCTTTTAGGTTTGCAATGCCCGTTGACCCCCATATATCCCCTCGATAACCGTATTTTCTCATATCGCAAAGAGATACGTTAGTCAAGCTGTTAAATGCAGTGCCATCCTGTCCGTTTACGTTCTTGACAGTGCCCGAACCCGAAGTAACTTTGCCCGTCGTCTGATAAGGCGTCTGTCCTGTTGCGCCGTTAAAAAAACTTATTCCCGAAGCAAGAGATTGAGCAATTACCCCTCCGTTCACGAAAGAAATTACGTAGTCGTTAGCGCTGTTTGGCATTATTCTTACGGAGCAGTTTTCAAGCACGGTAAAGTTAATGCTTCCGTAATTGTATGCACATACGAGCGCCCCCGCACCGTACATATTCAACACTTCGCAGTCGATAAGGTGCACGTCGGAAACAGTTCCGTAATTTTCACCGACAAGCATGCCCGTAAAGTTGCGGGAAAATATTTTTACGTTGTCGAGCTTAACGTTTCTTACGAACCCCGTCCTCCCTATCTTTGCAAAAAGCGACTGAACGTAAACTTCTTCCGTATAAATACCAGAAAAGTTTTTAGCCGTATCGTTATAATTCTTCAAGGCGTAGCCGTTACCGTCGTAGACGCCGTCGAAAGACAACGCAGAAGTAGGCGCGTCTGCCGCCAAAGAATCAGGCGTGATTGAACGGGCAACCGAAAGTGATTGCGTTGATAAATTACAAGCCGCAAAATCGATATCTTCGGTCTGAGCATACCAAGCCGTCAAATCGGAATTAATTGCTTTCCAATCTTCAACGGAAGAAACGCTGTAATATAAGTACATTTTTACGGGGTCTGAATAAATGTACTCCCCCGTCGGGTTAGAGTATGCGAACGTTACGAACGCTTCTCCGTTCAGCGCTGATAGCTGTGCGGTTACTCTTCCCATATCCAAGCTTATCCCGTTGCCGTCGGTGAGGGAAACGAAGTTCCCCCACTCGACTGCTTCGATATTACCCTTATGATAAATTACGTTATCCTTTAATACGTCAACCTCAAAGGCAGTAAGCAACGGATTGTTCGCCCGTTACCAAAATAGTGTAAGTGGCGAGATAATCGCCTCCGTTGATTTTTACTCCGAGAGTAAACGTACTGCCCGACGTAAGCCCTGTGTTTTCCGCAAGGGTAAGCGTCCAATGATAACTACTGTTTGCGGCGGTATATCCTGCCCAACCTGCAACTACTGCATTTCCGTTATTTTCACCGTCGCCGTAATTGGGAACGCCCCAAGTCCAGAACGACGGCTCGTAGTCGCTTTGAGGAGCATAGTAGTAAACGTCTGCTTTAACCGTTCCGTCAAGAGAAATTTGAGTAGACAACCCTAAAACGTTTTCAATAGTTCCGTTGTTCTGAGAAATAACGGGAAGTTCACCAACTGTGGAATTAAACATTACATTGCACGCAGTCAGATAGCTTACGCAGTTTTTGACAGTTCCGTCGTTTACAGTTACGATAGACGAAGACGCGTTCCAGTTAGTATCAAATCTGTTCTCCGCGCTTATTATAACGTTACTTACTTCGCCTTTATTCAAACATACTGCAAGACTGCCGAAATTACATACGGACAATATTGCGGAAGCAACTTCGAAATCGGTTACTTTGCCGCCCTCGCCAACAAACGCAAAGAGCGACATACCCATATAATCCTGATTATAGCCGACTTCATATTCACCTACTCTGAAATGAATAAGCTTATGTCCGCGGCCGTCAAATATTCCCGTGAAAGCCTTACCGTCGCGAGTGTGATTGCTGTTTGCTACGCTTCCGTTATCGATATAGGTGTCTTCGCCGACAATGCACAACGGCGCTACGCCTATTGCGGTTGCGTTATAGTTGAAATCAAGGTCTCCATTCAATGCATAATAACCGGCAAGATTATCGTTTATTGAGTTCCAGTCTGCAACCGTCGTTACGATATACCAAATTTCAAATTCGATATCAGGTGTAACGGTTACGCCGTCATACGTAAATTCGACTTTATGTAAACCGGATTTTTCTACCGTTGCGCTAACGCCGCTTGTAACGGTCATAGTGCTTCCGCTCTTCATTGTTGCGGTGTAGTTACATATTGCACCGAAATCCGCCGCAGAAGTTGACGAATATTCAACCGACTTGTTTGCCGCATTTTTGAGAGTAACTGAAAGAGAATAAACGAAGTCTTTTACGGTTACAGTAATTTTAGCGGTTTTGCCTTGATAAGTTACCGTAATGTCCTTGCTGCCCGCCGCTGAGAAGTCGTAAGAAAGCATAGCCGCCGTTATAGTTACAGGCTGTTTGCTTCCGTCTGAATAGTTTGCCGTAACGGTTACACCCGCAAGGTCAGCAACGGTAACGCTTTCTCCTATTTTATACTGCGTCTTTGCGGGCGTTCCGCTTACGGTTATCGTTGATAGAGATGCCGAAGCAACGTTAACGGTATAGCTTCCTGTTTGTCCGCCATAACTTAATGTTACGGTATAGCTACCCGCAGTCGTCATATTTACCGACGAATAATTAACGTTTGCAGACGTTGCGGTTACGGTTTCATTCGTACCGTTATCATAAGAAATCTCAAGCTTCAAGCCAGCAAAACTGAACATCTCGTTTACGGTGAAAGAAGTTTTATGCGTACTTTTTTCCGAAACCTTAACAGCCGTTACTTGCTTTGCAACAGGCGTTACTGATACTTCAACGTATTCGTTTTCTCCATTGCCGTAGAAAAGTCTTACGGTTTGTGCCGTGCCGACAACTCCGTTCTTGTCGTATCCTTCCGCCCTGAGCGCCTCAACGGTCTTTGTAGAACCGTCCGAATAAGTTAATTCGATCTGTTTTCCCGCAACGTCGATTTCCATACCTTCGGTAAGGTTGAAATCTTCCGCAGTAGCCCCCGTAACGAAAGCCTCGCCAAGTTTCACTGCGCCTGTGAAAACATATCCCTGTCCTACTATCTGAACACCTAAGTTAAATTGATTTCCCGCTATATTTGCGTCGGTAATTCCGTCGGCAAGTTTTACGGTATAGGTATAAGTTTCTGCATCGTAGCTTACGTATTTAACGCTTTCGCTTCCGTCAACGCCGCTTATTCCCCAAGTCTGGAAAGCTACTACAGGGTCGATTTCGGTATTCTTAATAAATAACGAAATGTGCGCTTCACGACCTATATACCACGTGTTGTCATAAGAAAGCACTATTGCATACGTTTCGTTGCCGTATACAGTGCCGTAATTATTTATATAGAACCACCCCGCTCCCAAAGTTTCGGTAAGGTCTGTCGAGTCGTTCATATAAGAATTTTCAACCTTGCCGTTGCCTTCAAGCGCTACGTTAGTTACTTTTATTTCTTCGTTTCTGGGGAAATTCTCCGTGTAGCATATAACGTTATTTATTTTTCCGTTATTGCAAGCCGCAAAAGCGCCGTGTTCAAAATATTGAACTTCGAGTTTGCAGTCTGACTCGATAACTACGTTTTCTATAATTCCGTCGTTCACGCCGGCAATCATTGCACTGTTTTGTCCGCCGCGCACTGTCGAACCCCTTAAAGTGAAGTTGCAAACGGTTGCTCCTTCGCCTATCCAGCCGAACATACCCATATAGAATGACTGAGCTTTCCACGCCGTGCCGTCAACGAAAGCTATCGAATAGTCGTGAAGAATATATCCGTTGCCGTCGAAAGTGCCCGTGAACGCTTCGCCTTTCTGACCAGTTGCATTGCCAGTGCCCGTAGGGTCGATTACGGCGTTTGCGCCTTCGGCGTCGGCGATAAGAGCCGCCTTGCCTATCATTGCACTGTTGTTTTCAAAATAAAGATCGTTAGTAAGAACGTAGTAGCCATCCAATGCATTATTAATAGCATTGAAGTCCTCTACCGCAGCGACGTAAGTCGCTGCGGTAACCTTTATAAAGGTTACGTTTTGTTGCTCGTCTATAACTCGCAACAAAACTGCCGAAGGTTTTTCAAAGTTGCTTGCCGCGATATAAGTTTTACCGCCATCGTAAGTTACTGCAACTTCTTCGCCTTTCATATTCAATGCGGTTACATTGCCGTCGGCAAGTTCGTATCTTGTGGCAGAGGTTGAGTATTCGTTGTTTTTAACCGTATAACTGCCCGATTTCATATCCGCAATGGTACGCTCTTTAACTTCTACGTTTAGTTTGACGTCCTTAGTGATACCGTCCTCAGTGTAGCTTAAAGTAATCTGCTTTTCACCGACGGTAGTAAGATTAACTTCACTCACGGTAAGAGCGGAAAGTGCGATATCCCTTTCTGTGTCGTTGCTATACTTTGCCTTTATTGACAACCCCGTCAGGTCAGGCTCGGTTGCCTTTTCGTCAAGATAATAAACGTCCTTTTCGGGCGCAGAAGCCAACGCAATAGACGATAAAACCGCGGGCTCTGCAATAGTATAAGTTACTTTGTTAGAAGCTGCGCTTGACTTATAATTTTCGTCCGTCGTGGTCGCTATTACGTAAATTTCGTAATTGCCAACTTCAGTTTTGGAAACGGTATAAGTAGTTTCCGTAACCGAAACCGCAGAGTCCTCGGCGACGTAAACGTCGTAGCCCGACGCGTGGTCAACGGGATTCCAGCTTACCACGTTTCCTTCAAGCCTGATTTCAGGCGCTGAAAGAGCTTCCGGTCCGGACTCGGTTACGCATGCGACAGCTCCGCAAAGCGAAACGGCGAACACGAACGATAAAAATGCTGTTAACGTCTTTTTCATTTTCTTTTCCCCTTTGTTTAATGAAATATTTCGTCTATCAAAGCCTCTATGGCTTTGGATATCGCCCCGATAATGGGTGCATTCCCGCCGAGTGAGGAAGGTACTACGTTTGCCCCTCCTATCGAACCGAACACCTCTTTTTTAATAACGTCAAGATATTCAGCGCCAAACTCCGTAACTCTTCCTGAGAGAACTATCGCGGAAACGTCTAAAATTTCCACAACGTCTTTAAGCATCTTGCCAATGCACGCAGCCGTGCTCAAAACGTAGCGCTTAACGAACTCGTTCTCTTCGTACAATTGCACGAGTTCGGCAGTATGCAACTTAGTTCCGCAAATAGTATTTACTCTGTTTTTCAAGGCACGGAGAGATGCTACCTCGTCGAGAAGTTCGGTTTTTCCTTCAAACTCGACGTGCATAAGTCCGAACTCACCAGCAAAGCCCTTCGAACCTGTATGCAGGCTTCCGCCTAAAATGAGTGCGCCGCCGATACCTTCGTCAACGTGGAGAATAACCCCGTTTTCAATGTCTTTTAACGAGCCTTCGTGCATCTCCCCGATTGCCGCAAGGTTAATATCGTTGGTCATAAACACTGGTGCGGAAAACTGCTTGGCGAACAAATTCGCAATAGCGTTGTTCTCAACGAATAAGTCTGCGCTGAATTGAGAAGTCAGCAACAACTCGCCAGTGAGCTTGTTTACTCTGCCCGGTACTGAAAGCTCGATGCCCATAAGCGGAATATCCCTGTACTGAGGCAGTGCAAGAACGTTTTTTACCGAAAGAACAAGTTCGTAAATCGTTGCTATATCGTAGCGCTCCACGCGAGTTTCCGAGCTGTAGGTTATGTTCTTTTTCATATCGCTGACTACGATTTTTACCTTATAGTCGGATATGCCCACAACTACGATACAACCGAAGTTTTCGTTTACCGAATAATACACGGGGCGTCTTCCGGGTGTTACGCAAGTACTTTCGGAGTCCGTTTCCCTAATATATCCACGCTTTTTAAGCTCATCGATAATATCCGACAGTGCCGCGTTTGACAAGTTAAGTCTGTGTGAAAGCATCGTTGCAGATAAGTTCTCTTTGAGGAGTTCACGCATAACCAGCCTGTTATTCAGACATCGCGCATAAGATTGATTTTTACCTGTCATATTCTCTCTCCGTTTTATTTTTCAAAGCAGGAAATTATTTGTCCTTCGTTTTTGCCCGCTACAATTCCCTTAAATTCACCTGCACAGCCGTAAACGCAATTTATAAAATCACAGCCTGAAACTTCTCCCCTCAACGTTCCGCATACTATTCCTACGAAACTGCCGGTTACCTCTCCGCCGAATTCGGGTCTTACTGTTACGTTTTCAAAAACGACGTTTCGCACAGCACCTTCGACGAGGCTGAACAATCCTACGTTATAGTAAGACGAATGATAACGGTAAGTATCGTAATTGCCGTTCTTTTCGGCTTCGTCAAAGTCATTGCGGGTTATTTTTAGATTTTTTATAGTGTAACCGTTTCCGTTAAACACTCCCGTAAACAGCTTGTCGGTTGCGCTACTGCCTACGGAGGTTATCTCCGCATTTTCAAAGTCAAGGTCTGCTGTGAGTATAATAATTTTATCGAATAAAGTGTAATCGTTTTTAAATGCCATGAATTGCTTTACGGTAGCTATTTCAACAACTTCCGAACGGTCGTATACGCTCACAGAGCCGATATAGACTGTTTCGTCGGTTATGAGTTCAACCGAAGCTTCCGCTCTGCCTAGTCCCGCGAAAGCGGTTTTAGCAATTATTATTGCGTTGCCGTCAACTGTAAACTGCGTTTCTTTACCGTTAATAAGCGCCCGTTTTACGGTTTGCGCTTTACCCGACGGAAGATTAAAAGTTGCGGGAGAGTTGTCGTCCGTATAGAGGATAAGGCTGCAACCGTCGGCATATTCGTTTGCAGTAACGGTAATCGTAGCTTCGTCGCTTACCTGTCCGTCCCCGCTGACGGCGCGTACCTTTATCTCGCCCGACGCAGTGCGCTTATCCGTCTTGAAAATATTACCCTCAATGCTTGCACCCTGATACGGTGCGACAAGCTCGTAACGAATTTCGGGATTTGCACCCTCAGGTAAAACCGTTGCATTTAATTCATAGCTTTCGCCTGCCCGTACTGTCGCCGTCTTTTGCGAAAATTCAACAGACTGCGTTTTTTCATAGATATTAAACGAATATTCAGCTGTAAAGTCGCCAAACGAAACTTTTACCGTGCAGCGGTGTGTTTGTGCGTTCCGCGTGTTAACAAGACCTGAAGCACTAACAAACACTCCGTCGCCCTCGGTTATTTCAAAATTAACTCCGCTTAAATCGAGCTTATCCTCGGGGTTTGCTTTGACTGTAATCTGAACTGCGTCCCCTCTTATCACCGACTTTGCGGTATTCGTTATAAATATACCGCGCAGAGCGTAATCAACGTTTATCGAAGGTAACTTAGGAAGCTTGCCTTCCTCCGTTATCCACCCGCTCCACGAGGAGAAATCAGCCGTTTGAAGTTCCTCGACGCTTTCAAACTGCTCGCAAATTACCGCAGAACCAACTCCGCAGAATTTTAGTCCCGAAATCGTACTTACCGAATAGCAGTCCGAGATAACGCCCGTATTAAGGCCGCAGAACGAGCCGTATTCCGTTCCCGCGGAAGCTCCGCCGATACAGTACGAATGCGTAATTGTACCCTCGTTCCTGCCGACGAACCCACCGACGGTTTTAAACGCTTCGTCCATTACGAGCGTTGCGTCCGTGCTGCAATTCTCTATAATTCCGCAGTTTGCACCGACGAAACCGCCCGAATAAGAGCGTGCATTGTACGTTTTCGTCTTGCTTACCTCAACGTTGAGGTTTGAAATAATCCCGTTATTCGAAACGTAACCGAATACGCCCGAATTGTAAGCATAGTCGTCCGCGCGGTCTATATAAAATCCGCTCAACGTATGACCGTTCCCGTCAAAAGTACCTGCAAACGCGTAATCGGTAGCCGTGCCGTCAGTAACGTCGTGATATTCACCGATTGGTTTCCACCCTTCGGGTTTATCGGCAAGATAGTCAGTTAAATCGATATCTCTGAGCATTACGTAATAACCCGAAAGGGCTTCTTTGCTTTCGCCTATCGCGGCAAATTCTTCCGCAGTAGTTATAAAATTAGCGCACTTTACGGTAACAGATACCGTGTTTTTAGCCGTATTTATTTTGACTGTATTTTCGCCCATGCTCAGACTCGAGGTAAAGGATTTGTTAACGGTTACCGTTCTCGTCGCCTTGTCGTAGGACCAGTCGTCTGAAGATGCACGGCTTGTTCCGCAGGCTACGCCGAGCACACCCGCAGCTTCAAGTTCAGAATTACCGTTGAAGTCAAGCTTAAAACTCAAATCACAACCTTTAGTGTATTCAGATATACCGACCGAGTTTTCAGCCGATACGAGCCCGCTGACCGCAGCTTTAAACGTCTTTTCTTCCACCGCGCCGTGCGAGGACGCAGTAACGACGAATTCCGTGCCGTCTGCTACCGAACCGGCATAAGAAACTTTGCCCGTTACACTGTCAATATTGATTCCGTCAACCTTGTTTTTAAGCGCGTAAGTTACTGAATAAACAGGCGTTGAAAGAGCTTCCACCCTCTCACCGTCTACAATGTAAGACGAAAGATTGCCGAAAGATAACTGTGGTTTTGCAGTTTCGACAGATAGCGTACACACTGCGGTTGATACTACTTTTCCGTCCACAAGCGCGCCAAGAACAACCTGCGTTCCGTCTGAAACCCACGAGCTAATACTGAAAGTACCGTCTTGTGAAACGGACACTCCTTCGGGCACGTTGCCTAAAAGTTTATACTCTGCGTTACCGGACGCAAGCGTTACCGTATCTCCGTTTTTAACTGTGTATTCGGCTTCCGCAAACTTTTCCGGTTCTGTACTGCAAGCCGTTACAGTTCCTGCGCATAAAACACTTGCAAGAGCTATTGCGACAGCAGTGAAAATCTTTCCTCTTTTCATAGTCGTTCCCCCGTTAAAAGCCGTTAACCTTTTAAACCGCCAGCAACGGTATTTTTTATAATTGTTTTTTGGAAGCACGCAAAAAGCACCACGATAGGAATAACCGCAACCATAACAGCCGAGAATATCAGAGGATACTGCTCCTGCATCTCCGTTTGCAGACTGTTAAGTCCCACGGCAAGCGTCTTTAAACTGTTCATAAACAGGAAAGGCGTTGAATAGTCGTTCCAAAGTATAATAGCCTGCAATATGCACACGGCAATAATCGGACCTTTTACAAGCGGAAGCATAATTCTGAATAGTATTTGGAAACGGTTTGCACCGTCCATCTGCGCAGCCTCCGCATAGCTCCAAGAGATAGTTTCAAACGAGCTGTGCAACATAATAAAATTAAAACCGAAACAGCCCGAATACAGAAACAGAACACCGAAAATACTGTCGTTTATACCGAAAGTATCCATCATTTTTACCTGTGCGGGAAGTGTTCCGACTATGGGCACAATCATAGTAAATATTGCCGCGCCGAGAATAATCTTTCTGCCGGGGAAACGGTATTTTGCCACACAGTAAGCAGCAAGCGCCGAAAGCCCCACGCTTATCACCGTACCTAAAACGGTAGTCAGTACGCTCATTCCGAGCATGCTTAAAATAGTTTGTCCGTCTATTTCGTATTGAAGTACGGTTATAATATTATCAAACTTAACGTCCTTGGGAAAACCGAAGATATTGCCGGCATTGAATTCGCCCACGCTTTTAAAGGACGTTATGAGCATCCAAACGAAAGGCGCTAAAAGGGAAATCGAATAAAGCACGAAAATGGCAAAAACCACCCACTTTATTGCTCCGTAGCCGGTTATTCTGAATTTTTTTAAGTTAGGATTACGGAA
>CAMWIW010000017.1 GCA_947174415.1 uncultured Clostridia bacterium
CTTGCATTGAGAGTACGCAACGTTACTTCCGATTCCGATGGCTTCTACGACGACGTAACCGAGGCGGACCTTAAATAAATGACAATCCCGTAAAGTACGGGCGTCATACCGTAACCCGAAGGAGACGGTTATTAAATGAAATAATGGTGGTTCTTATTAAATTTTAAAAGCCGCAATTATCTTTCGGGTTACGGATAATTTAAAATTCAGGGCAGCCGCCCGCACTGTAAAAAGTGCGGGCGGCTGTTATTAAATTGTTAGTTTTTTTCATTTTCTGAAAAATTCTTTAAAAAATTTTAAAAAAAGTGTTGACTTATGTATTTTTATGTTTTATACTGTAATTGTAGGTGAACGTTAACACTTTTAGCGAATGCCGAAGGAGTTTGAAACCTTAACAAAGGAGATTTATGAGCGGCAAGCGCATTACTATAAGGGAAGTGGCAGCAGCGGCAAGCGTAACCGCGCAGACGGTTTCGCGTGTGTACGGCGGCAAGGGGTACGTGTCGGCAGAAACCCGAAAAAGGGTATTAGACGCAGCAAAGGAATTAAACTATATCCCGAACCATACGGCGGCAGCGTTGAGAAAAGGCGACTCGAAAATAATTGCAGTCGTGTTCGACAGCCTTTGCAATATTTATTTCTCCATAATGGTAGACTATATCCACCGAGAGGTGCAAAAACGCGGCTACACGTTGCAGACGATATTCGTCGATTCACACATAATAACCGAAAATATTTATAGGCACGCGCTTTCTTTGGGTGCTTCCGCGGTAATCAGCTTCTTGGAAACCGACCCCGCGCTTGATAAAGCGATAACAATTTTCAATTCACCCCTTATAATTTTCGGGCGGCGCGCGCTCAGCGACCATATCGATTATATCACCACGGACGACGTTCAAGGCGGAAGGCTTGTTGCAAACAGACTGATAGAGGGCGGTTGCAAAACTTTCCTTTATGCGTCGGAAGCGTTCGACATGACGTGCGTCAAGGACCGCTTTTTGGGGTTTGAAGAGGTGCTGTCAAAACACGGCTATTCTTCCGACATAATCGATTGTAGCGGCGGCGCTGAAAAGAAGTTAACTGAATATATTCAAAGTGGAAAATTGCCTGACGGAATTTTTTGTTTAAGCGATATGATAGGCTACGGCGTTTTGAAAGCGTTGAAAAAGCTGGACATAAGCGACGTAAAGGTTATTGGTTACGACGATATTCAGTCGGACATAACTTTACCCGTCAACCTTACCTCGGTAGGGCTGAACAAATATGAATACGTAGTATACGTATTGACAAAAATCATTGACAAAATAGAAGGCAGACTGACCGGACGCATAGCTGAGAAAGTACCCGTAACCCTGTATGTGGGTGAAACGGGCTGATATCTTAAAAACAAAAAATAATGGGACGTCCCATTATACGCACTTTTAAGTGCGTATAAAAAAACTTAATAGCTGTTAAATATTTTTTCGCCGAAACTGATTTTTTGGAGCATCTTTATTTCCAGCCGAATTTCGTGTTTCGGCATAAATTTTCTAAAATATGTTAACGTTAACACATTTTTCTCCTTATTTCGCTCAAAGCGAAAACCTCCTATTGCTATTCCTTCTTTTCACTATTATAGAAACGGGGGAATAGTAGAGGGGGAAAATTGTGCGTTATGCGCGCACAAGAAAAACGGTAAAAAACGCAACGCAAATCTCGCATGCGGAAGCGTATTACAAATACAAGTCTGCGAGGACTTAAAATTCGCAAAAACAACGGGGGAATTTCTATGAAGAAGAAAATTATTGCATTATTGGCAAGCATGACGGCTGCGTGCTCATTATTTGCTTTAACCGCTTGTAACGAGTCGTGCTCCGGTGATAACGGCGGAGAAACCGACCCGCCCATTGTTGACGTGGGTGGTGATGAAGAAAACGCCAACTACACTATCAGGCTCGAAGGCACGTCAACGTCGCGCACTATCGATTTGGATGCGGAAGATACTTTAAGATTTTCCGTTATGAAAAACGGCGCTGCCGTTACGGGCACTGACGCAGAGGTAACGGTTTCGCTTGACGGGGATTCTGTTACATACACCGTCGGCGCGGGCAGTATAAAAATTCTGCCTGTAAAAGTTGGCAAGACTGTGCTTACAATTTCGCTTAAAAATCATCCTGAAGCGGCGTCTAAAACCTTTACTTATACAGTTGCGGACTTTTTCTTCTCGCGCGATTTGCAAAGGGGCGATATCAATTTGTCCGATGAAAGCAATAATAGAGTTATCGTCAAGCGCGCAAACGACGCGGCTTCGCTCGTCTATAAAAAGGCTTCTAAGAATTTTGTGTTCAAAGCAACCATAGAGCTTCCCGCAAACGCTCGTCCCGACACCACGGGCGAGTCTTTCGGCTTGGCTTCCTTCCGCGACGCGGGCGGCGACAGTTCCATAGGCGATAACGCCCTGTGGTTCGGCGCAAAAAGTAGCGCTCAAACTGGCATTTACAGCATTTACCAACGCAACTTCTATCAAGGTTGGGGTTCGCCCAAGGACGAGAGAACGCTTGACGGCTATCAGAACCGCGACTTCGGTACGGATAAAGTCGACATGGAAGTCGAAATTATCAGAAACGGTTTCGACTACTATTACAGCATAAACGGATTTTACGGAAAATACACGGACAGCACCAACTTCGACGAAGCTACTTACCCCGGCATCTACTCACAGCATTTCAGCTTTATCGTTAAAGACTTCTCCGTAACTATGGACGAGGAAGAGGTAACTGCGGCGGCGGAGGCTTATTCGCAAAAAGGCTACGCAACCGTTTCCATAACCGAAAAATCCCTTTCTTATCTTGTAAACGATAAAACTTACAACTTTACGGGCAAGGCTTATCCCACGCTTGCGGGCGACGGAAACGTTGCGCTAACGTGGAGCATAATAACCGACGAGCTTGATAATAAGGGCGATACCGTAATCAATAACGTTACGGGCGAGTTGACCGTTGCCGCCGGCGCAACCGGTTATATAACGGTTAAGTGCGAAGGCGAGGGCGGAATAAGCGACACGTTCAGAGTGCGCGTTCGCAATGCAGTCGAAACATATCAAGACAACTTGTTCAACTATACGGGCGGCGTCGAGCTTATTGAAGAAGGTAAATTCGTGTTCCCCGAAGAATTTTCCTCTGTTGACGGCGTCGGGGACGAAAACAACTATTCTTTACCCGATAACAAATACTATGCGCTTTCCAAAAACACATATCGAGGCGCATATTCGGTCGAATTCAAATTATCCGATTACAAAAACTATACGGGCGACAAATTAGAGATTAGCCTTGGCGAAGGTAACAATAATTTTTACATTTGCCGTCAACGCAATAGGGTTGAAGCGCATTGCTTGGGTACTTTCGCGTCTAAGGCGGAGGTCGCTTGGTTTAGCGCGCCTTTACTCTCGGGCTTCGATTGGAATTCAACCAACACCTTTAAATTCGAGGTAACGGCAAACGGCACATATGCGGTTTATGTAAACGGCGTAAAGCTGCAATTTGTCCATGACAATACATACGCCAACGCAACGATTAAAAAACCTTACGACAGGCTTTTGCAAGACGGACGCGTCAAATTGGCGGTAAAAGGAGTATCCGCGACAGTATCCGAAATTTCCATTACGCAAGGCGAACTTAATATTTCAGGCGCAACCTACGTTGCAAACAGCGCGGCGTTCGGCGATTATGACGAAAACGGTTTTACCATAAATATCCCCGAATACACCGAGGGTAATTGGAACGGCAAATATCATTACGCAACAAGGATTGCCTATATAGGCAGCAAATGGTCAAAGCTTTCGGGCGCATACGTTATCGAGTTTGACGTGGACTTCGAAGAAGCGATGAAGGACGGCAAGCTCGTCCTGAAAATCGGCGACTACGAATACCACATTCTCAACAAGTACAGCGACAGCAAAAATCTTTACGGCTACATTCTTATGCCCGACAACGATTGGAGTAACGGCACGGAAACCGTTATTACGGATATTTCAGGCAACAATATTCTCGGGGTGCACGTCCGTTTGGAGGTTGACGCAAATCATAACGTTAAACTTTATATGAACGACGTCATTGTCGGCGACGGCGTTGCGCTGAGCGCAGCTCCTTCGGCTTCGTTCGTTGAGTTCTATACATACTGTTCGGAAGGCGAAAGCGGAAACAGCATAACCGTAAGCAACCTTACCCTTTCCGATTACTCCGCAAAGAGCGGAGTGCTCACCGTAGACGTGCAGGGAGGAGTAGACAGAGCATTAAGCGAAGAAGAGGTTGAACAGCTCAACTTCACCGTAAAGCTTGACGGAAAGGCTATAACCGCTTACACGCTGTCATATGACGTAACGGGAACAGACGTAATTTCGTTAAACGAAAGTACTAAAACGGTTACCGCGCTTAAAAAGGGCAAGGCGACTATAGTCGTTACTATAACCCCTACCGACAGCTCGGTTGCTCCTAAAACTATAACCCTTGTCTACGAAGTTTCCGATTTCTTCTTCCACAAGAATATGCACCGCGGCAATTACGAAATCATAAAGGATGGTGAAGGTAACGAAACGGGCGTTTCGTTAAATGGCGGTAACTCGGGCGTTGTATATAGGGATGCAAGCACGAAGTGGGTATTCTCGGGTACGATTTCTTTCAACGATTGGACCGAAACAGACTCAATAAATATCAGCTCTACCCGCGGCACAAATGCTACCGACGTAGCAAATAACGATTTGTGGTTCGGCATAAGCTGCGGCAACGAAGGAAAATACAAGATAGTTACAAGAGAGTTCTACGGCGGTTGGGCGGGAACTGAATACACCCTTGCAACCGATTACGCCATTCCCTTGGTAAACGGTAAACGCGTAATAGATTTCACTTTAATACGCGACGGCAACAACTACTACTTCAAACTCGGCGACTTTGTAGTTTCCCGTTCGGTTACCTTGGGCGAGGCAACTTATCCGGGTATATTCACACAGCTCAATCCCGTAACTCTTACGAACATGTCGATAGAGATGACGGATAACGGCGTTGCGCAAGCAATAAACAAGCTGAAAGCCGAAACCCCTATGACTTCGCTTAAAATCGACCAAAAAATATTGGCGCTTACTGCGGGCGAAGAGTACGAATTTACGGCGGTTAAAACTCCCGCGTTTATAAGCGAGGGATATGTTTGGAGCATTGATAAGTCGGGCTTGACGGCTGGCGCTGCCGAGGTATCGATAGACGCAACCACGGGCGTTCTCACCACGGGCGAAAATTCCGTCGGTACGCTTGTTATCATTGCGACTTCGGCTAAGGGGAATTGCACGGACCGCTTCGAAATAGAGTTGACCAAAGAAGAAATTCCCACAGAAAACGACTTGTTGGCTGTTTACGGCGCAACCCTTGCAAAGGACGCGTCGGGCAACTACACCAAAGTTGTATTCTCCGAGTCGATGCAGAATGTAGACGGTATAATTTCCGACGATAGATATGTTGACAACAACTCTTATTCCGCAAACCTTAAAAATACGGTAAAGGGCAACTTCTCAATTGAATTCACCGTTTCCAACTACAAGACGGACGGAAGGGATTATCCCAAGCTCATGGTTTCTCTTGGCGGCGAGCACAACCAATTCTACGTTGTTTATTACCGTCAACAGAACGTTCATCAGATAGAAACGATGACGGAATCTATCGACGATAACGGAGTACATTATGGCAATCAATGGGTAAACGCGCCTATGCCCGCCGGCTTCGACCCCACGGCTGAGCATACCTATAAGATAACGGTTCAGACCGACGGAACGTATAAAATGTACGTTGACGGCGTTGAGCTTACGTTTAATATGGACGGCACACACCGTATCCCCGTAAGACGTATTCAAGATTACGGCGCAAATTGCAATGTAAGGTTTGCAACCTCGGGCGTGTCGGCAACTTTAAGCGATATCACCGTGGTAAATGGAACGGATACAAGCAACTTGACGACCCTCGGCAACCTTTATACCGAAAATTACAACGCAAAGTTGACGGCAGACGGCTTTGTATTGAAAGCGGGTCAAGAGGGCTGGGGCAACGAAAAGTTAACCCCGGGCGGCAACCAAGTAAATTATACAGGCGCAGTTACCGCAAACACAGAAATTACGTTCAAGCTTGCCTTCTCGGGCGGAATGAGCGACGGTAAATTCGTAATAGACGTAGGCGGCAATAAAGTAATGCTTAACAACAAGGTCTCGGCTTCCCAAGGTTATGGCGTAAATGTGCAGAACATTGATAACGATTGGACTGCATATGGTACGTTCCCTACGGATATAGCAAACGAAATGTATTTAAAAATAGTTCGCGCAAACGGACAAATTACCGTATATGTAGGAGCTACCGAGGACAATATGACTTTATTGCACACTTGGGCAAACGCGGGAACGGATACGGGAATTCACTTCTATTTGTTTAACGGAAACAGCTCGGAAAAATCTGTTACCGCTACCGTTTCCGAACTTAGCGTAACCGAATATACAGCATAACTGAACGGAGCAAAGTATGAAAAAATTATTAAGCATAGTATTGGCGCTGCTTGCGGTGTTTGCGTTGGCAATGACCGGCTGTAAAACAGAGGAGGAGTCTAAGCCCTTAATAAGGCTCAGAAGTCCCGCACAGCAATACTTGAAAGTCGGCGACTCTATGGAAATAGTGTACAGCCTTCACAACAATACTTCCGATAGCGTAACCTTCGTATCGGAAAACACCGATGTTGTCGAAGTCGATAAATTCGGCAACGTCGACGCCGTAGGCGTGGGCGAAACCGACGTTAAGCTCACGCTTGACGAGGATACTTCCGTCAGTGTTTCGGTTCACTATACCGTAACCAAAAACTTCTTTATGACGGACGATAAACACGTTAACGGCATTGTCAATTTGAAAGGGCAAGACACCTCGTCCGAGGTTTACATTACCTCGGGGCAAGCGCAAGTGCTTGTAAACGCCGCGGGGGAGGAGTGGTACTTTAAAACCCACCTCGACCACACGGGTTACTCCAACGGCGACCTTGCGGGCGCTTGGGGCGTAGGCTCGTTCCTTGTGGATAACGCTCATAACCTCGGTAATATTATGTTTTGGTATGAACTGCGCAGAAAGGACGACGACAACCACGCGCAACTTTACTTCGGCGGATATAGGTACGAAACAACCATAGAGGATGCGGGCGGACACTATCAGGAAGCAGTGTCAACAGAAAAAATCGACGTATCCGAGGGCGTTGACTTGACTTTGTACAGACAAGGCACAATGCACTACTTTATGTTGGAATACCCCGATAACGGCGAAACAAAGACAATCAAACACTGCTACGACGTGCCCCTTTTCGACGGGCTTGACACCTTCCCCGGCGTTTACGGGCAAGAGCAAAAGCTTACAATTTCAAACTACTCTTCGACTAACGTTCAATCCGAAGTGCAAGCTAAGCTTCTCAACTTCCAAAAGGCTGAGGATATTAAAATCAACGTAGTGGATAACAGACTTGTCGCGGGCAAAACCTATCAGCTTACTTCGGCAATTCAACCCGCTTACACGACGGATAAAAACATTACCTATACGCTTAAAAACGCGCAAAACGGAGTAACGATTACCCCCGACGGCAAAATCACGATTGCAGACGGCATAGCCGACGTAGACATTACCGTTGTTGCAACAGCAACGAATGCACAAACAGTCAGCGATGAACGCAATTACCGTATTATTGCCCACCCCGTATCCGAATCGGATATTTTCGATACGGGAATGGTTGTCGGCACGGTTAACTTGACGCCAAGCGGCTATATTTCTTCAAGCAAAAGTTATATGCCGCTTATTTGCGATAGCGAAAATTGGTATACGGAAGCGGTTATAAAGGGCAATATCTCCGACATAAGAGCCGCGCTTATGGCTGTAACCGACGGCTACGGCGACTACTTTACTTACGGGCTTAATTATGTTGCTAATAAGAGGAACGGCTCAATCGACTACGGCGATTTCAACGGCAAAACAAAGACGATTGTATCCTCGGCAAACGGCGGACTTAACTCTAAAACCAACACCTTGGGGCTTTTAAAGAACGGTAACGATTTGCTTATGTTTATAAACGGAAAGCAAATTAAAAGGCACACCACAACGGTGCAAGGCAAGCTGTACCCCGTAATTTATACCGCTCAAAGCGGCGTAGAGGTTTCGGACGTGCGACTTGTAACGGACAGCGAGGAAGTGGCGGCTATAGTTGCGGAAAATCCTTTCTCGGTAGGCAGATTGGTAACGATAAATAACGGGTCTTACAAGCTCAGCTCCGATACAATGACGGGCGGTGGCGACTACAATTGGCCTCCCGTAAACGATTACGAAAACGGTCTTAAATTCAACTCCACTTTCAAGGGCGGTTGTACAATAGAGTTTACTATGTCGGACGTGAGAGTGAAGCAGATGGACGAAATCGACTCTAAAATACTCGTCTATTTAAAGAGCGAGGCGACTACTTGCAGTATACAGTTCGTAATTAAAGACAGGGACAACGACGGCACACCCGAGTGTAAACTCTGCGTCAACCTCAACGACGCAAGCTGGTCGGAGCACGATATTCCCGCCGAACTCGAAGAGAGTATTTTAAACGGAACTACCCAAGTTAAAATCGTCAAAACAATGACGGAAGTAGAGGTGTGGCTAAACGGCACGCGACTTTTCGAGGGTAGAAACTTTATGGATAACTTCAACTATTGGAACGAAAACACTTTGGCAACTCCCGGTATCGGCAGCTTCAACTGCGGGTTGACGCTGACGGACGTGTCGCTTTCAAGATAAGGAGAAACTATGAAAGGTAAATTTATTAAATCGGTTGCGGCGATTGGCGCGGCGGCAACGTTGGCGGTAGGTTTCGGCGGTTGTAATCTGCCCGGCAATCACGGCGGAGGGGACGGCGACAATACCGATAAGGTAGACTCTTTTACGACTTACACCGCGTCTACAATCGGTTTTACGGACAACAGCGGAACGTCGCAGTCGTACAACACGGGGCTTTATTATCGCAATGATTTAACTTTGGATATGGGCGACCCGATGCTCCTTTACGATAACGAAACTTTCTACGCCTACGGCACTCGCGCGGGAACTAATATCGAGGTTTTTACAAGTATGAACCTAAGCGATTGGTCAAGCGCAAGCGTTGCGTTCAACCCCGCCTCAAACAGTTGGAGCAGAACAAGCATCTGGGCGCCCGACATTCATAAAATCGGCGACAAGTGGTACTTGTATTACACGGCAAGCTACACCGAACCCGGCGCAAGCAAGGACAACTGCCAAATAGGCGTTGCCGTTGCCGACGACCCCGCCGGACCTTACGTTCAGTACGTAGGGCTCGATGCGGACAATAATCAAATTACCGTTGATAAGCCTCCGTTCTATTGGAAAAACCATACCATATTGGACCAACACGTCTTTGTGGACGACGACGGCGAAATGTATATGTTTTTCAGTTACGATACCAACTACGCCCAACCCGACGATTTGGGCTATTACCCGGGACTGAACAACGGCACTGCGGAAATTTGGGGCGTTAAAATGAAAGACCCCGTAACGTGGGATTTCTCCACGCTTACGCCGCTTATCTCGGCGGGGTACAAAAAGTATTCCGATAAAATAGCCGAAAAGGAAGCAAACAAAAGCAACGGCAAAAACCGCACTATAGAGTGGGAAACTTGGTCGCCGTCCTTCAACGAACCTATGGAATGTGTGGAAGGACCGTATATGATAAAACGCGACGGCAAGTACTTCCTTACCTATTGCGCCAACAGCTTCGTGGATATGGAGTATTCGGTAGGCTATGCCGTTGCCGATACCCCGCTCGGCGCGTATGAAAAACCCAATGATACTTATCTTCAAAATATGCTTGTCGGCGTTCCCGCGGCAAGGGGGCACTATACAAGCAATAGGTATAAGGGCTTTATGACGGGCACGGGGCACGCTTCGATTTGTAAAGTCGGCGACGAGTATATGTTCGGCTACCACGCGCATTACAACCGCGACGAGTGGGGCGCACTTCAGGACATATACGGCTATAAGAGCGAATGGCGCGCTTTGGGCGTAGATTATCTTCTCTTCGACGAGCAAGGTATGCCCTACACCAACGGACCGACTTACTCTTTGCAAAAGCTTCCCGACGCAGTAACGGGCTACACGAACCTTGCGCTCGGCGCACAAATAAAGGGCGAAGGTACAAATATAAATTACCTCAACGACAACTACACCAACCGCGCTATAAGAACGGAAGAGGTCGCAAAAGAGGCTCAATTTGCCGCAGGTAAAAGAAATATCGAAATCAAGTTCGACAGTCCCGTATACGTTAAGGCCGTTAATATCTTCAATTCGTACGATTACGAAAAAGCAACAACCTTTATTGACCAAATAGACTTCGGCGATAATAAGGGAATTGTAAATTTGGTTTTCAACAGTAAATACATTGACAGAGAACAAGAGTTTATTTACCCGCATTCGGCTTACAATATCGAACTCGATTCGGAAGTCAGAACCGACAGAATAGTAATCACGATTGATTGTTCGCACGACTTTGCTCTCGGCGAAATCGAAGTAATAGGGAGGAAATAACAATGAAACTTAAAAAATTAACTACTTTTGCAGTCTGCGCGGCTACGGCGCTTACGTGCACGCTTTCAGTGGCTTGCAATACGGGCGACGGCAACGGCATTGTAAACGACCTTGTTTACGACGAATACGGCGAAGTCGTCTTTGACAACGTAAATTTAAAGGTTTGGTCGGTTATCGGTTCGCCCGATAATAAGTACCTCGACAAAGTCAATACGTCGTTCAACGACTATTACCGTTCAAACGGTCTTACGGCTACCGTTACGGAGGTTGCGGAAAGCGCTTTCTACAATCAGATAGTGCAAACTCTCAATACCGACCCTAAAAACTCTCCCGACGTAATAATTTTCCACAGCGAACGGCTTGCAAAGCTTGCAAACGACAAGGTGCTGCTGCCTATGGACGATTTTTATGCGGCTGTTCAAGGCAACACTTTCTCAAAAGATAATTACCTTTCCGAAGTAATGCAACAGTGTATCTATAACGGTAAAATTTACGGCGTGCCCCTCGACGTTCACGCTGGTATGTGGTACGTTCGTGAGGATATTCTCGAAATGAACGAGCTCGAAGTTCCCACTTCGCTTTCGGAGCTTGTCGAAGTTTGTAACTCGCTTATAGACCTTTACAAGGCGGGGCAGCTTCAAACCCGCGCAATGGATAAGGACGACGCGGCTGCAAGGAATTGGACTACCGGTACAAACTTCGGCGACGATTACTGCCCCATAGTTATGAGCAAGCAAGGCGGTATAGAAACGGGCTGGATTCCTCAAACGGCGGTAATTCAAAACGGAGGCAAGCTTACCGACGCAAACGGCGGACCTGCTTGGGATACTCAAGGGCTTACCGACGTAATGCAGATGTTCCGCGATTGGCAGACGGGCGCAAGCACCTATGTTGACGGGCAGCTTAAATTCGAATACAGCGGTAAATTTGTAGACGAAAAGAACGACTATAACACGACTTGGTCAAAGCTTGCCAGAGGAGAGGCGGTTTTCTGTTGCGAAGGTCCTTGGTGGGCAGAGGACAGACTCGACGAATACGAGGCTGTGCTCGGCAGTAAAGCGAACGGCGACAGATTCAATCCCCTCGGTCTTATGAATATGTCAAAGCTTTATGCACTTGACGAGGACGCGGAGTACGCAAGTAAAGTCTACGGCGTAGGTCATTGCTTCTCAGTATGTAAAACCGTTACAAGTCTTACAAAGTGCGTTGGCGCTGCGCTTTACGCTCAATATATGACCGAAAATGCGTACGACTATTTCCAAGGCGGACACCTTCCTGCAAACAAGGCGATAATCACTTCAGAAAAGTTCACACAGCATAAGTCGGGCTACTATGACCGTTACGTTAAGTATCTCGGAAATCCCGAGGACTTCGTTATGCTCGGTTCAACGCCCCATTATTCCGAAGTATATCAAAGCCTTAAATCGGTATATGAGGACGTGTTCACATATAATGCAGACTATAAGGCTATGACCATACAGCAAATAATCAATGCCCGCGTAATCGAGGCAAGGAACGATATCGCTTCCAAAGAAGGACTATAAAAATTATCGGGGAAAATGAAAGATGGAACGCATGACTACCGTAAGCAATTACGCGCTTAAAAGAAGTAAAAGAACTGAGTTTTTCAAAAGGTACGGCATTGTCCTTATCTTTTTAGGACCATATCTTTTCTTTTTCCTTTTGTTCTGTATTTATCCGCTTTTATACGGAATTGTTATGTCGCTTATGAAGTTTTCCATAAGCGATTATTCGCAAAACGAGTGGCGCGGCTTAAAAAACTACTGGACTATTCTTACTCAGTATTCGAACAGCGTGTATAGCCGAAACTTCTGGTATTCGATGAAAAACACTGCTGTGTTTGCGGTAATAATAGTTCCGCTTGCGGTAATCGTTCCGCTCATTATGGCAGTGCTTATCAATACTAAGCCCAAAGGCTATAAAGTATTTCGCGCGCTCATCTATCTTCCCTCGGTGTTGCCCGTATCGGCAAGCGGCGTAATTTTCATAGCTATGTTCAGCCGTAACTTCGGTTATATAAATCAATGGTTCGGCACTGATATAGATTGGTTGGGCGGAAGCTCCACAACGGCGTGGATAGTAATTTTACTGTTGTGCCTATGGGGCGGTTGGGGCGGCAACTTCATAATTCTGAGCGCGGGGCTGAAAAACGTGGACAAAAGCCTTTACGAAGCGGCTAACGTAGACGGCTGTACGGGTTTCAGAAGAATGATGGTCGTTACCTTCCCCGCCATAAAGCAACAGCTTATACTGTGTCTGTTTACTACAATTATCGGTTATTTCGGTTTGTACGGTCAAATTTACGTTCTTACAAACGCCGGACCGAGCGTCAATATCGACGGCATAAATTACAACTCTACAATGTCGATAATGTGGTACTTGCAAAGTCTTATTAACGGCACTAACTTCGAGGTATACGGAATGGTAAGCGCTATGGGCTTGCTTCTCGGAATCTTCGTGGGAATAATAACGGGCTTGCAGCTTTGGCTCACCCGAGAAAGGAAGAGCGGCACTAAGCTTTCTACCGAGTTTGCTGCTTATATGCAGACGGGCGTTATAGGTAAAAGTGCAGCGCTGCCCAAAGTGTCCGACGACAAGGGGGGCGACGGGAAATGAACGTCTTTATTATAGTCGGCATCAGCATTATCGCTGTAATCGCGGCGCTGCTTATAGCGTTGGATATAACCGTAATCGTGTTAAAGCGTAAAAAGCTTATGCCTACGAATAAGTTTGGCAGATACCTGTCAAGAAACTTGGTTCAAATAAACGCGTTTACCGTCCTTACGGTGTTTTGCGTGGTTTGGCTTATACCGTTGCTTATCGGCGTTCTCGGCTCGTTAACTTCGCGTTACGCTTTCGAAAATTCGCCCGGCGAACTCTTTCCCAACGACGGTTTCACCTTTGAAAATTACCTTGCATTCTTCAACAAGTACGAGGTGGACGGCACGAGACTTCCCGTTGAAAGATGGATTTTAAACAGCTTTATAGTTTCAACCGTTTCAACGTTTTTGTATCTTCTTGTCGCGGGGCTTGCGGCTTACGCCTTCGTGTTTATGAAGTTCAAGTTTAGGAATATTATCTTTATGTTCCTTATTTTCACGATGGTAATTCCGGGCATAGCGACGATGACGCCTCAGCTTTCCAATATAGCAAACCTCGGCATAGCGCGTTCGCTTTGGGCGCTGATACTTCCCGGGCTTGGCGGAGTGGGCGGACTGTATCTTATCAGACAGTTCTTCCTCGGAATACCTAAGGACTTAATCGAGTCCGCTAAAATGGACGGAATGAGTCATATCAAAATTTTCTTGCACATTATTCTGCCCCTCGGCAAATCCGTTTTCCTTGTTCAAGGACTGTTCTGCTTTATGGGCGCTTGGAACGACTTGCTTTGGCCGCAGATAATTTTGGGCACAGCCGACAAAAGCCTTTGGACGCTTCAAGTCGGCGTCGCGTACATCTCGGGCGACAAGACGGCTAACGCGATAGGTATGTCGCTTGCCAGCGCGATATTCAGTGCAATACCCATTATCATACTGTATATATTCACACAAAACAAAATAATAGAGGGGGTTGCAGCTTCGGGCGTTAAGGGCTGATTTGATTATGGAAAAGAAAGTTTCCCAAAAAGAAGCAAGGGCCATTTACCTTGCTAATAATAAAAGAATTATAGGCGACGACGTGGACGGTTTCGTTGTCCTCAGAAATATCGATAAGGTATACGATAATCGCGTTCAAGCAGTTTTCGACTTCAATCTCTCCGTTAAAAAGAACGAGTTTATCGTGCTTGTAGGACCTTCGGGCTGCGGCAAATCTACTACGCTCAGAATGATTGCGGGGCTTGAAGAGATAACCTCGGGTTTTCTGTATATAGACAGCGTTTTGTCAAACTACCTCGAAAGCAAGGACAGGGATATCGCAATGGTTTTCCAAAGCTACGCGCTTTACCCAAATATGACGGTATACGACAATATAGGCTTCGGCTTGAAAGCCCGTCGCGTTCCCAAAGAAGAGATAAAGCAAAAGGTTTTCGAAGCGGCTAAAATGCTTGACCTCGGACCGTACCTTGACAGAAAGCCCCGCGAGCTTTCAGGCGGACAAATGCAGCGCGTGGCGTTGGGCAGAGCAACCGTAAGAAACGCTAAGCTGTTTCTTATGGACGAACCTTTATCCAACCTTGACGCAAAGCTTCGCGTGCAGATGCGCAGCGAAATAGTCAATCTTCATAAGCGTATCAACGCGACGACAATTTATGTAACTCATGACCAAACCGAAGCCATGACAATGGCGGACAGAATTGTGATTATGAACAAGGGGCTTGTACAGCAAATCGGCAGTCCTTTGGAAATTTATAACGACCCCCAAAACGTGTTTGTGGCAACGTTTATCGGAAACCCTCCCATGAACGTATTTTCCGCAGACGTTACGGGCGGCAAGCTTAAAACGGAAAACGGCGCAGTTACGCTTAAAGGCGGCTATCACGAAACTTACGCAAAGCACATTGCAAGGCGCGCGGAATTTTTCAAAGACTTCGAAACGAAAGCTCAGCTTATTGAAGAAAAAGCCGCTTGCGATTTAATTCAAAAGCTTATTGCAGAGCTTAAAAAGCTCGGTCAAGACGAACTTAAAACCCGCCTTGAAGAAGTTTGCGCCGCACTTAAAACTCTGTCTGCGCAAAAGGGATTTATCAGATTCGGAGACGACGAGGCGGTAGCGCTTATGTCCAACCTCGACAACCTCGATTTAAAGACCTTAAAGCGCGACCTGTTGCATGTCAAGCAAGAGGTTGACAATACCGACTTGCAGATTTCGGGCACGCTTAAAAAGGTCGATTCCGCGGGCGCGTTCGTCAATAAGGAAAAAGAGCCGGTAGAGCTTGGTAAAAAGAAGAAAAAGAAGAAAGAACCCGAAGTTCCTTTGAACGAACAGAATTTGCAGATAATTCGGAAGTATCTTGCGCTGTACAGCGCGGAAGGCGCGCAGACAAACGCGTTTTTAGGTATCCGCCCCGAGGATATTCATTTCTACGAAGATTTCAAAGGGAATAAGAGCGAACCTATTCGCGCAACGGCAAGCTTCGTAGAACTGCTCGGCAGCGAATACTGTATTTATCTCGATTTGTTCGGCACTCGCATCATAATGAAAACGGGGCTTGGGCGCATAATCAAAACGGGCGACGAAATAGAAATTTGTTTCAATATGGATAAGCTTAAACTTTTCGATAAAATAAGCGGTGAACGCGTTATTTAATAGGAGTAATTATGAAAAAGAAAATCCTTGCTTCCGCAATCGCTTCTACAATGTGCCTTTCAATAGGTTTGTGCGGCTGTGCAAATTTGGGCGGCGGCGACGGTTCTAACGACGCAGAGCCTAACTACGCGTTTTCCGTATGCGACGTTTACGCTTGGAAAGGTTATCCTGCGACGGAGTTTACCCCCGTGTTCGAAGACCCTGCCTATGCAGAAGAGCTGTCGTTTGATTACGACGCCGCGAAAATCAGCCTATCCGAAACCGACAGAACGGTTACGGCGCTGACTACGGGCGTTGCCACGGTAACAGTAACCTCCGCGCACTATGAAACAAACTTCAAAGTTTATTGCGAGGAAGTGGATAAAAACGACGAGTGTTTCCAATTGGTAAGAAGCAGTAATAACGACGGCGTCCATATTTGGCTCGATTGCAGACGTCAACCCGACGCTTGTCAATTCGAATGGGACGTATCGGGCAACGAGAATAAGACGACGTTGTTTATAGGCGACTCGTATATGGACCCCGGTTTTTTCACCGAGTTTGAAAATTTTTACAGCGATAAGGACGCCCTCTGTTGGGGTATAGGCGGTTCGGACAGCTTCACTTGGGAAACGTTGCTTCCACTTGTATTTACCGAAACAAGTCCCAAAAACCCCAAAAATATAGTTATGCACGTTGGCACAAACGACGTTTATAACACCGACAACACAGACACAGATTATATGACTGCGCGTGTTACGTCTTCCCTTCAAAGAATTTTCACGCTCATGCACAATAAATTCCCCGATACAAACATTTATTGGTTTACCATAACCGACCGCGTATACGATGGTGCGGAAGAACGGTATGATACCGTTCACGGAATAAACGCAAATATGATTGAGTGGGGCAAAGGCAAGGATTGGATAACGATAGTCGATACCAATCCCGAAGTGAAATTCTGGATGATGAAATCGGACGGAACTCACGTCAAAGCCGAGGAATACGGAGTATTTGTAGACGCGTTGTACTCGGCGGGCATAGACATACTTGATAAAAATTAAAAAGGAAAAGAAATGATACAGATATTCGATAAAATATTTCATCTGACTAACGGCGATTTTTCCTATTCGTTTTACGTTAAGGAAGGCAAGCTCTATCACTCGTATTTCGGCAAAGCGCTCACCGTTTCCGAAGAAATTGCAACTCAATCTATCGTAGGACGGGGGCTTTCGATAAATTGCGGCCGCGATGCCGCTCAGTTCGAAATGCCCGAAAGCGGCAGGGGCGATTTCCGCGTTCCCGCGGCGGTTGTCCGTAGCGAAAAGACGATATCCGCCGATTTTACTTATTGCGGATACGAAATTTTGCCCACAAAGCCCGACTTCGGAATGCCGTCTTTGCGCAATGGTGGCGAAACACTTAAAATCACCTTGAAGGACGACGTTTTAAACGCCGAAATGTATCTGTATTTCACCGTATTTGAAAACGGTCTTGCACGTAGAAGCGAAATTAAAAATATAGGCAAATCTGATTTGTATTTAGACAAACTTTCGTCGGCGTGTGTGGAATTTCCAAAAAGCAAGTACGATTTAATCGGTTTAAACGGGCGGTGGGGCAGAGAGTGCAATATTGCCCGCGCTGCCGCAACTTGCGGAGTAAAAACCTTTTCATCCGTGCGCGGGGTTACAAGCCACCAACACAATCCGTTTGTCGCCGTCGCGGAATATTCGGCGGGTGAAGAAAACGGCGAAGTTTTCGGCTTAAATCTTATTTACAGCGGCAACTTCGAAATCGAGTGCGAAAGCGATGAAAAATCTCAACTCCGCGTAAATATCGGCGCAAAAATAATGCACGGCGGTATTGCGTTGGGGAAAGGCGAAATTTTCTCCTCGCCCGAGGCGGTTATCGTTTATTCGGACTGCGGACTCGGCGGTATGAGCCGTAAATTCCACAGAATGTACAGAAAAAACTTGATAAACCCCGTTTTTGCGGATAAGATACGGCCCGTTGTGGTAAACAGTTGGGAAAGCTGCTACTTCGATTTCAACGAAGACAAACTGCTTAAATTTATTGACGGAGCTAAGGGGCTCGGCATAGACACGGTGGTGCTTGACGACGGTTGGTTCGGACACCGCGATAACGATACAAGCTCCCTCGGAGATTGGTTTATTGATAAAAACAAGTTGCCGCACGGGCTTGACCCGTTGATTTCCCGCTGTAAAAAACACGGCTTGAAGTTCGGAATTTGGTTCGAGCCGGAGGCGGTCAACCCCGACAGCGAAATGTACAAAGCTCACCCCGATTGGGCGCTTAAAACCGAAGGGCGCGCGGGTATTCAAATGCGCAATCAGTTTACGCTCGATTTTTCGCGGGCGGAAGTGGTCGACAGCGTGTTTAAAATGATGAGCGAAATTCTCTCTTCATACGATATTTCCTATGTGAAATGGGATATGAACAGACCCCTTTCGGACGTGGTTTCCGCGCAGAAATACATCGGATTTGTAAAAGGCGTGTACTCTCTGTATGAAAAATTGACAAAGGCGTTCCCCAACGTGCTTATTGAGGGGTGCTCCTCGGGAGGCGGTAGGTTCGATCCCGCAATACTGTATTATAGCCCTATGATTTGGACAAGCGACGACACCGACGCATTCGAGCGTGCCCACGTTCAATACGGCGCTTCGCTTTGCTATCCTTTGCAGACCCTTTCAAATCACGTTTCCGTCTGCCCCAATCATCAGACGGGAAGAACTCTTTCCTTCTATACTCGCGGCGCAATAGCATCCCTCGGTTGCCTCGGCTATGAGCTGAACGTCGCAGAAATAGGTGAAGAAGAGCGCAAGCAAATTGCCGAACAAACGGCGCTTTACCGAAAAGATGCGGAAGTGATTCTTAAAGGCGACTTGTATAGACTTATCAGCCCGTTTGAAAACGGAGTTTTCTGCGAAGAAGTCGTTTCTGAGGACAAAAGCAAAGCTTACGTTGTGTTTATGCGCGGGCTGAATGTTTGCAATATGCCGCTTGAAAGGGTAAGACTGAAAGGGCTTGACGCAACTGCTTTGTATCACATAAAAGAAAAAAATATAAAATGCACGGGTGCGGACTTAATGTACGGAGGACTTTGCCTTGAAGTTTACGGCGAAGATTTCGGCGCGGAAATTCTGCACATTGAACGCACAGAAAAATAAAGGTATTATTATGAAATATTTAAAGACCGAATACCCCAGACCCCAAATGAAACGCGACGAATGGATACCTCTTAACGGGGAGTGGGATTGTTGCTTCGCGGAGAGTACATCTATCCCCCGCGACGATGCGTTCGATAGGAAAATTCTCGTGCCGTTCACATACGAATACAAAGCAAGCGGAATAGGTGAAACCGCGCCGCATTCAACGGTATGGTATAAAAGAACGTTCGAATTAACTAAACAGCTTTTAGGCAAACGTATATTGCTTTGCTTTAACGCAAGCGATTACATAACCGACGTATGGGTAAACGGTAACCACGTTGTAAACCACGTCGGCGGCTTCACTCCGTTTTCTGCGGATATAACCGACAATGTATCAATAGGGGGTATAAACACCGTAACGGTACGTTGCTTCGACCCCGCAGACCCCACGTTGCCACGCGGCAAACAGAGTTGGACGGGCAAACCGTTCGGCTGTTGGTACGCGCCGAATACGGGCATATGGCAAAGCGTTTGGTTAGAAACGTTTGTAGACGACTGTATAGACGAGTATTACGCCGAACCCGATATCGACAACTGCTGCTTTTCCGGTGAAATAACCACGTTGTACGGCGTTGCCGACAGCGCGAGAATAGACGTTTATTTAAAGGGCGAGCTTTACAAAAAACAGCTGCTCACGCTCGACGGCAAGTATACGCGCTACTGCGTAAAGCTTATGGAAGACGACTTCGTGGACGAAAAACTTTTCTGGTCGCCCGAAAACCCCACGCTTTTCGGGTTGGATATCAGTCTTTTCAAAAACGGAAAAGTTATCGACGTTGTTCACACTCGCCTCGGAATGAGGAAAATTTCGATAGACGAGTGCGGAAATATCTGTCTTAACAACAAAAAGCTTTACCAAAGGCTTATTTTGGACCAAGGATATTGGAAAGAAAGCGGGCTTACGCCGCCCTCTTGCGAAGCGCTTAAAAAGGATATCGAACTTGCCAAAAAAATGGGCTTCAACGGTGCGCGAAAGCATCAGAAAATAGAAGACCCTTATTACTATTATTACGCCGACGAAATGGGTTTTTTAACTTGGTGCGAAATGCCCTCGGCTTACAATTTCAATTCGCGCGAGATGAAGTTACAGCTTTCCGAATGGCAGAACGTCATCACCCATATGCGCAACTTTGCAAGCGTAATATGCTATGTTCCCCTAAACGAAAGTTGGGGCGTAAGGAAAATTCTAAACCAACCCGCACAGCAAGACTATGCGCGTTCGCTTTATTTCATAACCAAGGCTATGGATGCAAGCCGTCTTGTTTCTACAAACGACGGGTGGGAAAATATCGATTTTACAGACATAATTTCCATTCACGATTACGCTTACGACAGCTCGGAATTTGCAAACAAGTATGCTCCCGAAAATCTTGACGCGGTTTACCCCGCGGGAAGAAAGCTCATGGCGGAGGGGTGCACTTATTCGGGACAGCCCGTTTTATTTACGGAGTTCGGCGGCATAGCCTTTAAAAATTCTTCAAAAAACGGCAATTGGGGCTACAATGACGGAGCTGAGAACGAAGAGGAGTTTATTTCCCGTCTTAAAAATCTTTTAGGCGGTGTTTACGAATGCGGCTTTCAAGGCTTTTGCTATACGCAGCTTACCGACGTTCAGCAAGAGGTAAACGGCTTACTTGCCGCGGACCGCAAACCCAAACTCGATATGTCCGTCCTTAAAGAAATTTTCGGCGACAAAAAATAGTGTGGCGCAAGCCACGATAAGGCGGTGGAGTAACAGTGTCTGCTTTGCACAATAAAATTGAAAATTTAATTTCTTACGCGTTGGAAAACCTTGGGCTTGACAATAGGGACGTAAACTATAAAAAGAACAGATTACTTGAAATTCTTGATGGTTGCGAGGGCGAGTTTACGCCCGACAAACGCGACGAGGTTTACGGCGAGCTTAGTTTAAACCCCGCGGCGGTGTGCGATAAATTTAACGCGCTTTGCAAGACAAATACCAAGGCTGCGACCGATTGGCTTTACGGCTATTGCGTAAAAAACGACTACGTCAAAAAAGCTGTTTTGGATAAAAACCCGCGCTTTGAATCGGAAGGGCTTATAATAACCGTAAACAAGGCAAAGCCCGAGTTCCGCGACCCCAAAAAGGCGGCAAGCGGAAACAAGGTGGACGGCGGTTTTTGCAAGTGCGTTATTTGTCGTGAAAACGAAGGCTTCGGCGCAAGAAGTAAACGCACTTTAAGGACGGTAGGAATTACTCTTGACGGCGAGGATTGGTTTTGGCAATACTCGCCTTACGGCTACTTTAATGAGCATGGAATTGCGGTTAATTGCGAACACACCCCTATGCACGTTGATGAAAGCACCTTTAAAAAGCTTTTGGATTTTGTGGATACGTTCCCGCACTACTTTATAGGTTGTAACGCGCCGTTGCCACGAATAGGCGGCAGCGTGCTTGCGCACGACCATTTTCAAGGCGGCGGCGAGGTGCTGCCTATGCACAAGGCAAAAGCAAAGCAAACGCTATTGCACCCCGAATATCCCTCAATTACCGCAGAAATCGTAGATTGGAAAGGTACGGTTGTACGTTTGGTTTCAAAGAGTAGGGACGACATTGTTGCGCTTAGCGAGGCGATAAGAAAAGCTTGGGTAAAATATGAAAATTCCGCGCTCGGAATTATTGCCGTTGACGCGGACGGAGTGCATAATGCTGTAAGTCCCACTGTCATTAAGACAGTCCGCGGCTATGAAATGAGTATTATTTTAAGAAATAACGTTACGTCCGAAGAATATCCGGACGGAGTTTTTCACGCTCACCCAGAATTTCACGTTATAAAGAAAGAAAGTATCGGCTTAATCGAGGCGCAAGGGTTGTTCATTTTGCCCGGAAGGCTTGAAGAAGAATTGACGGAAATCGAAAAATTTATTGAGCAAAAAAAGCCGTTGCCCCCTGAATATGCCGCATTTAAGCTTGTTTTTGACGAAGCTTCCGCCCTTTTTGCGGCGGATAAAAAAGCGGGCGCAAAATCCGCAATAAAAAAGGAATTGGGCAGTATTTGCGGCAGAATTCTTGAAAATACCGCCGTTTTTAAAGATGCGGAGCAATTTTTGACGTTTTTAAAGGGGCTTGGGTTCGAAAATGAATGAAAAATACGATTTTAAAGTTTCGGCAGCGGGAAGAATTAACCTCATCGGCGAGCACATAGACTACTGCGGCGGAAGTGTTTTACCCGCGGCAATATCCCTCAAAAACGCGGCATATGTGCGCCCCAACGGTACAAATTGCATAAATTTGAGTTGGTCCACATTGCCCGATAAGGTTACGCTTGAAATCAACAAGCTTGAAAGCTATAAAAATTTGAAGTACGGCAACTACCAAGCCGGTAGCGCGCTTATGTGGCAGCGGGCGGGGCATAAAATAGTAGGCTGCGATATGTTTATGGACTGTACCGTTCCTTTCGGCAGCGGACTGTCAAGCTCTGCGGCGATAGAGGTAAGCACGATAGCTGCCCTTGCAACGCTTGCGGGCGAAAATCTTGACAAGGTTGAAATTGCCCTTGCCGCGCAAAAAGCCGAAATAGAGTTTGCGGGCGTAAATTGCGGAATTATGGACCAATACGCTTCCGCTTGCGGTAAAAGGGATATGGCTATGCTTTTGGACTGTAATACTCTACACTGCGAGTATTTGCCCTTAAATCTCGGTGATTGTTCTTTGGTGATTACAAACTGCAAAAAACCGCACAGCCTTGTAGAAAGCAAATATAACGAACGCCGCGCCGAAACGGACGAGGCACTTGCCATACTGAAAAAGTATATTCCTATAAATTGTCTTGCCGATATTACTCCGCAGAAATTTTCCGAATATTCGTTTATGTTGGAAATGCCTTTGAGAAGCCGCGTGCGCCATGTCGTTGACGAGTGTGAACGTGTGCGGCAGTCGGTTAAGGCTTTACGTGCGGGAAAGCTTGAAATGTTGGGCTTTTTCCTCAATAAATCGCACGAGTCGCTTTCCAAAAATTACGAAGTTACGGGAAGGGAGCTTGACACGCTTGCTTTTGCGGCGCAGTGCCACCCCTTGTGCCTCGGTTCGAGAATGATGGGCGGCGGGTTCGGCGGTTGCACCGTATCGCTTGTAAAAACAAGCGGATTGGACGACTTCAAACGCTATGTATACGAAAAGTACGAAAACGAAACGGGCTACAAAGCAGAGTTTTACGACGTTGCGATATCGGACGGCATGACCGTGGAAAAATTGCGATAATTCGATAAAGGTGCATCGAAAACAGAGACGTCAAAGGATTACAAAATTAAATTTTTTATGTAACGGAGAAGGGGAATGAAGAACTGCAAATTGTTTGACGCATACAAAACCAATGCTGTCGGCGTGTGGTATTTCACACCTTGCGAGGGCGCTTTTAAAATCGGCAAGCCGTGCACGGGGTTCGGTTGTATAAAGTACGCAGAAGGCTCAGTTTATACGGGCGATATCTACTACGACGGTAAAAATTTCAATAAGCTCGGTTACGGTCAGCAAGATTTTTCGCGCTCGGTTATCGGCTGTTTGATTTCCGCGATAGGAGAAAAGAAATACAAGTTTGCGGGTCAATACGATTACCGTAAAACCGATTGGATTTACGGCAACGGAGTTATTTACTATACCTATGCGGACGGCGCACCCTCACACTTTTTAAAAGGCTTTTTTAGGGGCTTGGATAAAGTAGGTGAGTATAAGGGCGAGTTTGATTATTCTAGGCTGTTGGACGGCTATACTGCTGAAATGGAATTCGACTACGACGAGAATGCGGTAAGGCTTGCAGAACTGTGGCGTAGAAATTTAGACGCGCTTAACAAAACGCAAAAGGCAAAGGTTTTGTTTTTGGGCGATTCCTATTTCGAGTTTGCCGATTATCAAGAGTTTGCGGGCAAAAATTTTTTCAAAGACTATTTTCCCGAGAATTACGTTAATTGCGGCATAGGCGGCTCTAAATTCACGGATTGGATACAGTGGATTGATAAGCTTAAACATATCTCCGCGCCAGAAAAGATAGTTATCAATCTTGGGTATAACGATTTAAACACGGGAAGCACGCCCGAAAAAACTTATCGTAATTTCGTGAAATTGTCTAAGCTGTTGCACGGCTATTTTCCAGAAACCGAGCTTTACATATTATGCATAGTTCATTCGCCGAGCTGCGTGAAATTTTTTAACGCTAAGGATAGCTATAACGCAAAAATTAAAGACGGCGCACCTAAATGCGGCGTTGTTGCGGCGGAGTGGAATAGCTTAATAGAAGAAAGCGGCTTAAACTGTTTTCACGCTGACGGAGTTCACCTCAACGAAAACGGCTACGGGTTGTTCCGTCAATTTATCAATGATTTATTGAAAAACGACAAATATAACAATCGGCTTTATTAAGCCGCACATTGGCTTTCGCACATTTTTAAGTATTGACTAAAACGAATTGCGGTGATAAAATATATTACGATAAGTCATTAATGAGGTAATATATGAAGAAAGTTATCGTGGCAATTCTTGCTCTGTCAATGGCAGCGGGCGTTTTCTGCGGTTTTTCGTGCGGGGTAAATGACGGCACGGACGGCGGCGAGGTTATTACAACTCCCGATCCCCAACCCGAGGACAGTTTATCCGCTCACTTAAAAACAAATCTTTCTGCGGACGGGTACGTTCGCGACAATATTGGCGATTTTTCAGTGTATGAAAACACTTCTGCATATCGTGTCGTAACGACTGCGGAAGAGTTGACGCAAGCAATCGTTGACGCAAAGTATCATTATACTAACGTTTGGAATGACGAATCCGGTACGTACGCGCAAGTTCCCGCCGACGGATATACTGAGGAAAACTTCGAGGGTACTGTTCACGTCATAGAGATTGCAAACGACTTGAATCTTGGATATAACGTTCTATCCGACGAGGCTAAAGCAAGCGGAGTGGTAGAAGACTTTTCAAGAAAAACAATGTCTATACACGTTAACGATTTCAATTCCGAAATGGTTAAGGAAAACGGCATTTCGCAGATAAAAGTTGAAAATACTTCTAATCTGTTAATTTACTCGAAAAACGGTGCAAAGCTTACTCATTGCGGGTTTAAACTGACAAGCGACGATAACGTCGTTTTCAGAAATCTGGAAATGGACGAAATTTGGCAGTGGGAGGATTCTCCTTCTAAAACTACTTCTGCAATAGGCGATTACGATTTTCACGGCTGGGCGTACTTTAAAATAGCGTTCTGCGGATATATTTGGATTGACCACTGCACGTTCGGCAAGTCCTACGACGGACAGATAGACGTTTCTAACCCCGAATACACGGTAAATGCAGGCGTTGCGTTCCGAGCACCTTACGGTGCAAACGGCACGTCGGCGGTTCATATAAGCTGGTGCAATTTCAACGCAGGCAGCGACGACGAGGACGGCTATCTCTATAAGATGATGCAAGACATAGAAGAGGATTATCAGAACGGCGGCGCTCAATGTCTGTATTACAAGACCTTGAGGGACGCAGGCGCGACCTTTGAAGAAATCTTGTACGGGATAGCAATTCCACAAAAGAAAGGTTTCCTCTGCGGCGACAGTGGCGACGAGTACGCTTTTAATCTGAAATTACAGATTTCTTTTGCAAACTGTACTTTTAAAAACTTAGAGGACAGATTGCCCAAAGTGCGCGGCGGTAACGCGTGTATGTACAACTGTGTTGTTGATAGCTCAGAGTATTACGTTTACCGCACGAAACTGCGTTCAAGAAACGCAGCAGGTTTGGTTTCGGCAGTCAACAGCAGTTGGAAGTGCGGACTTGTTTCGCAAGGAATTGTTTGCGGTAACGGCGGCAGCGTTAAGGCGGAAAATTGCATTTACAGAGGCATAGAAAACCTGTTGAAAAACAACGACAGCAACTCCGCAGAATTGGTCAAGGGCGGTTACAAGCTTGTAAATTGCAGCTATCAGCTTAGCGCGACTTCGCAAATAATCGTAGGCTCGTCTTCGGACGAAAACGCGGCTAACAAATTTCCTAACAGTTCACCGTCAATTTTAAGTCCGGAATACTTCGTTTGGCGTACGGAGGACGGCGAGCAACCTTTTACCCCGTCGGTAACGGCGCTTGAAGAGTTGGAAGAATATCTTGCCGATGCAGATTACGGTGCGGGCGCGCATTCCTCGTTTAAACTTTCTCTTTTAAAAAGCAAATATTGAAAACAATAATAAAGAAAACGCAAACGTTTCGGAGGAATATATGAACGTTTTAGTTACGGGCGGTGCGGGTTATATAGGCTCGCACACATGCGTTGAGTTGTTAAACAGCGGTTATGGCGTAGTCGTAGTAGATAATTTTGCGAATTCCTCGCCTGAAAGCGTGAAGCGCGTTGAAAAGATTACAGGCAAAAGAGTTGCCTTATATGAGGCTGACGTTCGCGATAAAGCCGCTCTCGATAAAATCTTTTTGGAACACAAAATCGATTGGGTCATTCATTTTGCGGGTTTAAAGGCGGTGGGCGAAAGCTGCGCCAAACCTGTCGAATATTACGAAAATAACTTAAACGGTACACTTGTTTTGCTGCAAGCAATGCGTGAGCACGGTTGCAAGAAAATAGTTTTTTCGTCGTCGGCAACGGTTTACGGCGACCCCGAAGTCCTGCCACTTACCGAAGATTGCAAGACAGGCGGTACAACTAACCCTTACGGCACGAGCAAGTATTTCCAAGAGATTATGTTAAACGACGTGTACAAAGCCGACAAGCAGTGGTCTGTGGTTTTGTTACGTTATTTCAACCCCGTCGGCGCGCACGAAAGCGGGCTTATCGGCGAAGACCCCAAAGGTATACCTAACAATCTGACACCCTACATAGCAAAAGTTGCCATTGGCGAGCTCAAAGAAGTCGGTGTGTTCGGCAACGACTACCCCACGCATGACGGCACGGGCGTTAGAGATTATATCCACGTTGTTGACCTTGCAAAGGGTCATGTTGCGGCAATTGACAAAATCGTGAAAAGCGGAGTGTATACTTACAACCTCGGCACGGGGGTAGGGTACAGCGTTCTGGACGTAATTCACGCATTTGAAAAGGCTTGCGGGCACGCTCTGCCATATAAGATACAGCCAAGACGGGCGGGCGATATCGCGGCTTGTTACGCCGACGCAAGCAAGGCTAAAAAAGAGCTCGGCTGGGAGGCTGAGCTCGGCATAGAAGAAATGTGTCAATCAAGTTGGAATTGGCAACAGAAAAACCCTAACGGCTATAAACGTTCCGTTTAAATGCAGTATAATAAAAGAATTTAATATGATAACTAAAACGTTATTTGATAATTATAATGGCAAAGAGGTGTATTTATACACCTTGTCAAACGGCGAAATTAAGGTGGGAGTGCTTGATTTTGGCGCAACTCTCAATTTTATAAAGCTGAATACAGCAGACGGCGAAAAAAACATTCTCGTTGGCTATGACTGCGTTCAAGGCTATATAAACAGCAACTCCTATTGCGGGACGACGGTAGGAAGAGTGTCAAACCGTATTGCGGGCGCAAGTTTTACTTTAAACGGAAAAAGCTATAAAGTGTCTGCAAACGAGGGCGAAACCTGTTTGCACGGTGGGGTAGAAGGTTTCGATAAACGCTTTTTCCATGCAGAGATAATCAGCGATAAGCTTGTGCTATCTCTTATTAGTCCAGACGGTGATATGGGTTTCCCCGCAGAGCTTAAATTTCGTGTAGAGTTTACCTTAAACGGCAGCGGACTTTTAATAGAGTATACCGCTGTCAGCGACGGAACAACGCTGTTTGCGCCGACTTGCCACGCTTATTTCAATATGAACGGCGAGGGCGAAGTTATGGGTAATTTGTTGCAAATCAATGCGGATAATTACACGCCGGTTGACGAAAAACTTATACCTCTCGGGACGGTTGAAAGCGTCAAAGGCACGCCCCTTGACTTCACTTCACCCAAAAGAATCGGCAAAGATTTGAAAGGGCTTGGTGGCAAGACCTACGACCACAATTTTTGCTTGAACGGCAATCATGTTGCCACGGCAAAGGGAGAGATAAGCGGAATCGCTATGGACGTTTATTCCGATATGCTCGGAGTGCAGTTTTACGTGGGTAAGCCAGCTACTTTTAACGGTAAGGGCGGAGGTTGCGGGTTCTGCCTCGAACCACAGTTTTATCCCAACGCGATAAATGTAGACGGCTTCGAAAGCCCCGTTATCAATAAAGACGAAAACAAAAAGCATTATATAAAATTTATATTCAGTTAAAATACATAAGAAAATATTTAAAAAAGCGGCTTTTAAAAGCCGCTTTTTTATTTTCAAAAGATACGATGTGGTAAATAAAATTTTGCTCGCATATCATAAATAGTACAGCGTCGGACTTTACGTAAAGTTATTCGCGGCAACTTTATGTGAGCAGAGGCAAAAATATTTTAAAGGAGATTTTATCTTATGGATGAGAACACACCTTACATGTCAGAAACAAAAGAACTTACGGCAGAAGAAATCTGCGGCTCAACGAACATTCTTGATACCGTACATCTCAAAAATCTCGTAGACGACCTCTCAAAACTTTACGGCACGTCCGTTTGCACCAAAGTTGCAAAAGACTCTAAGACGGTGGCGGAAAAAAGATTGATTGAAGCCATTCGTGCCAACCTTGACCGTTATAACGGTTAATAACGAAAGTCGAAGCAACTCTGTTGAAAAAAACAAAATACCCACGGATTCCCGTGGGTATTATTTTTGTATTTAGTTAAATTAAAACACTCTATATTGTGCTTATTACTTCGTCATAGCTTCCTGAACGGCAACCGCAACTGCAACCGTTGCGCCGACCATCGGGTTGTTGCCCAAGAAATTTGGGAGGTTCAAATCGTCTTAATATGTATTAAAAAAGCTCAATTTTTCCGCAAAATACGGCTTTAAGATGCGATTACGGTGCTGAAATCGTACTAATTCATATTTATCTGTTTTAATATGTTTCTTCACAAAATGTTGGCGAAATGTTGGCAATTTGCCCTCTTCAACCCAATGGTTTTTGTCTTTTTTTGAGTAGTATAAAATAATCCTATGGTATGGCAAGAATACATTAAACAAATAAATCCAGTTAAGTATAAAT
>CAMWIW010000018.1 GCA_947174415.1 uncultured Clostridia bacterium
TTCCTCTTCAAGTACTTCGTCTTGAGACTCTTCAACGGGTTGGGGTTCTTCAACGAGTTGGGGCTTTTCGACAGGTTGAGGTTCTTCAACAGGTTGAGGTTCTTCAACAGGTTGAGGCTCTTCAACGGGTTGGGGCTCTTCAACGAGTTGAGGTTCTTCAACGGGTTGGGGTTCTTCAACGGGTTGAGGCTCTTCAACGAGTTGGGGCTCTTCAACGAGTTGGGGCTCTTCAACGAGTTGGGGCTCTTCAACGGGCACTGCTGGAACTTCGTTTGTTTGCGCTGTTTGGCTTGATTTTAAAGCCTTTTTCTTCTTTTTTGACCTAACGGCAAGGGCTGTTATAAGCACTATCAAAAACAGTACTACAGCTCCCGCGCCTATGCAGGCATACGTAAGCGTCTCACCCTCTAACCAGTCTAAACCAAAAAGTAAAAATAAAGATAACATTTTTTCACCTTCATATTTTATTTCACCAAATACACCTAGTTTATATTATAACCGCATTTTCTGAAATTTCAAGAATGTGGCAAAAAGTTTCACAAAAAACGGGCAGAAGGGTCTGCCCGCAATTTTTTTATTATGACAATTTTTCAAGCAATTTAAGGTCGATACCTCTGTCGCCGATTTTAATTATTTCGACTTTTACGGTGTCGCCGATATTGATTACATCCTCGATTTTTTCAACTCTCTTGTTGGAAAGTTGGGAAATATGAATACCGCCGTCCTTACCGGGCGCAAATTCAACGAACGCGCGGGAAGGTATTATTCTTACAACCGTGCCGATATACATATCGCCGACTTCGGGTTCACGGGCAATGCTTAAAACTATCGCCTTTGCCTTTTCCGCGTTCTCGATAGGTCCTACGCAAGAGATGTATCCTCTTCCGCTGTCGTCTTCGTTGAACTCTATTTGCGTGTTTGTTTCTTCCATAATCTTCTTGATTACGCAGCCTTGTTTACCGATAACGTCGCCGATTTTTTCGGGGTCGATTTCAAAGCTGATAATTTTAGGCGCGTAAACGGAGAGCTGAGGCGCAACTGCGGGAACACATTCAAGCATTTTTGAAAGAATAAACTGTCTGCCCTCGTTCGCCTGATTGATTGCAGTGTGCATAATTTCTTCTGAAATACCCTTGATTTTTATATCCATCTGAATTGCGGTTATACCTTTGGTAGTGCCCGCAACTTTAAAGTCCATATCGCCAAGGAAATCTTCCAAGCCCTGAATATCGGTCATTACCTTAAATTCGCCTGTTTCCTGATTTTTGATAAGCCCCATAGCTACGCCTGCAACGGGTGCTTTGATTGGAACGCCCGCATTCATAAGAGCCATAGTAGAGCCGCAAACGGAAGCCATAGACGACGAACCGTTGGAGCTTGTAATATCGTTTACAACGCGGATTGCGTAAGGGAAAGCAACTTCGTCCGGAAGAACGGGAATTAAGGCGCGCTCAGCAAGTGCGCCGTGCCCTATTTCACGCCTGCCGGGGGAACGGAGAGCTTTTGCCTCGCCCGTGCAGTAGCCGGGGAAGTTGTAATGATGCATATATCTTTTCGAAACTTCTTCATCAAGTCCTTCAAGCTTCTGCGCCTCGCCAAGCATACCGAGCGTACAGGTCGTAAGAGTTTGGGTTTGTCCTCTCGTGAATACGGCTGAACCGTGTGCGCGGGGAAGAACGCCCTTTTCACACCAAATGGGACGAACGTCTTTAAGTCCTCTTCCGTCGGGACGAATACCCTTGTCGAATATTTTAGCGCGAACCTTTTCCTTGGTAAGATAGTAAAGGCTGTCCTTTATTTCGCGTTTGTTGTCGGGATAAATTTCGGCAAAGTGCTCTAAAATTTCTTTTTCGGCTTCGTCCTGTCTCTTTTCCCTTTCCTGTCTGTCGAAGGTATCGATTGCCCAATCTATTTTTGCGGAAGCGTATGCGCGGACTTCATTATCAAGCTCTTCGGGAATATGGTAAAGCTCTATTTCAAGTTTGGGTTTACCGACTACGGGAACGATTTTTTCTTCTATGAATTTGCAGATCTTCTCAATTTCCTTCTGTCCGAACATTATCGCGCCGACCATTTCGTCGTTGCTTACTTCATTTGCGCCCGCTTCAATCATTAAGATCGCGTCCTTAGAGCCCGCAAGGTTCAAATGAATTGCGCTTTTTGCGCGTTGAGCTAAATCGGGGTTGATTACGTACTTGCCGTCAACCATTCCGACTACGACCGAGCCCGTAGGTCCTGCCCAAGGAATATCCGAAATTGCAAGTGCGACCGAAGAACCTATCATAGCAAGAGGTTCGGGGGAAACGTCGGGTTCAACCGAAAGCGCCTGCGCGGTTACTACTACGTCGTTGAAAAGACCCTTAGGGAACAACGGACGGAGAGGTCTGTCAATAAGTCTTGCCGTTAAAATTGCTTTGTCGCTTGCTCTTCCCTCGCGCTTTTTAAAGCCGCCGGGGATTTTTCCGACTGCGTACATCTTCTCTTCGTAGTCAACCTGCAAAGGGAAGAAATCCATACCCTCTCTGGGCGCTGCCGACATACATACCGATACCATAACGGCGGTTTCACCGCATCTGACAAGGCAAGAACCGTTTGTCTGCTCGGCATATTTGCCTGTTTCGATAACGACGTCTCTGCCGCCGACTTTGAGTGTAAATTCTTTGTAGTTCATCTCTGTCTCCTTTTCTTCTTGTGTTCACGGCTCTTGCCATGAACGAATTTTTTAAGCAAAAAAGAGCGCGTTAAAGTGCGCTCTTTTTGTTACTTTCTTAAACCTAACGCTGCGACTATAGCACGGTATCTTTCGATATCCTTGCTTTTAAGATAGTCCAAAAGACCGCGACGGCGACCGACCATCTTTAAAAGACCGCGACGGGAATGGTTATCGTGGATATGCTCTTTAAGGTGTTCGTTGAGGTGGTTAATTCTTTCCGTTAAAAGTGCAATCTGCACTTCGGGAGAACCCGTATCCCCTTCCTTAGTTGCGTATTTTGCGATAATTTCCTGCTTTTCCATTTAATTTATCCTCCTATGGAAATATTTGCGGGAAACAAAGCTCGGCGTTGAGTGTTCGCTCGGCTTTGTAACCGTAACGAAATTATTTTAACACTTATATTTGCAAATAGCAAACGATTTGAACGAAAATTTAAAAATTATTAAGACAAGCCCGATTATTTGAAAAGCTCGTTGCGTTTCAAGATAATTTCATTGATTTTATTGATATACGTCGGAATGTCTTTGGGGGCGGCGTAACGCTCTATCCTGTCCTCGTCCGAAAAGTAGCGTTTTGAAATGCCGTTTGCGCCGACTGCTATATTGGACGAAATTTCTTCCATAGTGTCAACGTTGTAAACACAAACTTTATCGGGCTTTGCCCAACCTACGTTTTCCAGCCCGCCAGCCTGATATTTTTGGCGGTAGAGGTAGTAAGGTTCGTAACCCGCTTGAGTGAGCATTTCGCGAGAAATTGAAATCATTTCCCCTATGCCTTTTACGTTCAGTTTTTTCGTTTCTTCTTTGAGTTTTGCTCCGCTCTTTAAAGAAAGAGTGTGAACGGTGATATTTGCAGGATTTAAAGAAATTGCAGTACTTAAAGATTTTTCAAAGTCCTTCGGCGTTTCGTCGGCAAGTCCCGCAATTAAATCGAGGTTAATATCGAAGCCGTAATTTAACGCTGCCTCATAGGCTTGCAACGTCTGAACGGCATTGTGCTTTCTGCCTATTTTTTTCAGCGTTTCGTCATTGAAGGATTGCGGATTGACGCAAATGCGCGTAACGCCGTATTCCTTTGCTGATTTCAGCTTTTCGTCTGTAAAAACGTCGGGTCTGCCTGCTTCGACAGTGAATTCCGGTTTTTTATCCAAAAGTGCGTTAATTGCGGCATATATGGGGGTCAATTGAGAATTTTCAAGCACGAACGGAGTGCCTCCGCCGACGTAAATACTGCGTAAATTTTTTAGATACGGCTTAACGGAATTAATTTCCTTTATCAGGCAATTTATATAATCTTCAACGTAAATTTTCGTCTTTTCGACGGGGGCGGTAATAAAAGAACAATAGTCGCATTTAGTGGGGCAGAATGGCAAACTGACGTATAGATCCTGTCCCCCCTTTTTATATATTTCTTCCTGAGCCTTTAAAACTCGGGTAACGAGCGCGGTATTTTCTTTGGATACACACATCTCCTTGAACAGCTTTTTATAATCGCTTCCGCCCGAAAGTTCAGTGTAGGCAAGCTTAGTCGGGCGAATGCCCGTAAGAGCGCCCCACGGCAGATCGCCTTTGAATTTTGAAAGAACTTTATAAAACGATAACTTCGCCGAGCGTTTGGCAAGACGCTTAAACACCAAATCGTTTTCCGCCTTGTATTCCTCTTCGAAATCGTAAAATTCGCCGTTGTATTCTATTGAATTTAAAAATTTTCCGCCTGAACAAGAAAAATAATGTGTAAATTCCTCGCTTTCTGCATCGAAAGCCCGAATAACGAGCATTATTTCTTCGTACAAGCCTTCACTGTTTGTGTGTAACATTAAATATTCCTTAAATACGGATTATAGGCGCGTTCGCGGTGAAGGGTAGTATCTTCGCCGTGTCCGCAGCAAATTTTGTAGTCTCCTTCCAAAGCGGCAAGCTTTTTTAAACTTTTGGAAAGACTTATAAAGTTTCCTGTCGGCAAGTCCCACCTACCTACGCTGCCGCGAAACAACGTATCTCCCGTAAAAATATAATTATCGGTGAGATAGCAGCAACTGCCTAATGTGTGTCCGGAAGTTTCAATTACTTTAAAATTAATTCCGCACAAGGATACTTCTTCCCCGTCCTTAAAGGTGCGGCAAATTTCGAATTCGGGAACGCTGACGCCGCCGAAAATACCTAAATATTCTTTACTGAAAATCAGGTCTTTTTCGCGTTCGCTGCAGCATATATGCGCACCTTTCGAGAAAAGTTCACCGCACGCACCAACGTGGTCGAAGTGTCCGTGCGTTAATAAAACGTGCGTACAAATGAGCCCTTTTCTGTCCAAAACTTCAAGAGTTTGCAAAGAAGGGTCTATTGTAACGGCGGTTTTATTATCAGCCGTTAATATATATGAATTACTTGAAAAATCAAGGGGTAAAACTTTGAAAACTTGCATATATATGGGGGTCAATTGGTTGTTCTGTAAACGTCGAGCACGCGCTTGTCGCGCTTTAACCGGTTTATAAGAAGGTCGATATCCGAGCGTTTATTGAGCTTCACCCGCACTTCCACTTCCGCCAATTTGTCCTTGTTAATTCTGCCGTTTATCTGCGTGAACGAAAGGCGCATTGCAGCTATTTCCGAAATAACGTAAGCGGTTACGCCGTCGTAGTTGTCGGAGATAACTTTTATATCTGCAAGGAAGTCTGTATCGATATCGCCCGTCCACTGTGCAGGTTGCAAGCGGTTCTTGTCCGCGTCGGCAAGATTTGAACAGTCCGAGCGGTGTACGATTACTCCCCTTCCGCGCGAAACGAAACCGACAATATCGTCTCCGGGCACGGGATTGCAGCAATGGGCAAACCGAACCAAAAGACCGCTCATACCCTTTATTGTAACGCTGCCAGCGGGGGTATGCTTTAACTTGCCCGAATCGACCACTTCTACAGGCTTTGGCATTTCCTTTTTATAGTAGTCGATTAGTTTGAAAATGACCTGATTTACGCTGACAGCACCGTAACCCACGGAAGCCATCATTTCATTCACCGAACTGAAAACGAGCTTATTGGAAAGCTTTTTGAACGAGCTTTCCGTCAAAAGGTCGTTGAGATTATAGCCCTTTCGCTTTGCCTCTGCTTCAAGCATAGCTCTGCCCGTTTTAGCGTTCTCCTCTTTCATTTCTCGCTTGAAGAACTGCCTTATTTTTGCACGGGCTGATCCTGATTTTACGAATTTCAGCCAATCCCACGAAGGCCCGCGAGAATTTGATTGTGTCAGAATTTCTACAACGTCGCCCGTGGTTAAGGTCGAGTTGAGGGCAACCATTTTGCCGTTGACCTTAGCGCCCACGCATTTGTTGCCTACTTCGGAGTGAATTGCGTAGGCAAAGTCCACGGGAGTTGCTTCAAGCGGCAACGAAATAACTTTGCCGTGCGGGGTAAATACAAGAAGCTCGTTATCGTATAAATCATTCTTTAAACTGTCAACGAATTCCTTCGATTCGTTTAGACTGCCTTGCCAATCCATAACGTCGCGTATCCACGAAAGGCGGGCGTCAAAGTTGGTTTCTTTTGTATCCGTCGTACGGTTCTCTTTATATTTCCAATGCGCAGCAATACCGTATTCAGCCATTCGGTGCATCTCGTAAGTGCGTATCTGAATTTCGAAGAACTGACCGAAATTGGTTACGACAGTCGTGTGCAACGACTGATAGAGGTTGCGCTTAGGCGTTGCGATATAATCTTTAATCCTGCCGGGGACGGGCTTCCACTTCATATGGATTTTACCCAAAATTTCGTAACATTCGTCGGTTTTATCAACGATTACACGCACGGCTGTTAAGTCGTATATCTGATCAAGGGTTTTACCCTGATTTTTCATTTTACGGTATATCGAATAGAAGTGCTTCGGTCTGCCTATGACTTCGCCTTTTATACTGCTTTCTTCCAAAATTTCTTTAATTTCAGCAACCACAAATTCAACGAACGACTTGCGTTCTTCTAATTTTTGGTGAATGTTTTTGACAAGAAACTCGTAAGCTTCGGGGTCTAGGTATTTCAGGCACAAATCTTCAAGCTCGCACTTGATTTGCGAAATACCGAGTCTACCCGCCAAGGGCGTGAAAATCTCCAAGGTTTCTTTTGCTATTCTTTGCTGGCGCTCGTTTGAAAGAAAATTCAAAGAACGCATATTGTGAAGTCTGTCCGCAAGCTTAATGATTATTACGCGAACGTCGTTAGCCATTGCGACGAAAATCTTCCTGAAATTTTCCGCATCTTCCTCTTCGTGAGTGCGGAAATGAATTTTATCAAGCTTGGTTACGCCATCCACGAGCGTCATAATTTCTTTGCCGAAACGACGCAAAATGTCGTCCTCGGTGGCGGGCGTATCTTCTACAACGTCGTGAAGAAACGCTGCGGCAACCGTGGGCGTATCAAGACCCAAGTCAACTAAAATTTCAGCAACGGCACAGGGATGCATAAAGTACGGCTCACCCGAGGCACGCTTTTGTCCGCTGTGCATTTCCTTAGCGTAATTGTACGCTGAAAGAAGGAGAGCGTAATCGTCTGCCGAATAGTTCTTTTTGATTTTTTCTATAACGTCCATCTGTTCTCCTCCTTAATTTCTTTTACTTTATTATATAAAGGTGAATTTTCAAGCTTGCTTTTAACGCCGCGCATTACCTCTAATCTGCCGTTTTTAAAGGTAACAATAGAGAGCTGTTCAAAAACTTTAAGCGCAAAGAAAACTTGCAAACTGTCCCCCAAGCCGTTACGCTTTGCCACTTCTTCCGCGGTTGCGCCGTCAATGTTATTGGCGTTTGCCGAAACTGCGGCGTATACGCTTAAAAGCCCGTCTCTGTCCACGCTGAGTTTTTTTAAAATCTTGGACGAGGGAGCGTTTTCGACTGCTTCCACGCGCTTGTCCGTAAGGGTTGCATATTTTGACGCACAGGCTATATTATCTAAAAATATTACCCTGTTAAAGCCGCTTAAATCAACGTCGTAAGCGGGCGCGACCAAAATTGCCGTTTGAAAGTTTTTGGACGACGGATAAAACAAATCCGAATTCAGATTGTCGTTGGCGTAGCTGTTTAATACGGAATTATCCCATGAAATAAACACCGTGCCGTGCGGCTTGCCGTCCATTAATTTTTCAACTTCCGACCTATCGATATTTGAAATTTTACAAGGCGAGTCGGCACAAGAAAGAGTTTCTATAAGCGAGAAAGCCATTTCGTCCTCAGCAAAAGTTCTTGCATTTTTGCCGTAAATGACGTCGCGAACGAAACCTTTTATATACTCTTTCCCGCGGAAAGAAGAAACGTTGTATTCGAAAATAAGCTGCTTGGGAGCTGCGCACGATAAAAGCCGTGCGTACTTACCTCCGCCGAAATACATAAGTTCGAGTTTAGAGTTTTTTATTGATAAGTGCGACGACAGAGGCTTTACGGGTCGAACCGAAAGCGCAGCTTCTTCCGCCACAAACATAGGACGGCGGTTACCGACGCCGAAAGGCTCTAACTGCTCCATTTCTTTTACGAGCTTTTGGGAATAATCGTCGGAAAGTTTGCCGTTTATATAGACCGTAGGGATAAAATCTTCTTCTAAATAGTGCGTAGAAATATATTCTTCAAGTGCCTGCGCAAGATTATCGAAGTTATCTTCCGTTACGTTAACACCTGCTGCCTGAGAGTGTCCGCCGAATTCCGTTACGAACTGTTGACAAGCCTTTAACGCCTCAAAAATGTTAACGCTTTCTACCGAACGCGCAGAACCTTTGAGCATATTCCCATTCTTTACAAACAGGATTGCAGGGCACGCAAACTCATCCGCAAGACGGGCGGCAACTATACCGACGAAACCCGAGTTCCAGCTTTCGTTGCAAAGAAGAATAATTTTGCCGCAAAAACCCTGTGATTTCAACATTTCTTTTGCGCTTAAATACAGCTCGTCGCAACACTTTTGCCGCTCTATATTGTATGCGGTAAGCTTTGCAGCCAAATCGAAAATTTTGTTTTCGTCCTTTTCGTTAAAGAGGGCAAGCGCGGCTTTTGCATCACCCATTCTGCCTGCGGCATTAATTTTGGGTGCGAGCGTGAACGCAAGCGTCTGAGCTGTTATTGCGTCCGATTTATTCAAAAACATCTGATAGCACTTTGCGGGATTATCCCTTATTATTTTAAGTCCCTCGTAAACGATATCGCGGTTCTCGCCCGTCAAAGGAACACTGTCCGCAACTGTGGCAATTGCTGCGAAATCAAGGTATTTATACGCACTTTCGCCGTTCAATGCACAGCCCACTTTAAAAGCAACGCCCGCACCGCACAAATTATCGTAGGGGTAACCGTCGTTGAATTTGGGGTTTATACAAATACAGTCCGGAATTTTATCGGGAAGCTCGTGGTGGTCGGTAACTATAACCTCAGCACCTAATTCCTTTAAATACTCCACTTCTTCCGCGCAGGATATGCCGCAATCCACCGTAATGAAAAGTTGCGGAAAATATTCGTCGAAAATATCGTCGATTGTTTTTGCGGAAAGCCCGTAGCCGTTGTTCCTTTCGGGTACGAAAACTATTGGCTCTATACCGAAATCCTTTAAAGCGTTGCCCATTACAGTTGAGGCGCAGATACCGTCAGCATCGTAGTCGCCGTAAACTACGACTACCCACTCCTCGTCGCGAGCCTTGGTGATAAGCTCGACTGCCTCTTGCATACCGCTCATTTTAAACGGCGAAACGAAGTGAGATTTTGACGGGTGCATAAAGTCAGTTATTGAATTTTTGTCCCGCACGCCCCTGCCGTACAGAATTTTAACCGTTTCTTCGCATAAGTTGCACTCTTTGGCAAGACGGCGCACGTTATTCAGTTGTTCTTCCGAAAATTCGAATTCCGGTAAAATTCTTTTCATATTTATTTCCGTAACACGCAAAAAGGCGGGTTGCCCCGCCTTTTGAATATTATTTATTTCTGAGTTGATTTTGCCGTTTTAGAGCGGGATTTTTTCTTAAAGCCGTCGCCCAAAAGCTTAAATCTCGCATACACGGACGGAACGAAGAACGACGTACCGTAAGCGCAGGATATGAAGCCTATGAACGAGCAAAGAACGGGTGAAATTATCGCAAGCGGCGAAAGCGAGCTTATCGATAAAAGCACGAAAGCTATTACGGATACCGTGGCAAGGCAAGCGGGCATTACCGTATTAATAACGAAGCTTTCGTCAGCGGTCTTATCAACGATTTCAAAAGCGGTGAGCTTCTTTAATTCTTCGTCCTTGAAATTCTTTCTCATTCTGTCAAACAGGAAGCAAGTTCCGATAACGGTGAGAAGAACGGTGATAACCGCAAAGGTTGCGATTGACGAACCTACGGGTATTCTCGTGAGAGCCATGAGCGCGATAAACAGACCTAAATTATGCAAATCCGCAAGTATTGCGCCGAGAGCCATAGTAAGCTTATAGCGAATTACGAAGTAAATAAAGTGGAAAACGATAGCAACTGAAATTGCTATTGCAGCCATAGCCACAGTTTTGCCGCCGCCTAACAGGGTTTCCGCAGAAGTAGCAATAGCGCTGTTAAAAATTTTTGCGGTATCGTCTTTTACGAACTCGGCAAGCTTTTCGTTTATTGCACGCTTTGCGTCTTCAAGTTTGCCGTTGTCTGTCGAATAGGCAAATTTGTAAGTTACCGTACCGCCCGTAGTCGTTTCGCCTTCGGCAAATTCATAACTGCTTACGCCTGTCTTAGAAAAAGCGTCGTCGCAATAACTTTTAATTATTTCAACGGGTACTTCTTCGTTGCCGCTGAAATCGGTATTTTCATAGGTTACGGTTATTGATTTATAGTTTGAATAGTCTTCTCCGTAATTGAAGAAACCGTTTGCAACGCATTGACATACAATACCCACCAAAAGCCCGATAACGATTAACGCGGTGGAAATTATAATAAACAAGTGCATTTTGGAGGAAAGCCTGAAATTAGTCTTCATCGTCTAACACCTCCCTTTTATAGCCGCAGAAACCGAACTTGTCCTTTACGGGTGAAGATATTACGAACCACATAAATCTTGTGAACCAATGAAGCACGTAAGAAGCTATCGTTGCAATGAAAAGTATCAGTCCGCAAGCGGCAAGCTCTCCTGCGCAAATAAGCGCAAGCAACGCCGAAACCACGAGAAGAACGATATGCAAATCAAGGATTGTAGTAAGCGACTTTCTGTAACCGGTTTTTACGGAAGCCTGAATGGTTCTGCCCGTAAGAGTTTCCTTTCTTACCGCCTCGAAAACGCGGAAGTTAGAGAACGTTAACAGTGCAAGCCCAAGAACAAGAACGAACGCACCCGCTACGGTAAACTGAATTTCCGTTAAAAGAATTGCAGTTATCATTATTGCCGAGAAGGCAAGAGCGATTAATGCGTTTACAAGACCGAGTTTTTTGTATCTTACAACAGAGATTACTATCGCGCCGACGAGAACCAAAAGCAACAGCACGAAGAGCCACACTACCGCACTATCCCCGTATGCGGGTGAAAGAGCGATAACTTCGGTATCAGCTCCGCCGTTATTGTAATCGTTGGCAAGGACGTTATCCGTTGCAACCGAATTTAAAATAATCGAATAGTCTTTTGCGTAAGTTTCGCTGACTTGGAAGTTAAGAGTTTTCGAAGTGATATTCTCACCGTAGGTTAATTGAAGACCCAAGCAGGTGTCCCCAACGAAGAAATATGCCGTTCCGTCCGTGAGAATTCCTATAATGTTATTGAGATTTATGAAACCGTCGTCAGTGAGGTTAAGTCTTACGTAGTGGTTTCCGCCTATTGCGTAATAGTTAGCGTCCTTGAAGAAGGTTGAAAAACCGTGATATTTATAGGGAATTATCGAAGTAGCCGTATCGTCGTTTCCGTTGCGCAGATCGAGTTCGCCGCTTAAAGTGAGATAATTCAAAGACGAACTTACTTGAGTTAACTCGTTATTACGCGCGGTACTGTCGTAGCCTTTGTACGCAGCATAGGTAAAGTTGGTGGGAACTGATACCCTTATTACGTAGCCGTCAACAACGCTTACGGAATATTTCGAATAGCCCTTTTCACCGAACCTTGCGGAAATAATCTCGGCGTCGTCGGCAATGCTCGATTTAAACTCGCGTTCCTTATCGACAGTATCGATTTTTTCCTTTTCAACGTAAACGCTGCCGCGGGACTCGTAGTCCTCCGCCTCGCTTTCGTCGCCTGCAACTATAAGCTTATAGTCTGCCTCGGAAATTACGCCCTCGGGATAAAACAGTGCGTAAGCCTCGCCCGTGAGGTCGCTGCCCATATGAATGGAACTTATAAAAGAATTGTATCTTTCAACCTCGTTAAGGGGGCAAGATATTGTAGCAAATAGCGATAATATTACGACTGCCGCAACGACAAGCGCGGTTATAATCGCCGATTTTACTTTACCCATCTCTACTCCTATATGATTTCCGCACCGTAAATTACGACGCGTTTTCGAAATTCTGATTTTTTGACTTACTATATTATAGTAAAAAAAATTTAAGCCGTCAATAAATTTGCGTTTGTATGTAAAAAAATTACAATTTTTATGGGCTATTTTTGCAATTTTTTATGCGCCAAAGTGTGCATTGCGCATTCGATACGCTTTTTCATCATTTCGCAGGTTAGCTCGTAGGGCTTATTTATATCGCCCTCGAAATGATAATTGTTTGCACTGCAACCGCCGCTGCAAATAAATTTGGCATAACAATCGCCGCATTTTTCTCTTGTAAACAGGCACGACGAGGCAAACTTGTCCCTGATATTTTTGTCGAGTTTGCCCTCATATACGTTGCCCATAAGAAAATCTTTATCGCCCGCGAATTGGTGGCAGGGATAAATATCTCCGTTGGGGGTTACGGAAAAATATTCGTTACCCGCACCGCAAGCGGAAACGCGCTTTTGCAGACAAGTCCCGCCCTCCAAATCCACGTTGAAATGGAAGAAGTTAAAGCCTTCGCCTTTATCGTATTTTTCAAGATATTTATCGCAAAGGGTTTCGTATTCCTGAAGAACTGCGGGGATATGCTCTTTCTTTATTGCCAAATCGTCGATATCCGTAACGACGGGTTCTAATGAAATACTGTCAAAGCCGTTTTCGGCAAGGAAGATTACGTCCTTTGAAAAATCGAGATTTTTTGAGGTGAACGTGCCGCGTACGTAGTAGTTCTTGTCCCCGCGGGAACGCACGAAATTTTTGATTTTGTCAATAACCAAATCAAAACTGCCTTTACCGTTTTTGGTCTTTCTTATGGCGTCGTGAACTTCCTTTCTGCCGTCAACAGATAAAACCACGTTCTCCATTTCGCGGTTGAAAAAATCTATCGCGTCGTCGTCTAAAAGCAGTGCGTTAGTAGTTGTAGTGAAAAGAAATTTCTTTCCTGCCCTGTCGCCTTGCTCTCTTGCGTAAGCAACCACGTTCTTTATGGTTTGGAGACACATCAAAGGCTCGCCGCCGAAAAAGTCAACTTCAAGAATTTTTCTTTTGCCGCTGTTTTCTATTAGAAAATCAATGGCTTTTTTGGCGGTCTGTTCGCTCATAAATTCGCGTACGGAATGGTAAGCGCCTTCGTCCGCAAAGCAATAGCGGCAACGGAGATTACAGTCGTGGCAAATATGAAGGCAGAGCGCCTTTACTTCGTTGGATTTTAAGGGATAAGTTTTAATTTCTTCACGCAAAAAAAGTCCCTGCTCTTTTAAAGATGCAAGGTCGCTTTCAATTTCGGCAATTTTTTCTTCGGAAAGTGCGGGCATTTGACCCGTCTTTTCATACTTTGCCTTTACGTAATCTGCGGTTACAGCGTCGCATTCGTGCAGGCTGCCGCTACCGCTATCGTAAATATAGCTTTTATCTTTGTAATTAAAAACGTGTACCATTTAAGACGAAAAGGAGCAGAGAATTATCTGCTCCTCCCTTATATTTTTTAGTTTGCTTTTTCGGGGTTCTGTTCTCTCGTTACCCTTTCACAGCTTTGGTTGCCGACCGTGCAACTTGTTTTGCAAGCGGATTGGCAAGTGCTTCTGCATTCGCCGCAACCCGTAACCTTTTTTTCTGCGGGCTTTGCTATAGTTTTAATCATACGAGAACTCTCCTTTTATTCTTTTTTATAAATTATAGAATACGGAGAGAGAAAAAGCAAGCAATTTAAGAAGTTTTTTTGATATTGACGGCGATTACGCCCGAAATTGCACCCGCAACTGCGCCGACGATAAGCTCTACGATAAACAGCCAACTGAGCGAGAACGACATCGATATTAAGCTGAATACGAGAAAAGTTATAACTACAGACGAAACGCCGTGGATTACGCCTTTTATAAGACCTTTATCACCGCGGATAAAGATTAATCCGCCCGCTGCTATTGCAAGAATTTTGAATACCTGATTTACCGGCTTAACAGCCGTAAGGGGCAATGAGAAAAGCTGAATTATTACCGTAAAGATAAGCACGAAAGCGAGTGAAAAGAGTACGGCGGCAAACACCGCTTTTAATACCTGAAAAACGTTAGTGCGCATAAAAAAACCTCCGCTTTAATCTATGCGGAGGTTTGATATTTTAGAATTTTACTTGCTTTTCTTCTTCGTCTTTCTTGCCTTTTTTCTTGGGCTTAGCCGCTTCCGAAGCTTCTTCCGCAGGTGCGGGAACTTCTTCTGCCTTCTCTTCGACGGCGGGAGCTTCTGCAGGTGCGGGAACGACCGCATCGCCTTCCGCTACGGGTTCGGCGTCGGTAATTTCCGCGGTTGCGGGCTTGTCCTCTTTCTTTTCAACGACGGCGTCGGTCTGATATATTGCCTGTCTGTCAAACTTGATATAGCTTTTACCAGAGGTCTCAGTGCCCGTTTCGAGGACGAAAGTATTTTCTTCGTTATCGACTTCAACGACTATGCCGCAAATGCCGCCTATGGTTTTAACCTTGTTGCCGGGCTTAACCGCATTGATTAAGTCCTGCGCGTCCTGCTCTTGCTTTTTGCGCTTTTTATTAGTAAAGAAATAGAATACCGCGATTACTACTATAAGTAAAACCACGATACCGAGCATAATGTACTGGCTGTAACCGCTGCCGCCTGCTGCTTCGTCAAGTAAAGAAGTTAACATAATTACTCCAAAAAAACTTTAATTTTATCTTACTATAATATTTTTTATTGCTTTTTGCAAGCATTTTTAAACTTAAATAAATTTTTTGTCTTAAATTTCACAAAACAATCCGATTTTATTCACTTTTGCCGTATTCAGAATAAAAGTCTTCGGTAAATTCCGTAAGACTGTCAGCAAAAATCGCCTCTCGCATACCGGACATCAGCTTGTGTAAAAAGGTGATATTGTGCAAACTCAAAAGCATCGACGCAAGCATTTCGTTCACGTTGATAAGATGACGCAGATAAGCTTTGGTATAGTTTTTGCAACAGTAGCAATCGCACTTATTATCGAGCGGCGTGAAGTCCTCGGCGTAAACGGCGTTTCTTACGACTATCTTACCCTTTGAGGTAAAAGCCGTGCCGTTGCGGGCAATTCTCGTCGCAAGCACGCAGTCGAACATATCCACCCCGCGTTTAACTCCTTCGATAAGGCAGTCGGGACTGCCCACCCCCATTAAATAGCGGGGAACGCCTTCGGGAAGTTCGGGGCGCATTAAATCGAGAATTTCGTACATACGGCTCTTTGGTTCGCCGACTGAGAGTCCGCCTATCGCTATTCCCTCGGTTGCGTGAGGCTTTGCGCGGCGCAAACTTTCCATTCTGAGGTCGTCGTACATATTGCCCTGAACTATAGGGAAAAGCGCCTGATCGTCGCGCGTTTTAGCAGCGAGGCAACGCTCTAACCAACGGGAAGTCAATTCCATTGCCCGCTCCGCCTGAGCGTGGGTATAGCCGTATTCGCTGCATTGGTCAAGCTGCATTATTATATCAGCGCCGAGATTTTCCTCGATAGACATAACCTTTTCGGGCGTAAATAGGTGCTTAGAGCCGTCTATATGCGAATTGAAGTAAACGCCTTCGTCCTTAATTTTGTTTAATTTGGTCAAAGAAAATACCTGAAACCCGCCGCTGTCGGTTAAGATGGGCTTGTCCCAATTCATAAATTTGTGAAGCCCTCCCGCCTTTTTGACGAGCTCGTCGCCGGGGCGGAGATACAAATGGTAGGTATTGGAAAGGATAATCTGCGAGCCTGCCTCTTTGAGGTCGCGAGGATACACGCCCTTTACGGTAGCTTGAGTGCCTACGGGCATATAAACCGGCGTTTTTATATCGCCGTGGGGGGTATGGAACACTCCCGCCCTTGCGCCCGTGTGTTTATCAATGTGTTGTAATTCAAAACTGAAATTTTTCATTTTATTAATATATAAAAGTTGCGTCGCCGAACGAGAAGAAACGGTATTTTTCTTTTACGGCTGTATTATACAGATTTAAAATCTCTTCTCTGCCCGTCATAGCCGCAACAAGCATTATGAGCGTGCTTTCGGGCAAGTGAAAGTTGGTTATAAGCGCATCTACACACTTGAACTTGTAAGGCGGATAAATGAATATCTGCGTGTTGCCTTTTTGGGGCTTCACCGTGCCGTCCTCGTCGGCAACGCTTTCAAGCGTTCTGACAGAAGTCGTGCCTACGGCGATAACTCTTCTACCTTCTTTTTTCGCAGCGGTGATTATCCTTGCCGCTTCTTCGCCTACCTCGTAATATTCCGAGTGCATTTTATGGTCGGTTATTATATCCTCTTTGACGGGACGGAACGTACCCAAGCCGACGTGAAGAAGAATTTCCGCAACCAGAACGCCCTTTGCTTTGATTTTTTCGATAAGCTCTGGCGTGAAGTGCAAGCCCGCTGTGGGCGCTGCCGCCGAGCCGTCTACTTTTGCGTAGACGGTCTGATAGCGGTTTTTATCCTGCAATTTAGCCTTTATATACGGAGGCAACGGCATAGAACCGAGCCTATCCAAAATTTCTTCGAAAACTCCGTTATAGTCAAAGGAAACAATACGTTCGCCGCTGTCGGTTATTCCCGTAACGGTCAAAGAAAGCTCGTCGGATATATAAAGTTTTTTACCGACGGTACATTTTCTGCCCGGTTTCACGAGCACTTCCCAATCGTCTGCGTTAAGGCGTTTTAATAAAAGCACCTCTACCGCCCCGCCGTTTTCAGTCTTAGCATATAAACGGGCAGGGAGAACTTTGGTATTGTTTACGACGAGGACGTCGCCAGCATGCAAGTAATTTATAATATCCCTGAAAACTTCGTGTCTTACCTCGCCCGTTTTTCGGTCGTAAGTCAAAAGTCGGGAACTGTCCCGCGGGGTTGCGGGAGTTTGCGCTATTAACTCTTCGGGCAAGTCATAATAAAAATCGGATTTCTTAAATATCATTGTCAATTTTCGTTTTTGTCGAACAGCGAAATTTGTTCGCGCTGTTTTTCACTGGGTATGTAACCCAAATGCTCGTAGCCGCCGCGAAGTATCATTCTGCCGCGGGGTGTGCGGGCTATAAAGCCGAGTTGTAAAAGGTAGGGCTCGTATACGTCCTCAATTGTGCCTGCGTCCTCGTTAATGGTTGCGGCAAGAGTTTCGAGCCCGACGGGTCTGCCGTCGAATTTTTCAATCATTGCGCGAAGAAGAGCTCTGTCCACTTCGTCAAGCCCCAAATCGTCAACTTCCATTTTGGCAAGGGCGAATTTTGCGTCCGCGAGAGTTACCGCAGGATTATTATTTATTGTAGAAAAGTCGCGCACGCGCTTTAAAAGTCGGTTGGCAATTCTGGGCGTGCCGCGCGAACGCTTGGATATTTCCTTTGCCGCGCCGTCCTCTATGCTTATGCCGAGGGTACGCGCGCTTCTTGAAACTATTTCTTTCAATTCGTCGGGGGTGTACATTTCAAGACGGCAGATTATTCCGAACCTGTCGCGCAAGGGGTTTGCAATCATACCCGCGCGGGTGGTTGCGCCGATAAGCGTAAACTTCTTTAAAGAAAAGCGGATATTGCGTGCGCTCGGACCTTTGCCCACGATTATGTCAAGAGCGTAATCTTCCATGGCCGAGTACAAAATTTCTTCGACGCTGTGATTTAAACGGTGAATTTCGTCAATGAAAAGCACGTCGCCGTCGTTGAGGTTAGTGAGAATTGCAGCCAAATCGCCGCTTCGCTCTATTGCGGGAGCGGAAGTGAGTTTTAACTGCCCGCCCATTTCACCCGCGATAATGTGCGCGAGCGTGGTTTTGCCCAAACCGGGTGCGCCGTACAAAAGCACGTGCTCCAAAGCTTCGCCCCTCTTTTTTGCGGCGTCCATATACACTTTTAAATTTTCCTTGACCTTGCTTTGTCCGACGTAGCCTTCAAGCGTCTTGGGACGGAGAACGTTTTCTTCGAAATCGTATTCGCCCTTTGTGCTTTGGACTAATCTGTCGTCCTCGGAGGTATATTCTTCTTCATCGTCAAAAAACATTTTAATTTACCTTACATTCCTTGAAGAGCAAGCCTTATTATATCTTCGATATCCGTTGCACCTTGTTCGCGGGCGCGGGAAATTGCTTTTGCGCTTTCGGCGCGCGTAAAACCGAGAGTCATAAGCGCGACAACGGCGTCTTCGTCTCCGCTTGAAATTTTTACGGGAACGGGTTCGCCTGAAGTCGGAGTCGCGGAAATCGTAGCGGAAACCTTTTCGCGAAGTTCCAAAATTATGCGTTCCGCCGTCTTTTTGCCCATTCCTTTGACTGCGGATAGGCGTTTAATATCGTTCATTGCAATTGCAGTTGCAACTTCGCCCGCGGTCATACCCGAAAGAACGGCTATTCCCATTTTTGGACCGACGCCCGAAACGGAAACGAGCTTTAAAAACATCTCTTTTTCTTCAACCGAAGAAAAACCGAAAAGACTGACTCCGTCTTCACGCACTTGAAGGTACGTGAAAACCTCACCCTCTTTCCTGCCTGCAAGCGCGTTATAGGCAGAGCCCGTAACGAGAACTTCGAAGCCCACGCCTGAAGCTGTTTCAATAAGTGCGGTTTCGGGAGTTAAAGATAAAATTTTTCCTTTTATAAAGCCTATCATAAAATACCTATTTAATATTGAAAAGTCTGCCGAAGCGCGAGGTGTGCGCATGGCACAGCGCTACGGCGAGAGCGTCCGCCGCGTCGTCTGGGCGGGGAATTTTGTCAAGATGCAAAAGAGACGTTACGACGTGCATCATCTGAATTTTATCCGCCTTGCCGTATCCCGTCAGGGATTGCTTTATTTGGTTAGGGGTGTACTCGTACAATTTGCCGCAATACTTTATGCACGTTAAAAGCATTACCCCCCTTGCGTGCGCGACGGGTATGCCCGTAGTTATATTCTTGGAGAAAAACAGTTCTTCGACTGCAATTTCTTCGGGCTTGTATTTATTCAGAATTTTATTTATGCCCTCTTCAAGCATTGCAAGGCGCACGGGAAGGCTTTCATCCTTGGGCGTCAGAACCACGCCGTAATCAACGGGAACGGTGTTGTCGTTTTTAAGTTTTTCTATAACGCCGTAACCCATGGTGGCAAGCCCGGGGTCAAGTCCTAAAATAATCATTATTTTTATTGTAATTTAATTTGTCGAATATGTCAACTCATTAATTTTTTAGAATTTGGATAATTAGTATTGCTTTTTTGCCGCAATTATGGTACAATCATAATGCTAAACAAATCTGAATAATGGGTAGAAATCTGCGTATTTTTTATGCGGCTTTTTCTCGTCTGCGAATATTTAAACGATATTTTCCAAAAATAAAGATAGCCGCTTGGCTACTCTCCCCGTTTGGAAAATATCAGCAATTCGTTTTGCGCAGATATACCCATAGATTTGTTTAGCAGCATTAATCGGGAGATAGCTTTACGGGGTGCGTCTCTTGACGAGGCGCATTTTTTATTTTAACAAAAGCTGAGGTGTATTATGGCAGAACAAAACAACGGCAAAAAGTCTCACGGATTTTTAACGTTTATTATCGTTATTCTTATACTCGGAGGGGTCGTCTTCGGATTAATCAAATTCATAAGCTGCATTAAATCCGACAACACCTCCACGCCTTATTATACTGCGGGGACTTCGGGGTCTTCTTCGGGTTCAGGCAGTTCAACCCCGCAATTGTTTTCAAGAAGCGCAAACAACGGGGACGTAAGCATTGAACATTCGGAAAACATAGCAACATTAAGCGACGAATTCAGAGTTAAACCTAACGTTGATATAAAAAATCTTCAACTTACGTTTAAATTTTACGATAACAATACAACACTGATAAAAACAATCGTAAGGAACTTAGGCAACGTTTCGAAAGGCATTGAATTCACCGTTTCTATAAGCCTTACCGAATTTTCGTTTACGGATTTATTCAAAATTTCCCAAGTCAGTTTTGGCGTAACGGGCGGAACAGTTTCTTACCTTGCATAAAAAAACTCCGCCCCAAAGGCGGAGTTTTTTAATTAACCCCCATATATGCCGCAATTAATGCATATTTTAGCGATAACTTGCCGCTAATTTTTCAAATGCGGGAAGGGCGCGTTCGAGCATGTCCGGTGCAACGCAATAGGAAATTCTTGCATAGCCTTCGCCGCCGAAATCATCACCCGGAACGATTAAAATCTCATACTTTTTAGCCCTTTCGCAGAAGTCGACCGCTGATTTTTCGGGTGATTTAACGAACATATAAAAAGCCCCTTCCGGTTTAATTACCTTAAAACCGTATTCCGTAAGCGCGGAATACATTCTGTCTCTGTTGCGCTTATAAACCGAAACGTCCGACGTAACGTTATACACCTTTTTTATTAACTGTTGGAATAGGTTTGGAGCACAGACGAAACCGAGCGACCTGCCAGCTCCGCAAACTGCTGCGTACACCTCTGAAAAGTTTGGCATTTCGCAATTGACCCCCACATATCCTATTCTTTCGCCGGGTAAAGATAGACTTTTCGAGTACGAATAACACACAATGCTATGCGCATAATAGTTAAAAACGCAGGGCACTTTCGTGCTTTTATCGTAAACAAGCTCCCTGTAAGGCTCGTCTGAAATTAAATAAATAGGATTGCTGTACTTTTCTGAGTATTTTTTTAGCAGATTCGTGAGTTGTTTTATCTCTTGCTCAGTGTACACGACGCCGCTCGGATTGTTGGGTGAATTTATGATTACCCCCTTAGTATGTGCCGTTATCGCACTTTCGAGCCTCTCAAAATCTATATGGAAAGTGTCGTCTTCGCTTTTTACGGGAATAAACTTTCCGCCTGCCTGTTCAGTGAAAACTCTGTACTCCGGAAAAAAGGGCGCAAAGGTAATAACTTCGTCTCCCTCGTTTAAAAGCGCGTTTAAAACAATCGTGAGCGACGCAGCCGCACCGCAAGTCAAATAAAAGCAGTCGGCGTTAAGCGAAGTGCCGAAACGGGCGTTCGTGTAATCTGCAAGGGTCTTTCTCGTTTCAAAATCGCCCTGAGCCGAGGTATAGCCGTGCAATAAAACAGGGTCGTAAGTATCGATAATTTCCTTTAATGCGGCGTTTACTGCAGGCGGTGTAGGCACGCTGGGGTTGCCGATTGAAAAGTCGAAAACGTTCTCCTCCCCTATTTCGGCTTTGCGCCTTTTGCCGTATTCGAAAAGCTCCCTTATTGACGAGCGAACCGTACCTAGCCGTACGTTTTTTTGGTTTATCATAGCGCCTCCTTTACGTATATAAGAAGATTATAACATAAATTGCATGTCTTTACAAGGGTTTGCAAGATAAAAAAATCCCCCGTATTACACGGGGGATTTAACCTGTCAAGTCCTTTCTGAAATTTTCCATTATGCGGTTTTCTATTCTTGAAACTTGCACCTGAGATACACCAAGCATATTTGCAACTTCGCTCTGCGTCATATCGCGGAAGTATCTTAGCATTATGACTTTTCTGTCGCGCTCGGGTAAGCTTTCTATCGCTGTTTTCAGTTGAAGCGAGTCGATTATGTCCTCTTGGTTGTCTTCAACGGGCAGTTTTTCCAGAAGCTCCTGTCCCTTTTCGTCCTTATAGTCGCCTTGGTTATAGATTGAAACGGGCATCTTCGTTGAGCCCATTGTAAACACCACTTCGCTTTCGGGCATGTTAAATTCTTCGGCAATGATTTTTACAGAAGGCTGCGCGCCGTGTTCGGTTGAATATTTTTCAATGAACCTGTTGATTTCCTTGGCGCAGCACTTTATCGCACGGGAAACCTTTATACTGCCGTCATCGCGCATAAAACGCTTTATTTCGCCCGCAATCATTGGCACTGCGTACGTTGAAAAGCGGACGCCGAACGCCTCGTCAAAACCGTTTATCGCCTTTAAAAGCCCCATTGAAGCAAGTTGATACAAATCGTCGTATTCCACACCCTTATTCAGGTAGCGGCGCACTATGCTTTTTATTAAGTTGTTATTCTCTAAAATAAGCGTTTCTTTCGCACCGTCGTCGCCCTGTTTTGCTTTGCGTATCAGGTCGTTCGTCTTATCGACGTCAAGCATTCTCCACTTCCGCTTTAAAACTTTTCGACATATATACGACCGTTCCTTCACCCTGTATGGAGTTTACCTTAAACTCGTCCATAAACGTTTGCATTATGGTAAAACCCATTCCCGAACGCTCGTCGGAAGGCGCGGACGTGTAGAATGGCTGAATTGCCTGATTGATGTCGGCTATGCCCCTACCCGTGTCGCTGACCTTTATATGTAGGGAGTTCTCTTCTATTTCGCACTCGATTGTAACAAGCCCCAAATTGCCTTTATATGCGTGAACGGTGCAGTTTGTAACCGCCTCTGAAATTGCGGTTTTGACGTCGGATAAATCGGAAAGGCTCGGATTTAATTCAAGACAGAACGCCGCAACCGCGTCGCGCGCGAAAGCCTGATTGCGGGGAAGTGAATAAAATTGAAGTTTTAAATAATTTTTTGTCATCTTTTTCGTCCTTTTACTCTGCTTTAGGTATGAGGGAATAAATTCCGCTTAAATTAAGTATTTTTTCGGCCGCGAAATTCGGCTTGTCCACGTAGAGCGGAATTGATAGTTTAGCCGCCTTCTTGTATCTGCCGATAAGAAAGCCTATGCCCGTTGAGTCCATAAACGCAACGTCGGACAGATTAATTATAATTTTCGATACGCTTAAATTGTCGTTGATGAGCTTGTCGCATTTTGTACGCGCGGCTTGTGAAGAACACTCGTCCATTTCACCGGATAGACTAATATACAAAATTTTGTTTTTAGTATAACCTGTTACAATCATATCTTTTTCTCCGTAGTTTTTTTAAAATATTACTATATTTTTACAGGTGAAATTTAGAAAATTAAGTCGAATTTTGTTTAATGCTGATGAATGTTACGGCAACATACGATATAAAACCAAATTGAGTTTTATATATATCACAAACTTGAAAAAGCATTGGATTTTTGATAAAATATAGAAATGGAAATAAGAAGATATAAGAACAACGATTGCGAAACGATTTCACATTTATTTTATGAAACCGTCCATTCAGTCAACGCAAACGATTATAAGATAGAACAAATTTCTGCATGGGCAAGCAATGCTGATAGTTTAAAATCAAAGCATAATGACTTATTAAAACAATATACTTTAATTGCTGAAATAAACGGCATTATCGTTGGGTTTGGTAGTATCAATAATTCGGGATATTTGGATTTGCTTTTTGTGCACAAGGATTATCAAAAACAAGGCATTGCCACTACACTTTGCAACGAGTTAGAAAAAGGCTTTTCAGTTATAAAAACTTATGCGTCAATTACAGCAAAACCATTTTTTGAAAATCGTGGTTATTCAGTCATTAAAGCTCAAGAAGTCGAGCGTTATGGAATTAAGCTGAAAAATTATGAAATGATAAAGAAAAACGCAACCTAATTTGAAAATTAGGTTGCGTTTGGCGCAGAGAGAGGGATTTTGCGCTTGCGCGCAAAGCGTCGTCGCTACGCTCCTCGCACGAACCGGGGTTTGAAAGTGGCTCTTTCTGTGCCAACAAAAAATGCACCCTAAACGGGTGCATTTTGTTGGCGCAGAGAGAGGGATTTGAACCCCCGTACAGTTGCCCGTAACACGATTTCGAGGCGGTCAAGCCGTTTTTAAGCGGTTTAGCGTTCCAAAAAACGCATATGGTAGCGGTAGCAATCCTTACCAAGCCGCGCAAGCTGCGCAGGCAAAGTTCGGTTAAAGGCGCGTTCAACGCGGGCGAAACGGCTTGAATAGCGGCAAAAAAATTTGCGCGCTCTCTGACAGCATAAAAAAAGCTCGCCAACGGTAAGGCAGGTTCGCGCAAGCGACGGAAAAGCAATTTCGCGCGTGAGGCGCACCGCGCGCGTGCAGTAAAAGAAGTTCGAGAACGGGAAAGGCATTTATACGGTTAACCGCCCTTCCCGCGCCCAGCGGGTGGCGGTTAACCGTAACGGCAAAAACGTGCGGCTTTGCATATAGTTTAGCATCTATATGCAAAGCCGCACACACACACACAATTTTAATAAGCGCAAAAAATTTGTTGCGTTACTACGAATATACGCAACAAATAAATTTTTAACGTTTTTGTATATACATATGTCTATACAAATTAGAAAAAAGATAAAAATATTAAAAAAAGCGGTGTCTAAACGGCACCGCCTTTTTAGTTATCTTGGTAATAGTGTTGGATAGTGGCTTATTTCTTCTATGTCAATGTTAAGTAAGTCTAAGCCGTATAAAATCATATTATCCAGTGTAAGTCCGAAAGAGCTTGCAATTTGCATAGCTGTGATAAAATTAGGCGTTCTTTTGTTTTGTTCGTACAAATTTAATGTTTGTTGTGGAATGCCTAAAATATTTGAAAGAGCATTTCCCGAAAGGCTATAAAGCTCGCGCAACCCTTTTAACCCGTCTGCAAATGCTTTTGCTATGTTTTCAAAGGTATATGCGCCCCCCTCGTTGTTCTCGTTTGCTATGTATGTTAATTCGTTGTTTATGTAAGAAAAAGTACCCATATAAAAAAGTTACCACAAATGTTGTAAAAATAGTTGACTTACCGCAATTGTTGTAGTAATATTATAACAACAAATGTTGTAAAAGCAACTTTATTTAGGGGGTAAACAATGAAAGATTTAAAAGAAAAGCTGTTTGACATTATGTCAGAGCTTGAAATGTTGGCGGCAGAGGTTGAACTCTCATACGAGTTTCATTCACATATAAACGGTTATTTTGATACCGTGCCAAAGTCAGACAATGAGGCAAAGCATAAGTTTACAGAACTTGCCGTTCTATCCTCTGTGCAACTTAATAGGTTGTACGAAGAGAGCAAGAAATTTACAGAACTTTTAAAAAGTGCTTTTGATTGTGTTTATAAAATAAGGAATGTTTAATCGTTTTTTGAAAACTATTCTTGAATATTTTTCAAGATATAGTGATTTAACGGAACTACATATACGGCGTATCGGTTGTTCTGTTTCGGTTGTTCGTCGTTCGTCAGACGGTGATTGCGTTTCGGCTATTGGCTTTGGCGATTGCGGCGATAATGAGATTTATGACGAGTACGGGAAAAACAAACGTGATTTAAAAGGTTAGTAAATGGCAAAGTTGATAACGTTCGGCGAATGGCTTACACAATGGTTTGAAGTCTACAAAAAGCCGAATTTACAACCGAATAGTGTCCGTAACATTGAACAAATGATACGGTTACATACTCCGCTGTGGTTAAAGCAAATGCCTATGGTAAAAATAACTCCGTTTGACGTTGACAAAGCTTTGTCGGAAACCCCGAACGGACGGCAACGCGCATACGCTCGTCAAGTGTGGCATAGTGCGTTTTTAAAGGCTTGTAAGCTTGGCTATGTAGTCCGTAACGTTATGGAGCTTGCTGACCCCGTAAAGTACAAAAAGCAACGTTCAAAGGCTTTGACTATTACAGAGCAACGGCTATTTTTAGAGGCATTACGCGGCAAGCGTATTGAATGGGTTATGTTGTTTTATTTACATACGGGTGTAAGACGTGCCGAGGCTGTGGCTTTGAAATGGCAAGACATAGACTACACCGAAAATTTAATACTTATACGAGGCACAAAAACCGCCGATAGTTATCGGCATATACTTTTGACAGAGCCGTTAAAACTCATACTTGAAGAGCAGCGCAAGCAAAATGAACGTTACAAGCCCCGCAAGGGCTTAGAGATTGACCCCGCGCGGGTGTTTCCGTTCAGCTGTACGGAAATGAGCAGAGCGTTTAAAAGGGTATGCCCAAATCACCATTTGCACGAGCTTAGACACACTTTTGTTACCAGATGTGCAGAGTGCGGAATTAATATAAATGTGTGTCAGCAGCTTGTCGGACACTCAACGGCAGATATGACTATAAACGTATATACGCACGTTATGGACGAATTTAAGCGCAAAGAAGCGTTAAAATTTAATATTTTCCCCGATTTTGGAACGAAAAAAGACGAGTAAGTGATTACCCGTCTTTTGGCGCAGAGAGAGGGATTTGAACCCCCGTACAGTTGCCCGTAACACGATTTCGAGTCGTGCGCGTTCGACCACTCCGCCATCTCTGCGTTTTTTATTATGAAGTTTGAGAGTGGTTGAACGCGCTGCGTTCGTCGTACCGAAGCACCGTA
>CAMWIW010000019.1 GCA_947174415.1 uncultured Clostridia bacterium
ACACGGCATACGTGCTCCTGAGATCTCTCGTGGGCTCGGACAGGTGTATAAGAGACAGGCTTTTAGCCGCGCGCCACCTTTCGTTTGATTAGTTATAGGTTTGACTTTCGCTTCCGTTTTTAAGATATAAAATTAAACGGAACGTTTATTTATTAAAATTATCTTTAAGCGACACAATCTCGGACAAGATAAGTCCGCCGTCTGTGCATTTTTTATAATAGCCCGTACGCATAAGCTGGAAGGGCTTATTATCCTCACTCTCCGCAAGATAAGGTTCTGCCTTTCCGAAAAACTTCTTCAAGCTGTTTTTGTTCAGTCGTTCGGCGTAGTCTTGATCGGGGTACTCTTCGTCCTTTAAAAGCGGCTCGTACTGTCTGAACTCCGCGTCCACACCGTGCTTGCAGTCAACCCACTGCACGACTCCCTTTGCCTTAACCTCGCAAGGAGTTGTGCTGCCGCTCCTCGTTTCAGGGAAATAGGTGCAGAAAATTTCCTCAACTTCGCCGTTTTTATTGAGTTTAACGTCGTCGCAACGCACGATATACGCGCCCTTTAAGCGCACCGTGCCGCCCTTTTGCAAGCGCTTATACTTGGGCGGAGGGTTCAACGAAAAGTCCTCTCTGTCAATATAAACACTTCCCGTAAATTTAACTTTACGCGTGCCGCCGTCCTCTTTGGTCGGATTAATCTCAAAATCGAGCTCTTCTTCGCCCGTGTAGTTGGTTACGGTAAGTTTTACGGGATTGATAACTGCCATAGCCCGCTCGGCGTTAGCATTCAGTTCGTCGCGTATACAGCTATCGAGCTGCGCCTGATTCACCACCGAATACGCCTTTGCAACGCCCACGTCGGCGCAGAATTTCTTTAATGCTACGGGCGGAACGCCGCGGTTCTTCAAACCCATTATCGTGGGCATACGGGGGTCGTCCCAACCGCTCACGAAACCCTCGTCCACAAGCTTTTTAAGATAGCGTTTGGACATAAGCGTGTTTGTAATATTCAGCCTTGCAAACTCGATTTGGCGCGGTCTGGGCGCAGGAAAGCCCGCTTTTTCCACAAACCAATTGTATAAGGGGCGGTGATTTTCAAACTCCAACGAACACAGCGAGTGCGTTATCCCCTCTATCGCGTCGGAAACGGGGTGCGCGAAATCGTACATAGGATAGATGCACCACTTGCCGCCCGTGCGGTAATGCGGCACGCGCGCTATGCGGTAAATTATGGGGTCGCGCATATTCACGTTGGGGGAAGTCATATCTATTTTCGCCCTTAAAACCTTTGCGCCGTCGGGGTACTTGCCCGCTTTCATTTCACGGAAAAGTTTTAAGTTTTCTTCAACGCTTCTGCCGCGGTAGGGCGATTCCTTGCCCGCCTCCGTTAAAGTACCGCGAGTTGCCGTAATTTCTTCCGCGGACAAATCGCAAACGTACGCGTTGCCGTCTAAGATATACTTTTCGGCGATTTCGTAAAGCCTGTCGTAGTAGTCGGAAGCAAACACGAGCTTGTCGTACTCGAACCCAAGCCATTTAACCGCATCCACTATGGAATTGACGTACTCGTAATCCTCTTTGGCGGGGTTTGTGTCGTCCATACGAAGGTTCAGCGTGCCGTGGTATTTTTCCTTTACGCCGAAATTTATACACATAGCCTTAACGTGCCCTATGTGCAGGTATCCGTTGGGTTCGGGCGGAAAGCGAACGTGAATTTCGTTCCCCGTGCTCTCGAACTTGCCCGCCTCTAATTCCTCGTTGATAATCTGTTCTATAAAATTTGTTGCTTCGGGTAATTTCATATTTTCCTCTTTACGAAAGTCCTACGATATTTCCGTTTTCGTCAATGTCGATATGCTCTGCCGACGGGGTTTTGCTAAGCCCCGGCATAAGCATAATTTCACCCGCGACGGCAACGATAAAGTTTGCTCCGCCCTTGTAGATTATATCCCTGACTTTGATTTTAAAGCCCGTGGGCGCGGCAAGTTTTTTAGCGTCGTCCGAAAGCGAATACTGCGTTTTCGCGATAATCACGGGCAAGCCCGAAATTCCCGCCTTTTCAATCTGCTCGATTTTCTTTAATGCAGTTTCCGAAAACTCCGCGCCGTCCCCGCCGTAAATATTTTTTACTATATCCTCAACCTTTTTACATATACCGTCGTTCAAGTCGTAGGCATAGTGCATTTCACTCTTTTTGTCGCACTCTTCGATTACGGCTTTGGCAAGCTCTTCGCCGCCAAGTCCGCCCTTTAAGAATACGTCGGTGAAAACGGCTGTTGCCCCCGCCTCTTTGCACGCCGCAAGAACGGCTTCTATTTCCGCCGCGGTATCGGTTGCAAATCTGTTCATAGCAACCACGCAGGGTTTATTATACACGGTTTTGATATTTTCAACGTGCTTCAAAAGGTTGGGAAGTCCCGCCTTTAAAGCGGTTAAATTCTCTTCGGAAAGGGTTGCCTTATCCGCGCCGCCGTGCAGCTTCAATGCCTTAACCGTTGCAACCACCACCACGCAGTCGGGCTGAATACCCGCAACGCGGCACTTAGTATCGAGGAATTTTTCCGCGCCGAGGTCCGCGCCGAAGCCCGCCTCCGTTACGGTATAGTCGGCAAGCGTCATTGCCGTATAAGTTGCGCGTACGGAATTGCACCCGTGCGCGATATTAGCAAACGGTCCGCCGTGAACTATCGCGGGCGTTCCCTCCAACGTCTGAACAAGGTTGGGTTTTATTGCGTCCTTTAACAGCGTAGCCATAGCGCCGTCGGCTTTAAGCTCGCGTGCACGAACGAAACCGCCCTCCGCATTTACGCCAACGACTATGTTGCCTATTCTCTCTTTTAAATCTTTCAAGTCGGTTGCAAGGCACAAAATAGCCATTACTTCCGACGCGGCGGTAATTTCGAAGCCCTCGGCGCGGTCGTAGCTTACGCAGCCTTTCATATTGCCCGCGGGGCTATGTATAGTTATATCGCGAAGTGCCCTATCGTTCATATCCATACAGCGGCGGAAATACACTTCCTTAATACCCAAAGCGTTGCCGCGTAAAATATGATTGTCAATCATAGCGCATAAAAGGTTGTTTGCCGCGGTTATTGCGTGCAAGTCGCCCGTGAAGTGCAAGTTTATATCCGCCATAGGCACGACCTGAGCGTATCCGCCGCCCGCCGCGCCGCCTTTAATGCCGAAAACAGGACCGAGCGAAGGCTCTCTCAAAGCAAGGCAGACTTTCTTTTTCAGTCTTGCCATACCGTCCGCAAGCCCTATTGAAACGGTTGTTTTACCCTCGCCGCTTGCGGTGGGGTTAATAGCCGTAACCAAAATGAGTTTGGACTTAGGGTTTACGTTTTCAAGGTTTATTTTAGCCTTGTACTTGCCGTAAAGTTCAAGGTTTTGTTCTTTTAAGTTAAGTTTTTTTGCAATCTTTCTGATATCTTGCAATTTGCAGCTTTCAGCGATTTCAATATCTGTGAGCATAAACACCTCTTTTACCCGTTAATTGTAACACAATTAAATAAGCGTTGTAAATAAAATTATTTACCTAACGCAAAGAATTTCGTTTGCGTCTAAATCGAGAATAACGCAAAGGTTTGCAAGCGTATCCAAAGCGGGCATTTTATCTCCCTTTAAATAGTGTGAAATATTTGATTGCCTGATATTTAGACGGCGCGCTAATTCGCTTTGACTAAGTCCGCTTTGTTTTATTGCTTCTGATATTTTTGCTCTTATCGAATTGATAGTTATCATTTTCTGCCTCCAAAATAATTATATGCCCAATAGCGATAATTTGCTTGACTTATCGCTATTGGACATAGTATACTTTAATTATGAAAAATAAAACTATTAAAACCAAACAAGATTTTTACTGGCACTTTGTAGACACGTATATTGATTTGATTTCACATATCCACTGCATCGGTGAGGACGAAATTTTCCGCGACAAATTATGCGATTTAAAAAATTATATCAACGAAAAGCTTCAACTTGCAAGCGACGGTGAAATTATTGAAACTTACGTTACGGTTTTACAGCAGTCTGACGAGTAATTCATACTTATTTACTTGACTTAAAAAGCCAAATATTTTAAACTGTTTTCAAAAGGAGTTTAATATGGCTGACAATAAGTTGACAATGGAAAAAATAGTAAATCTTTGCAAAAGCCGCGGGTTCGTTTACCCCGGCAGCGATATTTACGGCGGATTTGCGAATACTTGGGACTTCGGTCCTGTGGGCGTTGAGTTGAAAAATAACGTTAAGCGTTCGTGGTGGAAACGCTTTGTACAGGAGAGCCCCTCCACTTACGGCGTTGATGCGGCAATACTTATGAACCCGCGCGTTTGGGAAGCAAGCGGACACGTGGCTTCGTTTGGCGACCCCAAAATGGACTGCAAAAACTGCAAACAGCGTTTCCGTGCGGATACCTTAATCGAGCAGCACTCAAAGGGCAACGTTGCCGCCGAGGCAATGACCAACGAGGAAATGGAGAAATATATCGAGGAGCACGACATCAAGTGCCCCCACTGCGGCGTTAGAAGTTGGACGCCTATACGCAAGTTCAACCCTATGTTCATAACCTCGCGCGGGACTTTGGAAGCCGACTCCGACAAGGTTTATTTAAGACCCGAAACGTGCCAAGGCGAGTACGTTAACTTTTTAAACGTTCAGAGAACGGCGCGCGCTAAAGTGCCGTTTGCTATCGCGCAGATAGGAAAATCGTTCAGAAACGAAATCACCCCCGGCAACTTCCTTTTCAGAACTGTCGAGTTCGAGCAGATGGAGCTGCAAATGTTCTGCAAGGAAGATACCTCTATGGACTTCTATACAGATTACAAACAAAAGGCTTGGGCGTACGTTACCGACCTCGGTCTGAAAGCCGAAAATTTGCGTTTCCACGACCACGACAAGCTTGCGCACTACGCAAAAGCGGCGTGCGATATTCAGTACAACTTCCCAATGGGTTGGCAAGAATTAAACGGTATTCACCACCGCGGAACTTGGGACTTATCCCGCCATCAGGAATATTCGGGCAAGGCTATGACCTATATCGACCCGTTCACAAACGAAAAGTTCTTGCCGAACGTAATCGAGTACTCTATCGGCGCGGACAGACTTACGCTTGCGCTGCTTTGCGCGGCGTACGAAGAGCAGGCTTTGGACGGCGGAGACACGCGCGTAGTTATGCATTTCCACCCCGCCATTGCGCCCTATAAGGTTGCTATTCTTCCTCTGCAAAAGCAGCTTTCCGAAAAAGCGAAAGAGGTTTATGCAAAGCTTTCTAAGTACTTTATGTGCGACTACGACGAAACGGGTTCTATCGGTAAACGCTACCGCCGTCAGGACGAAATCGGTACGCCGTTCTGCGTTACGGTTGACTTCGACAGTCTTAACGATGACACCGTAACCGTGCGCGACCGCGACAGTATGGAGCAAATCAGGCTTAAAGTAAGCGAGCTTAAAGCTTACGTCGAAACGAGCTTGGAGTTTTAATTGAATTAAACGAAAGCCGCCCCGCGCTGAATATCAGCGCGGGGCGGTTGTTTATTTTTTAACTATTGCGGAATAAATTGCGAGATTGCGTCGCGGATACTTTCGATAATCGTGTCCATTACGCCCGTGGCAATCAGTATACCTATTACGATACCGATTATTATCAAGACCAACAGCTTGATTAAAAGCCAAAATCTTGCAAGGCTGCGTCTGTTTATGTTGCCGCGGTTAAACGCAAAAACAAGCGTTAAAATAAAACTTATGCCGAAAAATGCGTTAAACAAAATATTCCACCCTATAATGCTCCACATTGTAAGCGGGCGGTATTTGTAAGGCAGTTGGCTTATCTCATCTCTTTCAACTTTGTTCATAATTCACCTTTAACCGTTTTCGTCCGTGTTGCTCGCGATATATTTATCGAGCATGGACTTACCTTTTTTGATACCGAAATTTAAAAGCCTGCCCTTTAAAGTCTGTTTGGGTTGCTTTTCTTCCTCTTCAACACTGCCCTCGAAGTTCAAATCTTTGCAAGGGTCGAACGTTACGTAGCCACATTCCGCCGCATACGAGAATACGTTCTTTAAAACGCCTTCGAGCACGGGTTTATCTTCGTCCGTCGCGCGGTCCACAACGCTTAATAGCGCTGCGGGCTTAATGGAATTAATATATTTATTGCCCAAAGCGGGAATTAAATACGTGTCAATCTGAGTTCCGATATTCTCGAAATACTTTTTGGAAACCTTCTTTACAGCACCGCCCTTTGCATTGCCCGAAACGGCAAGCTCGTACCATTCCAAAATAACCTTAGAAAAGCGGCATTTGATTTTTACGGGGGACAAAAGCCAGCGGACCAACTTGCCCGTACCGCCGAACAAAAGGGGCACTAACTGAACGATTATCGTTATAACGGAGAGGATAATTATCAGAATATCCACGGCTACGTGCGCCGCTGCCGTATCACCGCCCGAACGCGAAAGGACTATTGCCGTTATCGAGATTGCAACCGAAAGCAGCCTTACGAGAATTTTTACGACGGTTATCGTTCTTTTGACCTTTATTACGCCCTTCGTGCCCGCTCGGCTTCCGAGAACGGAAATAGTTATTAAAACAACGAAAAGCACTACGTACGCCGCAAGGAGTACGTACAAAACTATCTGAAACTGAAACCCAAGCTTTTTAGTAAGCCCTGTAAACAGAACGTAAGCCGAGTATAACAGCATAAAGACCGTACTTACGGTAAGAGTAAGAACGTTCAGCCTGCGCGCAATAACGGCGCGGTTGGAATATACGTTTTTTAGAAAACAGCGAATATCGAAGATGTCTTTTGCAAGAGTAAAGGTTTCTTCCGCCGTTATGGTGTGGCGGATATTAACCTGCTCTTCGGTTTGCTGTTCGTTCTGCTTTTTGTCCATTTTTAACCTTTTAAGTTGTGGTATAGAAACATTATAGCATAGTTTCGTATTCTTTGTAAAGCCCGTCAAGTTGTAATTTTATGGATTGAAGCTTTTCTAAAATTCCGTTCACCTTTTTGTAATCGGCGGCAACGTCGGGTTCGGATAATTCTGCGTTTAACCGTTCCTCTTCGGCTTCCAAGGCACAGATTTTTTGCTCTAACTGCTTTATTGCGGTTTTTCTGCGCTCTTCCTCGGCGCGTTCCTTTTTCGAACGGTAAGAGGACTGCCGCTCTTCTTTATAGGCAATTTGTCTTTTTTCTTCCTCTTCGCGTTGGATAAGTTCGCGTTTGCGCCTTTTTTCTTCTGTGAAAAACGCGTAATCGCCGTCATAAGCGTTCAGCTTACCGCCCTCGATTTCAACGACTTTTTGCGCAATTGCGGAAATAAAGTATCTGTCGTGGGAAACGAAAAGTAGCGTTCCGTCAAAGCTTTGAAGAGCTTTTTCGAGGCTCTCCCGCGCGGGAAGGTCAAGGTGGTTTGTCGGTTCGTCCAACAAAAGAAAATTGCCCTTTTCGCTTTCCAAAATACACAGTGCAAGCTTTGCGCGTTCACCGCCCGAAAGCGATTTCACGGGCTTTACCATATCCTCTTCGTAAAGTCCGCACCTTGCAAGCGCAGAACGCACTTCCGTTTGCGTAAGCCCCGTGTGCCGCTCCCACAGCTCGGCAAGGACGGTATTTTCAGGGTTAAGATTTGCCCCCTCCTGATCGTAAAGGGCAAGTCTTACGAAACGTCCGATTTCGATATTTTTGTTTCCGCCTTTGAAAATTTCTTTTATAAGCGTTGATTTACCCGTACCGTTTTCACCGGTCAAGGCAACCTTATCACCGCGTCTAATTTGCAATTGCCCCCCACATATGAGCCGTTTACCGCCAATTTCAAGGTTTAACGAGCTGATTTTTAAAACCTCTTCATAGGGAGTATTTTCATAGTTGAATTTAAATACGGGGGCTTTGGGCGGAGTATACGGCTTTTCTAAAATCTCCATTTTTTCAAGCTGTTTAACTCTGCTCTGCGCCGATTTTGCGGTTGTGGCGCGGACGATATTTCTGTCTACGTAGTCCTGCAATTTCGCCCGTTCCTCTTGCTGAGCTTCGTAGTCCTTCAAAAGCCGTGCGTTTCGCTCGGCTTTCAGAATTTTATACTTGGAATAATTTCCCGTAAAAGACGAAACTTTCTTGTTTTCAATCTCCAAAATGCGCGTCGTAAGTCTGTCAAGGAAAAATCTGTCGTGAGAAACGACCAAAATCGCGCCCTTAAACGAAGAAAGATACTCTTCGAGCCAAAAAAGCGTTGAAATATCCAAGTGATTTGTCGGTTCGTCCAAAATCAGCAAGTCGGGCTGTTCGAGCAAAAGTCTTGCAAGCTTTAATCGCGTTTTCTCACCGCCTGACATAGTATCAACTACCTGTCCGTATTTTCCGTTAAAGCCCATACCGTTTAAAACGGTCTTGATTTTTACTTCGACCGAATAGCAATCGTGTGAGGAAATATAAGCGTTTAAATTCTCGATTTGAGCGGAAACTGCGGCATATTCGGGGGTGTATCCGTCGAAAGAGGACAATTTTTGTGAAAGCTTTTCCAACTTTTCGACTGCGGAAAGCTCGTTTTTGAAAACGGCAAGCATCTCTTCGTAGACGGTGCTGCCGCTTAAATATCCGCCGTTTTGTTCCAGATAACCTATGCGTGCGCCGTTCTTTTTTATTACTTTGCCGCTATCGCAAAAAAGTTCGCCCAAAATGAGTTTAATAAGCGTAGTCTTGCCCTCACCGTTCGCGCCGATAAGTCCTATCCTTTCTCCTTCGTTCACGGCAAAAGAAACATTATCGAATATTAAGTTGTCGCCGTAAGAAAATCCGGCGTTGTCAACGGTAACTATCATTTTCTAAAAGTCCCATTTCGGTATAAAATCTTGGTTTGCACTTGAAAACTCCTGCAAAAACACGTTTTCAAGCCCGTATTCTTCCACTGCTGCAACTACTCTTTCGTACTCTCGTTTCGTTATGCGGCGGTTAAGCTCTTTAAAATTCCCGATTTCACCAAACGGAGTATATTGGCTCATAAGACTGAAAAACACCGTTTTTGGCAGAGTAGAAACAAATCTGACTACCTCGGCACTGTCGTAAGCGGCAAGCGGCAAAATCAAATGACGGATTATGCAACCCGAAAGCATCTTACCGTCATCACGCATTGTCAGCGGCTTCTGCGCCATAAAGCGAACCGCAGGAAGTGCATAATCCGCGTAGTCTGTCCGCGCCGTATAGCGCTTAGCAAGCGCATTATCGATAAATTTTAAGTCGGTAAGCCATATATCCACGAAGTTATCCGCAAGGAGCAAAGCCTCCTCCGTTTCGTAGCCGTGGGTATTGTAAACGATAGGTATTTTAGGGCGGTAAATTTCAATTGCCCCCATAATATGCCTTAAATAATGGGTTGGATTAACTAAATTTATATTCTCTGCCCCCATATCTTCGAGAGCCTTGAAAATATCCGCAAGTTCTTTCTCGGTTATTTCTTTTCCGCGCAAATTACGGGATAAGTCAAAGTTTTGGCAAAACGCGCATTTAAGCGAGCAGCCGCAAAAGAATACGCAACCGCTGCCGTTCTTGAAAGAGATAGGCGGTTCTTCGAACGGGTGAAGATAATATTTTGCTATTTTAATCCCTTTAACGCCGCACGCGCCGAAAGTTTTATCTCTGTCCGCGCCGCAGGATACGGGGCACTGAAAGCAATTCATATTATCATTATAGAATAAAAGCAAATTAAAAGCAAATCGTTTGACAACCGTGCAACGAAACGATATAATAATTTCAAACCTATAAAGAGTGTGCGAGGGAACGGCCCTGCGACCACACAGCAACCTGCAAAGCAAGGTGCTAACGCCGAACCGATGGGGAAAAATAAGTATCAACGCCCCTTCCGTCGGTCGGAAGGGGCGTTTTATCGAGGTAATAATGTCAAGCGTGGAATTAAGAAAAATTTCGGAAAAGGACAGAGAAATATTTTTTGAAATGTCCCGCGACTTCTACTCATGCGGAGCAGCGCATGCACCCATTTCCGAAGAAAACAGAATTAACTTTTGGAAAGAAGTTTTATCCGGTGAATTTATTAACGGGTATATAATTAATTTCGGCGGGGAAATCGCGGGCTACGCGCTTGTTGCCTACTACGCCTCGCAGGAATACGGCGGAAAAATTGCACTGTTTGACGAACTTTATATAAAACCTGCCCTTCGCGGACACGGTATCGGCAAAAAGGTTTTCGAATTCGTCGAAGCAAGCGGCGCGGTCGCGTGCAGACTTGAAGTCGAGAAATCCAATGAAAGGGCAATGAAGCTGTACAGCTCGTTAGGCTATGAAGAATTCGACTACATACAGATGTCAAAAAAAATCAGGAAAAACAGAGGATAAATTATGAAGAAATTTTTTACAAGCGAAAGCGTAACCGAGGGACACCCCGACAAGCTTTGCGACCAAATTTCGGACGCATGCCTTGACGCTATATTAGCAGTTGATAAGAATGCACGTTGCGCTATCGAGTGTTGCGCCGCATACGACAGACTTTTGATTATGGGCGAGGTTACCACAGCGTATGATGTCGATTATGAAAAAATTGCACGCAACACCATAGAGAATATAGGATATAAACACGGCTCGTTTGCGTTTGATAAGTGCAAAATCGACGTTGCGGTCCACCGTCAAAGCCCGGATATAGCTATGGGCGTTGACAGAACTGACAGCACGGATTTGCGCGACAGCTTCGGCGCGGGAGATCAGGGCATGATGTTCGGGTACGCTTGCAGAGAAACGGAAGAATTTATGCCCCTTCCCCTTTCACTTTCACACAAGCTTGCTTTAAGGCTTACGGAAGTGCGAAACTGCGGCATATTGCCGTACCTACGCCCTGACGGCAAGACGCAGGTTACGGTTGAATACGACGGAAAAACGCCCGTGCGCGTTGACACAGTCGTGGTTTCCGCACAGCACAATTCCAAGGTTACGCAGGAACAGCTAAGGGAAGACATTTTAAAGCATGTTATTTCGATTATTCCTGAAAATCTTTTAGACAAAAACACGAAATATTTCATAAATCCCACGGGCAGGTTCGAGATTGGCGGACCTGAGGGCGACAGCGGACTTACGGGCAGAAAAATTATTGTTGATACTTACGGCGGCAGATGCGCGCACGGCGGCGGCGCTTTCTCGGGTAAAGACCCTACTAAGGTTGACCGCTCGGCGGCGTATATGGCAAGATACGTTTGCAAAAATCTCGTTGCCGCGGGGCTTTGCAACGAGGTCGAATTACAGGTTGCCTATGCGATAGGAGTTGCCCGTCCCGTTTCCGTGTTTGTAGATACTTTCGGCACGGGTAAACTTACGGACGGAGAGATTGCCGATATAGTAGTAAAAGAGTTCGACCTCCGCCCCTATTCCATTATTGAAACGCTTGGACTGCGCGCGCCTATATATTCCAAGACTGCGGCGTACGGACATTTCGGCAAAGACGGCTTGCCTTGGGAAAGAGTTAACAAAGCCGAAGATTTGAAAAAATATCTGAAATAAAAAATGAGCGGCGGACGCAATTTGCGTCCGCCGCTATTATTCCCAAATTAATAAGCTCTTGCAAAGATAACTACGCGCTCCGCCTTTTTGCCGCAGATAGCACATTTTTTTGCGCTTTCGCCCTCGGCAAATACTCGCGCCGTTGCCTGCGCGTAAGATTTTACCTTGTCCTCACATTCACGGCAACCGCACCAACCCGCTTTTACGAAATTGCCGCCGTCAACGCCCTTTAAAATTCCGTCAAGGCTGTCGGCATAAGCTATGCGCCCGTCGCGGCGGACTTTTGCCGCCTCCAACATATCGCGCTGCACGGTTGCAAGCAATTCCTTTACCGTATCCGCAAGCCCGCCAAGCGCGCACGCGTTCTTTTCCAAAGTGTCTCTGCGGAAAACGAGCGCCTTGCCCTCTTCTATGTCGCGCGGTCCTAATTCTATTCTTAAAGGCACACCCTTCATTTCCCATTCGTTGAATTTCCAACCGGGGGAATTGTCGGTGTCGTCGAGCTTTACGCGTATACCAGCCTTTTCGAGTTCGGTCTTAACTTCCGCACACTTTTCCAAAACACCGCCTTTTTTAGCGGCAATGGGAACGATTACGACCTGCACGGGTGCAACCACGGGCGGAAGAACGAGCCCCCTTTGGTCACCGTGAGCCATAATCAGAGCTCCGATAAGCCTTGTCGATACTCCGAAGCTTGTGGTGTAAGCGTACTTTTGCGCGCCGTCCTTATCAAGGAATTTTATCTCGAAAGCTTTTGCAAAGTTCTGTCCCAAAAAGTGCGTCGTACCTGCCTGCAAACTTTTGCCGTCCTTCATCATGGCTTCCATTCCGTAAGTTGCCACTGCGCCTGCAAACTTCTCTTTTTCGGTCTTTCTGCCGCAGATTACGGGGATAGCGAGACAGTTCTCGGCGAATTCCTTATACACCGCAAGCATTTTAGCCGTTTCAGCCTCCGCTTCTTCTTCGGACGCATGTGCGGAATGTCCCTCCTGCCATAAAAACTCAGAGGTTCTTAAAAACGGGCGCGTCGTCTTTTCCCAACGCATTACGTTTGCCCATTGGTTGATTAAAATGGGCAACTCGCGATAAGATTGAAGCCATTTAGAGTACATATTTCCGATAACGGTCTCGGACGTGGGACGGATTGCCAACGGCTCGGCAAGTTCCTCGCCACCCGCGTGGGTTACGACGGCAACCTCAGGCGCAAAACCCTCGACGTGTTCCGCCTCTTTCGTGAAAAAGCTCATAGGAATAAGCAACGGGAAATAGGCGTTTTCATAGCCGTTTTTCTTGAAACGCTCGTTAAGCTCGGCTTGAATATTTTCCCAAATTGCGTAACCGTAAGGGCGGATAACCATAGTACCCTTTACAGGTCCGTAATCGACGAGTTTTGTCTTAATAACTACGTCGGTGTACCATTGGGGAAAGTCTTTTTCAACATCGGCGATTTGTTCAACAAAATTTTCTTTTGCCATAGAAAGCAAACCTCTTTAATGAATTTCCATAGAATTATAACACACGCGAGCCGAAAAATAAAGGATTTTAACAATATTTGCCAAACTTATAGAGTAAAAAAATTTGAGGGCAACAAGCCTCAAATACTTGTAAAACAAAGTCGAATATTATATAATACGGTTGTATGCAATTCGAAGAATTGAAAAAACTTAAAAGCGGAACGGACGTGCGCGGAGTTGCCGTAAGCGGCGATTTGCCCGTAAATCTCACCGACGAAGCGGTAGAGCTTATCGTCAATGCGTTTATAAAATGGCTTTCTGCAAAATTCGGCAAACAAAAATTAAAAATTGCGATAGGCAACGACAGCAGAATTTCAGCTGAAAGAATTGTCAAATGCGCATCAAGCGCGATTTTATCAAGCGGGTGCGACGTCGTTTATACGGGACTTTCTTCTACCCCATCGATGTTTATACTGCTTAAAAAGTCGGGTTGGGGCGTTGACGCCTCTATTATGGTTACGGCTTCGCATATGCCGTACGACAGAAACGGTTTGAAGTTTTTCACCCCCGAAGGCGGTCTTGACGGTAAGGACGTGGAAGAAATTTTGCGGCTTGCAGCAAACGGCGAAAAACTGCACGGCACGGGAAGCTACGAAGAAAAGTCATTTATGGACGAGTATTCGCAAATTCTCGTAAACACAGTTGAAAGCGCGTGCGGAAAGCTCCCTTTAAAGGGCAAAAAGATAATAGTTGACGCGGGCAACGGCGCAGGCGGGTTCTTTGCCGAAAAGGTTTTAAAGCCTTTGGGCGCGGACACCGACGGCAGTCAGTTTTTAGAGCCTGACGGCTACTTCCCCAACCACATACCCAACCCCGAGGACAAGGTTGCCATAGCAAGCATTTCTTCGGCGGTGATACGCGAAAAAGCCGACCTCGGAATAATCTTCGACACCGACGTAGACAGAGCGGCTTGCGTTGATTTCGGCGGCGGGGAAATTAACAGAAATGCGTTAATTGCACTCGTTTCAGCCATACTTTTAAAAGAGAAAGCCGGCACGATTGTTACCGACAGCGTAACAAGCGACGGGCTTACCGAATTTATAGAAGCTCTCGGCGGCAAACATTTAAGATTTAAACGCGGCTATAAGAACGTTATCGATAAATGCAAAGAGCTTAACGAAAGCGGCGAATATTCACCGCTTGCAATAGAAACTTCGGGGCACGCGGCTTTTAAAGAAAATTACTATCTTGACGACGGTGCGTACCTTATAACCAAAATACTTATAAGTCTTGCGTTGCAGGCGAAAGACGGCAAGAGCCTTACCTCCCTTATCGCGACGCTAAAAAGACCCGTTGAAGAAGACGAAGTGCGTATAACCTTTAACGAGCGGAGCACCGATTTCAAAAAAGAGGGCGCAAAGGTTATTGAGGATATTAAAGAAATTGCCGCGAAAGACGCGAACATGATTTTATCGCCCGTGAACCATGAAGGCGTAAGAATAAACTTTAAAGAAGGAAAAGGCGGTTGGTTGCTTTTGAGAATGAGCGTTCACGACCCCGTTATGCCGATAAACTTCGAAAGTAATTATAAAGGCGGAAACAAAGCCGCGGCAAGAACGCTTTTGAAGATTTTGGAAAACTATCCCTTTTTGGAATTAAAAAACTTAAAAAATTTTACGTTATAAGGAGAAAAACGTCAATGTCCATCAACACGAAATGCGTAGACACAATAAGAGTCCTTTCGGCAGAAGCAATACAGCGTGCCAAATCGGGACACCCCGGAATATGCCTTGGCGCTGCACCGATAGGATTTGAGGTGTTTAAAGACTTTTTGAAGTTCAACAGCAAGAACCCCCGTTGGGACAACCGCGACAGGTTCGTGCTCTCTGCGGGACACGGCTCGATGCTGCTTTACTCCCTTTTACACCTTTTCGGCTACGACCTTAACAAAGAGGACTTGATGAATTTCCGTCAGCTCGGTTCAAGAACTCCCGGACACCCCGAATACGGTAAGACCGACGGTGTGGAAACCTCCACAGGACCTTTGGGACAAGGCATCGGCAACGCCGTAGGCTTCGCTCTTGCGGAAGCGCACCTTGCATCGGTTTTCAACAGACCCGACTTCCCCGTAGTTGACCACTTCACCTACGTTTTATGCGGCGAGGGCTGTCTTGAAGAGGGCTTGGGCTACGAGGCGTGCTCGTTCGCAGGCACGCAAAAGCTCGGCAAGCTTATCCTTTTATATGATAAAAACGATATAACCATCGAAGGAAATATCGGCACAAACTTCAACGAAGACATAGCAACGCGCTTCTGTGCGCAGGGCTGGCAGGTTATCCGCGTTCCCAACGCGAACGACCTTGCTGTTTTGGAGTCCGCAATCGAGCGGGCGCAAAGCGACCAGACCCGCCCCTCCATCATAATATGCTCGTCCAAAATCGGTTACGGCTGCCCCCTCGAAGGCAGTGAAAAGGTTCACGGCGCACCTATGGGCGAAGAGAACCTTGCAAAGCTTAAAGAAAACCTCAATTGGACGGAAGAGCCCTTCGAAGTGCCCGAAGACGTCAAAGAATATTGCCGTGAAATTGCGGAAAACAAGAGCGCGTACGAAGACGAATGGAACGAACTTTTCGCCCGCTATAAAGAAGCTTACCCCGAACTTGCGGAAAAGTACAGAAAATATATGGACGGCTACGAGCTTGACTTTAACGAGCTTTACAGCAAATTCGACTTTTCCTCTCCCGAGGCAACGAGAGCTTCGAGCGGAAAAATATTGAACGAAATCGCAAAGAATATGCCCAACCTTTTATCGGGTTCTGCAGACCTTGCGCCCTCCACTTTGACGGGTTTGAAATGCTCGGGCGCGTTCTCGCCCGAAAACCGTTCAGGAAGAAATATTCAGTTCGGTATCCGCGAACACGCTATGGCGGCTATTTGCAACGGTATACAGCTCCACGGCGGACTTAGAATACTTTGCTCTACCTTCTTCTCGTTCTCCGACTATATGAAAGGCGGCATACGAATCAGCGGGCTGTTGAACGTTCCCGTTATCTACGTTATGACGCACGACTCGATAGGCGTTGGCGAAGACGGACCTACACATCAACCCATGGAGCAGCTTATTGCGTTAAGGTCCATACCCAACATAAAGGTTTTCCGTCCATGCGACGGCAAAGAAACGCTTGCGGCGTACACTTCGGCACTGACGGGACTTTCACCCACTGTTCTGGTACTGTCAAGACAAAATCTCAATCAATATGAAAACTCGGGATTAAAAGCTATAACGGGCGGATATATACTCGAAGATTGCAAGGGCACACCCGACGTTATTCTTATAGGCACGGGTTCTGAAATAGATATTTGTGCGGGCGCAAAAGAAATTCTTGAAAGCGAGGGCATAAAAACGCGCGTAGTATCTATGCCTTGCCTTGAAGAATTCGAAAACCAGACCGAAGAATACAAGGAACACGTTCTGCCTAAAAGCGTTAAGGCACGCGTGTGCGTAGAGGCGGCTTCCCACTTCGCTTGGTATAAATATTGCCGCGACTTCGGCGAGGTTATCGCTATGCACAGCTTTGGCTGTTCAGGACCTGCAAAGGTGCTGTTCGAATACTTCGGTTTCACCAAAGAAAACGTTGCCGCAAAAGCAAGACTTTCGCTTGAAAACGTAAGAGCGGACGAAGACCACGGCAAAAGAAAACACAGATAATTCATACAACTAAAAAGGCGAGGGCAATTAGCCCCCGCCTTTTTTAGTTACGCTTCCGCGCTTTGCAGCTTCAACATTTTTGAATAAATGCCGCCCTTTGCTTTCAGTTCGTCGGGCGTGCCCTGTTCGGCAACCTTACCGCCCTGCAAAACGACTATTTTTTCAGCACCGTCAACCGTACGCATACGGTGTGCTATTATCAGCACCGTTTTATCCTTTATAAGCGCCGATAACGCCGTTTGTACTTCCGTTTCGTTTTCCGCGTCCAAAGAAGCCGTTGCCTCGTCCATTATGACTATCGGCGAATCTTTGAGCATAGCGCGGGCAATGGATATTCTCTGCCGCTCGCCGCCCGACAGCATCGAGCCGTTTTCTCCTATTACCGTATTATAGCCGTCGGGAAGCTTGTTTACGAACGAGTCGCATTGCGCTTCCTTTGCAACGCGCAGCACCTCGTCGTCGGTTGCGCCCTTTTTACCTATTCTGATATTTTCCATAACCGTATTGTTGAAAAGCGTTACGTCCTGAAAAACTATTGAATAAGCTTTTAGCAAAACTTCTGGGTCTACCGTCTTTACGTCCACTCCACCAACGGTTACAATACCCTCGTTTACGTCCCAGAACCTTGTAGCAAGCTTTGCCGCCGTAGACTTGCCGCCTCCGCTTTCTCCGATAAGCGCGGTAACTTCGCCTTGCTTTGCCGTGAACGAAACCCCGTCGAGAACCGTTTCGCCCGTGTTATAAGCAAAGCCAACGCTTTTGAACTCTATATCGTAACCTTTGGGATTAAACTCCGAACCACCGCCAAGCTCTTCGGTACTCTCCATTTCGTTTATACGGTTGATATTTACCTGCAAAGAATTCATTGCCGCAAGGTTTTGCAGAGTTCCCGTAATAGGCTCGTAAACGCGCGAAACAACAAGCAAAAACATAAAAAACGTAATAAGTGAAAGCGTTCCGTTCATAAGAAGGATACCGCCCACAAGCGCAACGGTTGCAATACCGAGCTTTAATATCATTGACGACGGCACTACGAACATAGCCGAGCCAAGCTCGCTCTTAATGTGTCTGCCCTCTAAATAGTCTATTTTTTTGTTTAAACCTTGCAGATATTTCTTTTCTGCGTTATTGCTTTTTAAGTCGCGTACCGTTTCAAGGCATTCCTGTATGCCGTCCTCTACTGCAACCTGCGCTTCGGTCTGTTTACCCGTAAAGTACACCTGAACCTTTTTCGACAGCGCTACGATAAGAAGAGTTACGGGCAAAACCCATAAAGCCGCCAAAGCAAGACGCCAATCGAACACGAACATACTTATTGCTATTATGCAAGTAGAAATGACAGAACCCCAGAATTGCGGAACGTAGTGCGACATCATCTGTTCGGTTGTCGCGCAGTCGCCCATTACGGTGTTTGTGAGGTCCGCCAAATCTTTCTTGCCGAAGAAAGACAAGGGTAACTTTCTTAATTTTTCGGCAAGGCGTATACGACGGACGCCCGATTCTTTATAGGTTGTAAAATAAGTTGCGTTATATTTCCACCAAGCCGTAAAAAATATCAGGAGCAACGCGCCAAGCGCGCCGAAGCCGTATAAATAATAATGATTAACGGGTACAGCTCCTTCCAGAAAATCTTTCACGAGAAAATACAGCAAGCTTACGGGCAACATAAACGCAAGGTCTTGCACCACGCATGCGACGACTGCCCAAACAAACCCCTTTGCGCCTTCGCGTGAGAGCGCAAACTTTTTCATTATAGCCTTTATCATTTTGCACCTCCTTTCATTTTGACTTCGGCATTTTTTGCCGAAACCTTCCAAGAAATAGAAGTCTGATAGTCCTTCCACATTTTTGCATAGAGCGAGCCGCTGTGAACGAGTGCGTCGTGCGTACCCGCATCCTCGATTTTTCCGTCTTTAAGAACGAAAATTTTATCAGCGTTTTTAACAGTCGTAAGTCTGTGAGCAATCATTATTACCGTCTTATCCCTTAAAAGCTCGGCAAACGCTTTTTGTACGAGTGCTTCGTTTTCGGGGTCGGCAAACGCCGTTGCTTCGTCTAAAACGATTATCGGTGCATCTTTCAAAATTACCCGCGCAATTGCAATTCTCTGCTGTTCGCCGCCCGATAAATAGACGCCCTTAGTGCCGATTACGGTTTTTATTCCGTCAGGCAATTTGGCGATTATATCGTCGCACTGCGCTTTATGCAGCGCGTTGATAACTTCAACTTCACTTGCGTTCGGACAGCCGAGGCGCACGTTTTCGAAAATCGAAGTCTTTAAAAGTCTGCTGTCCTGAAAAACGTACGATACGATATTCATCAAATCCTCGTGCCTGATATCTTTTACGTTAACTCCGCCTATTTTGACTGCGCCGTCTCTTACGTCCCAAAACCTCGAAATAAGCCCCGCAACGGTAGTTTTACCCCCGCCGCTCGGTCCGACGAACGCAACCGTTTTGCCAGCGCCTACCTTGAATGAAACCTCTTTCAATGCGTCCGTCTGCGCATTAGAATAGCGGAAAGATACGTTTTCGAACTCCACTGAGTTATCTTCGGGAAGTTCGCCGCTATTCGCTTCGGGAAGCGGCTTTAAGTCGAGTATGGAATGTATGCGTTCGAGTGCGTCCGCAACTATCATTCCGTTTTCGCTCATATACATAACTTTGGTAAGCGAAGTGGTGATTATAGGTGTAAAGATAACGTAGAATATGAAGTTTAAAAGCACACCCTGCGTAATCGCCTCTCCGCCCGCAAGAATAAGCGCAAGCGCAATTAAAAAGGCAAACGCGCTGTTGATAAGCGTAGTAAACCACAGCATCGGTCCGCGGCATTTTTTGCAGTACGATACGCAGAATTTATAATAGTTATCAATCGAGCCTTGAAATTTCTTGAACGAGTGAACCGTCTGTCCGAAAGTTTTTACGACTGGAACGCCGCGCACGTACTCAACTGCCTGATTGTTCATTTCTTCAAGTGCGCTGTTGTATTTCTTCATATCTTCCGCCATTTTAGGTCCTGCCATTTTGAACATACACAAAAAGCCTAAAATTACGGGAACGAGGCTTACAAGTCCGAAACGCCAATCGAACAGAAATAACATAATAATCATTCCGACGGGAGTGGCTATCGCACCCGCCATATCGGGTAACTGATGCGCCAGAAAAGTTTCGGTAGCTCTGCTGCTTTCGTTTACGATACGGCGTACCTTTCCGCTGCCCGCTTCGCCTATAAAGCCGAGCGGAAGTTCGGAGATATGCTTCATCGTCTTTTTGCGCATATTGCCGGCAATTCTGAATGCTGACAGATGCGAGCACATGAGCGCGCCGAAATAAACGATTATAGACATAATTGCAAACGCAACCGCCATCCAACCGTTAAAAACCACGTGCGTAGCCTTAGCGAAATCGGGGGCTACTTCTATCACTTCCTTTATGATAAAGAAAACGTAGACGAACGGCACTAACGCAAGCGCCGCGCTTATTACAGACAGCACCCACGACGAGTACGTAAGATACTTGTGTTTGCCCGCAAACTGCATAAGTTCGGACAGATTGCTTTTTTTCTTTTTCAAATTTTACCTCCTTAAATATTAACTTAGGTTAATATTTTAAATATTTATTTTGCGGTATAGAATTATACCGCATTGTTTCAGTTTTCGTCTGCGGAAGAAAAACCGAGAATTTTGTACCAACCTGCGGTGAAGAAATCCTGCACCTGTTTTACGTAAACTCTCGCGTCCTCTTTGGGAAAATCGTGTGAAACGACCTCGAACACGCCGTTGAAAAGCGCGCTTGCAAGCATATGACCGAGGTCGGCGCGGATTTCGTTCGTGCGGTAACCCGCTTCGTTCAATGCGCGGATAAAGCGGTTCGTGCTTTTCGTTTCGATATCTATCATTTTATCGATATAATATTCGTAACCGCTCCCCGCGCTTTTGCAAACAATCAGCTTGAATGCGTCGAAATAATCGTAGATAATATCTATCATTGTATCCATTTTGTTTTCGACGTAAGAGTTCATTTCTTTTCTCTGCCTGTCGGCGGAAAAAGCCGCAAACTCCTCGTGGGTTGCGGAATAGAAATTAAAGAGCTTATCCGCCCCCTCTTCCACGAGTTCACTAAAAAGCTGACTTTTGTCGGCAAATCTACCGTAAACCATACCCGTCGTATAACCTGCCCGTTCGGCAATGGAACGCATAGACGCACCCTCGAAGCCTTTTTCCATAAATTCTTCTTTCGCACACTCTAATATTCTATCCACGGCAAGCTCGTTTTTCCTGCGCATTCTGACACCGTCCATATTTGATAACACTGTTATTATAACAATGTTATTTTATTTTGTCAACAAAAAAATTAACCGCATTTAATATTTTTTAAATAGAAAAAACCGCCGACAATATCCCTTGTCAGCGGTTTTGGTATTTTTTTAAAGTCCTTCGTTTTCCCTTGCTGTTGCAAGCATGAGTTTTATACGGTTTTCCTGATTAACCTTTGTTGCCGAAGGGTCGTAGTCCACTGCTACGATATTTTCGTCCTGATACAACGATTTAAGGGTGCGGATAACTCCCTTGCCCGCAATGTGGTTGGGCAAGCACCCGAACGGTTGCGCGCAGACGATATTCTTTACTCCCGTTTCGGCAAGTGCCGCCATCTCGGCGGGAATAAGCCACCCCTCGCCCATCTTAACGCCTTGGTTTATGACCTTATCGGCGCAGGCGCGCAGATGCTCGAAATCGTGCACGGGCTCGAAATTGCCGTCCTCTTTAAACTGTTTGATAACGTTACGCTGCATACGGTGTACCAACTTATAAACCGTATTGTACGTCGCCGCCTTGACGCGACCGTGCCCGTAAAGCGTGTAGTCGTTAACGACGTTTATAATGCAATATAATATAAAGTCCAACAGCGCGGGAATAACGGGCTCGCAATTTTCGTAGAGTAAAAACCGTTCCAAATCGTTATTGCCGAGAGAAGAATACTTGACGTAAATTTCCCCGACCACGCCCACTTTAATTTTCTTCTTGCCGCTCTTTTCCACGGCCGCGAAAATATCTATAATTTTCTTGTTTATTTTTTTATAGCGCCAATAGCCGCCCTTTTCGAACTTGCTTACGATAAAGTTAACGGCCTCGTCCCGCGCTCTGTCGGCGGCGCAGCTCTCAATCTCGTAGGGCTTGGTTTGGTTATAGCACCACATAACCGTATCGCCGTAAAGAATAGAAAATGCAAGCTTTAAAAACAGCGGTATGCCTATTTTAAAAGTGCTGTCTTTTTCTAACCCCGAAAAATTAATTGAAACCACCGGTACGGTAGGAAACTCGTTTTTTATCGCCTTGCGGATAAGCGGCATATAGTTAGACGCCCTGCAACCGCCGCCCGTTTGGGTCATCATTATCGCGGTGTGCTCCAAGTCGTACTTTCCGCTTTTAAGAGCGTCGATAAACTGTCCGACTACGCAAAGGCACGGATAACAGGTATCGTTATGAACGTGCTTCAACCCCTCGTCTATTACAGAACGGCTTTCGTTCTTTAAAATCTCCAAGTCGTAGCCTTCAAGTCTTAAAACCTTTTCTATAATAAGGAAATGCCACGGCAACATATCGGGGACGAGAATTTTATGGGTGCGTTTCATAAACTTGTCCCACTTGGGATATTCAGTTGTATAGTCCGTAAAAGACTTCTCTTCCATTATTTTTTCGCCGCCTCATCAATCGCCGCAAGCATACTTCTCAATCTTATCTTAACGACGCCGAGATTGTTGATTTCGTCAATTTTTATTTGAGTATAAAGTTTGCCGTTCTTCTCTAAAATTGAACGCACTTCGTCTGTGGTTATCGCATCAAGACCGCATCCGAACGAAACGAGTTGAACCAAATTCAGATTTTTGCGCTTGGATACGAAGTCAGCCGCGCGGTAAAGCCTTGCGTGATAAGTCCACTGGTTTAAGACGTTAACTTTAACCACGTCGCCCTTTTCGAAGATGCTGTCCTCCGAAAGAACAGCAAGCCCCAATGAAGTCAAAAGCTTATTTATGCTGTGGTTAATTTCACCGTCAAGATGATACGGTCTGCCCGCAAGCACGATAACCTGCTTGCCCTGCATCTCCGCCTTCCACAAAATTTCGTCCGCTTTGGAACGCACGTCCTCACGGTATTTATCAAGCCTTGCAAAGCCCTCGTCAAGCGCGTTTTCAATATCGCGCTTGGTAAAGTTGTACTTTTTAAGCGCGTCCATGAGCTTCTTAACTGTGGGCTTTTTCATATTCAAATCGAGATACGGCATAACGAAGTTTTCGTTTGTCAATCTCTCGTTGTTCGCCTTTAAAAGCTCGGGATAGTACGCCACTACGGGGCAGTTATAGTGGTTGGTTGAACAGTGCTCGTCGAGATTGTAACTTTCGCAAGGCATGAAAATGAAGTCTACGCCCTCATCGAGGAGGCTTTCGATATGCCCGTGAATGAGCTTTGCGGGATAGCAAGCCGTATCGCTTGCAACGGTGTGCTGTCCCTTGAAGTAAAGCTGGCGGGTGGATTTATCGGAAAGAACGACCTCGAAGCCGAGCGTTTCGAAGAACCCCGCCCAAACGGGAAGCTGTTCGTACATTCCGAGTTGCATGGGTAGCCCCACTCTTCCGCGGATACCGCCTTGACCGTTTACGCCGTGCACGCAGTCGATAAGTCTAACTTGTTTATATGCGTAAATATCCATATCGGCAAGCGCGGGTTTTCTTCCCGCACCGCGTTCGCACTTGTTGCCCGAAATAAACTTTCTACCGTCGCTGAAACGGATTACGTTAAGGTTGCAGTTTGCCGTACAGCCGCGGCAGTTTGTCGATTGCAATGAATAGGAAAACTCGTCAAGCTCCTGTGCGTTTGCCGTAGTACTCTCGTCGGGTGCGTTTTCCATTGCGTAAAGCGCCGCACCGAACGCTCCCATAAGACCGGCTATACCGGGGCGTACGACCTGTTTGCCCGTTTCCGTTTCGAAAGAACGCAGCACCGCGTCGTTTAAGAAAGTGCCGCCCTGCACGACGATATTGTCGCCGAGTTCGTCCGCGCTCGTTGCTCTTATAACTTTATAAATTGCGTTTTTGACTATCGACGAAGAGAGACCCGCGGAGATGTCCTCCACGCTTGCCCCTTCCTTTTGGGCTTGCTTAACCGCGCTGTTCATAAACACGGTACAGCGCGAGCCAAGCTCTACGGGGTGCTTTGCATACAGGCCTTTTTCGGAAAATTTGTTAATTTCCATTCCCATAGCGCGGGCAAAAGTCTGTATGAAAGAGCCGCAGCCCGACGAGCAAGCCTCGTTGAGCATTATGTTGTCTATGCAGCCGTTTTTGATTTTAAAGCATTTAATGTCCTGTCCGCCTATGTCGATTATGAAATCGACTTTGGGGTTAAAGTGGAGCGCTGCCTTAAAGTGAGCAACCGTTTCGACTATGCCGAAATCGGCTTTGATAGAGTTTTTAATCAAGTCCTCGCCGTAGCCCGTAACTGCGCTTCCGCGTATTTTCAGACGGTTGCCGCCAAGCGAATACAGTTCTTTCAGTTTTTTAACCACTATATCGAGAGGTTGACCGTTGTTGGACTGATAATGCGACCATAAAATGCGGCAATCGGGCGTAATAAGCATGAGCTTAGTCGTGGTTGAACCGCTGTCTATTCCAAGATAGCAATCGCCCGTATAGGAAGAAATATCCGCAAACTTTAAGTCGGTTGCCCTGTGGCGTTTTACGAACTCTGCGTATTCTTCTTTGCTTTCAAATAGGGGCTTGCCGGTAGTAACCGAATTGTTTTCGGTGATTTTTTCTATTTTTTTGATTATACCGTCAATACTTTCGGGATGCTCGCCGACCGAAGACAATGCTGCGCCTATCGCCATAAAGCAAGGAGCGTTGTCGGGAAAAACCGCGTTCTCCGGCGTAAGCTTCAATGTATTTATAAAAGCATTTCTCAACGCCTGCAAGAAGTATAACGGTCCGCCCAAGAAGAGGACTTTACCTTTAATCTTCCGACCCTGCGCCAAGCCCGAAACGGTTTGGTCTACAACGGCTTGAAAAATAGAGGCGGCAATGTCCGCCTTGCTTGCGCCTTGATTTAAAAGAGGCTGAACGTCGGATTTTGCAAACACTCCGCAACGCGAAGCTATGGGGTAGGTCTTGCCCGCGGAAAGAGCGAGTTCGTCCATCTTTTCAACCGAAACGTTCAACAGGGTTGCCATTTGGTCTATGAACGCACCAGTGCCGCCCGCACAGCTTCCGTTCATGCGCTGTTCTGTGCCGCCCGTAACGAAGATAATTTTCGCATCCTCGCCGCCAAGCTCCACGGCAACGTCGGTATCGGAATGAAGTTTGCGAATAGCAATAAATGCAGCCTGCACTTCTTGCACGAAGTTCAAACCGCTGCGCTGTGAAAGTCCAAGCCCCGCACTGCCCGTAATAGACACGGCGTAATCCCCACCGAACTTATCTTTTATAACTTTAAGCTCGGACAGAACGGTTTCCTTGACCTTGGCAAAGTGTCGGACGTAGGACGAGTATATTAAGTTGTCGTTCTCATCGATAACCGCCGCTTTTACGGTAGTCGAACCGACGTCTATGCCTAAAAGTTTCAATGTGTTTTTTTCCGTAAAATATGTATTCAAAGAAATTATATCATACAATTATACAAATTTTCAAATTTATGAATATACAAATTTTGTTAAAATTGAATGAATTTTTTAAAAAATGTATGTAAATTATTCTTGCCGCCCGCGCACAAAGCGCGGGCGGCAGGTTTCTCAGTTCTGTTCGCTTAAATATTTTTGCTTGGTTGCCATTCCTCCGCGAATGTGCCGTTCGGAAAGGTTCTTGTCTAAAACATGCCGTACCTTTTCGAAAAGTTCTTTATCCACGGTTTTAAGCCGCTCAGTTACGTCCTTGTGT
>CAMWIW010000020.1 GCA_947174415.1 uncultured Clostridia bacterium
TATTGCCTTTTTGTACTTTTTATTTTCTTTCTCTTCTATGCAGTTGTCAATCTTCAAGCTCTCAACAAAAGTTGAGTTTCGGGTTCACACCCAATGGTGGGTTCAAATGGACTCGAACCATCGACCTCACGCTTATCAGGCGTGTGCTCTAACCAGCTGAGCTATGAACCCGTTGGTCCGCTATAAAAGCGGTTGTGGTGGAGGTTAGCGGGATCGAACCGCTGACCCCCTGCTTGCAGGGCAGGTGCTCTACCAGCTGAGCTAAACCCCCACGTTTATGTTTTGTATTACCGTATGCGGGAACTTGAAAGCCCGAACAAAGTAATAAACAAAACAAAAGCTCCCACAGGAATGAGAGCATTATTTATTAAAAACGAGTAGAAGGAAACGAAAAGTTTCTGTATCGACTGAGAATGGATAACAGATTTATCAGCTACTGTTATCGTTTCTCCCTAAAAGGAGGTGATCCAGCCGCACCTTCCGATACGGCTACCTTGTTACGACTTCACCCCAGTCATCGGTCTTACCTTAGGCGGCTGCCTCCTTGCGGTTAGCTCACCGACTTTGGGTACTCCCAACTCCCATGGCGTGACGGGCGGTGTGTACAAGACCCGGGAACGCATTCACCCCGACATGCTGATTCGGGATTACTAGCAACTCCGACTTCGTGTGGGCGGGTTGCAGCCCACAGTCCGAACTGAGACTATCTTTTTGAGATTCGCTCCATGTTACCATATTGCAACTCTTTGTAATAGCCATTGTAGCACGTGTGTAGCCCAGGCCGTAAGGGCCGTGATGATTTGACGTCATCCCCACCTTCCTCCGTGTTAACCACGGCAGTCTATGCAGAGTGCCCAACTAAATGATGGCAACTACATATGAGGGTTGCGCTCGTTGCAGGACTTAACCTAACATCTCACGACACGAGCTGACGACAACCATGCACCACCTGTCTATATGTCCCCGAAGGGAATTCCATATCTCTATGGCGGTCATACGATGTCAAGTCTTGGTAAGGTTCTTCGCGTTGCTTCGAATTAAACCACATGCTCCGCTGCTTGTGCGGGTCCCCGTCAATTTCTTTGAGTTTCAACCTTGCGGCCGTAGTCCCCAGGCGGAATACTTAATGCGTTAGCGGCGGCACAGAGGGAGTCGATACCCCCTACACCTAGTATTCATCGTTTACAGCGTGGACTACCAGGGTATCTAATCCTGTTTGCTCCCCACGCTTTCGTGCCTCAGTGTCAGTTACAGTCCAGCAAATCGCCTTCGCCACTGGTGTTCCTCCTAATATCTACGCATTCCACCGCTACACTAGGAATTCCATTTGCCCCTCCTGCACTCAAGTCCAACAGTTTTGGTAGTAGTGCCGAGGTTGAGCCCCGGAGTTACGCTACCAACTTGCCAAACCACCTACGCACCCTTTACGCCCAGTCATTCCGGATAACGCTTGCCTCCTACGTATTACCGCGGCTGCTGGCACGTAGTTAGCCGAGGCTTATTCCTAAGGTACCGTCACTTTCTTCTTCCCTTAGAAAAGAACTTTACAATCCGAAGACCTTCATCATTCACGCGGCGTTGCTGGGTCAGAGTTTCCTCCATTGCCCAATATTCCCCACTGCTGCCTCCCGTAGGAGTTTGGACCGTGTCTCAGTTCCAATGTGGCCGATCACCCTCTCAGGTCGGCTACTGATCGTCGCCTTGGTGAGCCGTTACCTCACCAACAAGCTAATCAGACGCGAGCCCATCCATATCCGATAAATCTTTGATCGTAAGAAGATGCCTTCAAACGATGTTATGCGGTATTATCAGTCGTTTCCAACTGTTATCCCCCAGATATGGGCAGGTTGCTCACGCGTTACTCACCCGTCCGCCATGTAGTAAACTACATTCGACTTGCATGTGTTAAGCACGCCGCCAGCGTTCATCCTGAGCCAGAATCAAACTCTTAAGTTTAATTGTATAAAACCGAACTATAAGTTCGTGGCTCTATCTCGACTATTTATAGTCATTATCTATGCTGACTTTGCTTTTTGGTACTATTTGTACTTCAAAGTTAATTGACAGAAACTTTTTTATATTCGTTTCCTTCTATTCAATTTTTAAACTGCGTAAACCGACAAAAAGTCGGGCTGCCCTTTCGGTGAGCTTGTCTATAATATCACATTAATTATTACAGTGTCAAGCAAATTTCAAAACTTTTTTAAAAAATTTTTTGAGGATTTTTTAGCAAATTTTGTCTTTTTTTGAAGAATTGCGCGAATTAAACCCACGCCTCTCTTTGCGACAGCCTAAATAAAATAACATAAGGCAATTTCAAAGTCAAATTCTTTTTTAATTTTTCAAAAAAATTTCAGGCAAGTTAATTTTTTACATTTTGCGTGAATTTTATTCATTTGTTTATTTATTCATATGCAAATATATTTTTCTCGCGCGCACGCGCGCGTATATATTTTAAGGAAACGTACTATCAAAAGACGAGTGTTAAATCGCTTGCTATTTTACTCCAAAAAATATATCATATAACTATGTTTAAGAATTTACGCATTTTATTTTGCATACTTTCGGTAGCCTGCGTGGCGGTTACTATATTTATTTTCGTTTACTTTTTGTGGTGGGGGTTTTTGCCTCTTGCGGGAGCTTGCGGATTTGCCGCGCTAATGTTCCTGTGTAAGCGCATGCAGGAAAGCGAGGAATTAAAAAAGAACCCTCCCCCTCCCGCAGGCGACTTCATTACGGGAAAAGCTGAAAACAAAGAAAAAAAGGACGGCGAATAATTCACCGTCCTTTTTTTTGCACTTATTACTCCAAAAAGTTTTGCGCCGCGATAGTAAGCCCCAGCTTGAAGCCCGCTTTAAAATATTCGTTAATGTAAACGTCTACTATAGCGCCCATTGCAAGGTCAATATCCCAAATAATATTATGCTTTTCTTCTTTTGAAAAATCTTTGCAAAGATTATCGCATATTTCGTAAAATTTGTCGTAGCTCTCTTGTAACTCTTTATTATCCGCAAATTTAATTCTATTGTCGTAACTCTTACCACTAAAAGCCAGCTCTAAAATCATTGAATTATCCATAATTTACCTCCACAATGTGATACATATCTGTATTATACGATTAAAATATGTATCAGTCAAGCAATTTGATACATATTTGTATAAACTATACTTATGAACTACGGAGAAGCATTAAAATATCAGCGCGAAGCGGCTAATTTGTCGCAACACCAATTAGCGAAGGAAACAGGCATAAGTCAAGCTAATATCTGCCGTTGGGAGCAGGGCGATGTGTTGCCCAGCATAGACGCTTGCGTTAAACTTGCGGAATTTTACGGTATTACCGTTGACGAACTTATCGGACGAAATTAAAAGCCGCCCGCGCTAAAAGCGCGGGCGGCTGACATTATTTAAACTAAAACATTCTTTTTGCAGTAATGAAGTAGCTCCAACGGGTTGCTGAAATCTGTTCGATTTTCGCGTAGTCGGAAGCAGTGTGCAGTATCCAGTTGCCGCCGAGATACAGCGCGACGTGTCCTATGCGCTCGATACCCGAATAGTTGTACCGCGTAGAGTTGGTGAAAAACATCAAATCTCCCCTCTGCAAATTTGCTTTCGATACTTCCGTACCGTACAAAGCCTGCGAACGGCTTGTCATCTGCAAGTTGATTCCCGCACCTTTCGAGAATATGTATTGCATAAGGGACGAGCAGTCGAACTTGTTTATATCGAAATTGCTTGCAAGCACGCCGTTACCGTTGTGATAGCGCGGTGCACCGTACACGTAAGGCACACCCAAAAGTTTCGTTCCTTCCGCAATTACTCTCTCTATCCTTTCGTCATCGCTCGGTTGCATCTCGACGACTTCGCAATAATCCGAATATATGTATGCGGAACTGTTTTTATAAGCCGTCTGATACCAATTGCCCGAAACTCCGTTCATTGCGTACATCGTGGATTTTTCAGCCGCGCCGCGAACCGCATAACCCGTTCCTGCGCCCGAGCGGATATTTACGCCGCTCGTATTCAACAGTATGTATGAAACAGTGTTTACCGTCGGTTCGGGAACTTCGGGTATTTCAGGCTCGGCGGCGGGCGGCGCTTCCGTTTCGGGAATATCCGTTTCGGGGAAATCAGGGTCGCCCAAATCGGGCAAAGGCGCAACAACGCCGACATCTTCTTCTATATCCGTACCGTCCGCGGCAGCACAACCCGCAACGGTTACCGTAGCTATAAGCGCAAGCGCAGCAGAAGCTGCTCTTAAAAAAATTTTCATAAAAGTACCTCCTGTCAGTTACGTGTTTATTATAACAGAAGGTATGCATACGGCGCAATGCAAAGATTTTACCAGCACTGCCAGCCTTTACTAAACTTAAAGCCCCGCCCGCGGATTGAGCGCGGGCGGGGCTGAATTTCTGCCTAAATATCAAATTATGTAACATTTATCGGACTTGTCCGAATAGGCTACGTTTACGTTATTACCGTAACAGTACAGGGAGTGAGTGTACGCATACAGACATCTGCCGTCCATATTAATTACGACTTTATAATTGCTTTTTGACTTGTACTTGGGCGCGATGCGACCGCCGATTTTCGTAAAACCGGACAATACCGATATACCTATACACATTGCACAGGCAACGACCTTACCTTTGCCCGTCTTATCCGCGGACTTGGGCGGCTTTGTGCGAACGTGCGACGAACACGCGATGATAACAGCGACAATAAGCACCAAGCCGACGAACCCGCCTATACACGCAAAACCTATAATTCTTTCACCCAAAGCAAAAGCCGTGAACGCGCCTGCGACGATAGCGACGGTAAGCGCTATAAAAACGACCGTGCCCGCTTTTAACTTTTTGCCCGCCGTTCTGTCGACTTCACGTTGCAACATTAAATCGAGCTTTCTTGCCGCTTCTTTTTCTTCCTCTTTGGTTTGTGCGTTGGCGTAGTCGCCCGTCAACTTTATATACTTGCCGAGGGTGAGGTCGCCCATTTCTTCGGCTTCCTTTTTATCTTGCTTTAAGGTAACTACCGCGAATACAATACCAAAAACGACGTAATAAACAACAAGCGCAACTATACATATAATTGCGCCTGGGGGTAATACGAAATATGAAAACGCTATCATTCCTGCGACCGCGATAAAGAGCGGCAGTATCGCCGCAATTAACACGGGTTTGGAAGGGGGTTTTCTACCGCTCATTTTTAGTCGGATACGCCCTCGTTGAGCTTTTCGAGGACCTTGTCCAAATCGTTGCCGTGAACGTAGACTGCCTGTTCAATAGTTTCGCCGTGAGCCATTGCACAGCCGAGGCAGTGCATACCTACTGCCTGTAAAATTTCCGCGCTGTTGGGGTTTATTTTAAGGCAGTCCGAAATTAAAGTATCCTTAGTTATCTTTGCCATAATATTTCTCCGTTTATTTTTTATTAATAACAGTATACCACCGCTTGAAGTTTTTTACAAGTATTTTTACCAAAACGCGGCAAAACTTTCCATTGACACGCAACACCGATTACCTTATAATATAGCTATGAACTTCAAAAGAATAAACGGTATAGCGTTGCAAGTGTGCACGGGGCTGTACTTAGCAATATCGCTTGTGCTGACGTTCACCGTTTCCGATTATTACATATTCAACAGAATAGGAGAGTTTGACTTTTTCTTCGTCATAAGCCATTGGTTTAAAAAGTGCGGACTGTTACTGCTACCGTTAGCGGTTTGGTACAAAAAGAAATGCTGCGCCGATATAGCAAAGTACTTTTTGCCCGTATTTATTATAGTCGGGTGTTGCACGTTCGGCTCGTTCTTTGACGTAACGCTTATGACGGAAAGCGCCACACCCGCTCAAAAGGTGTTTGCAAGCATAAACGAGTTCATGCCCAAAGCCGCGAATATGACGCTGTTCTTTTTTGCGGCGGCGTCAGAGCTTATCTGCTGCGCGTTGTTGTTCGTTCAGGACGGCTATAAGGTTAGCGCAAAAAGCTTCGTATATCTACCCCTTGCAATTGTCGCGGTTATGCCGCTGAATATCTTTGAAAACTTCTTTGATATTAATTCAAGCAATATAGAAGAATGGAAAAATAGTTTCTTGTGGTTTAAGAACTTCACTCTTTGGCACTTTTTGGCTCTTGCAATTCTCGTCGGGTTTACCGTCGGTTGCTACTATATTTTAAAACGGTTCGATAAAAAGAAACAGAATGAATTTCTGATTGCGGGTGCAATCGTACTACTTATTCAGTACCACAGCAAGGATTCAATGCTCCTTGGCGACGGCTACAACGTTTACAACACGGTGTTTGCCGCCATACCGCTTTTTATCTGCAATATGGGCGTTTACGTTTCAAGTCTTTCGGTGATTTTGAAAAAGCGTGTGCTGTACGCGATTTCTTTCTTCGTACACGCCGCGGGCGCGCTTACGGTGTTTATCTACTTCGGCAAGGACGAAATGTCCAACTACGGCATATTTTGCAGTTACTCAATTTTGTACTTCTGCTTAACCCATTGTTTGTTATTCGGGCTGTGCGTTCTGCCGTCCGCATTGGGGCATTATAAGTTCAGAATTAAGGATTGTATTATACCTATCGTTTACTACTGTTTCGTTATTATCTTTGCAACCGTAACGAGCGGACTTGTAAGCACGTTCCTGACGACTTACAGCTACGACGGCTACACGATAGTTATCGGGGATTACGGCACGGCGGACATGTCTCCTCCCAACTATGCGTTTACGCAGGTCAATCCCTTACCCCTACCGTTCAACTACGTGCCATTCACAATAGGCAACTGTACTTTCTATCTTTCGTACCTCATTGCGCTGTACGCAGTTTACGTAGGACTGTTCTGGATATTTACGGGCGGATATTACGCCTTTCTTGCCGTTCGTCGGCGCATATTCGGGGGGCAATCGCAAAAAACGGAAATTCCCATTGTACCCATTGCCCTATCCGAAGCCGCAGTAGCGGACGATAGCGCAAATATAACCGAAAAAACCGAAGACAACGACGAAGAAAAAGTCGTTTAACCCCCATATATGCTTGAAATAACGAAAAAATCCCGCGGCAAGCACCTGCCGCGGGATTTGGTTTTTTGCGTTTAATTATGATAGGATTTCGTGGAGTTTGCTATATTATGCATATGGTCTGCAATTCTTTCCATATTTATCGCAAGCTGCAAATATATCGCACCCGCCTCAGGGTCGCAGCCTTGCTCCGTAGAGCGTTTTAAATGCGCTTCTTGCATCTTTACGCAGCAGTCGTCGGTAGCAGATTCTTCGCGCTCAACGTCGGGAAGATACGACGCGTCCAGCTCGCCGAATACTTTTTCAACGCATCTGTAAAGTTCGGTTATGTGAGCGTCCATCTCGAGTATTTCGGATTTGGCAGCTTCGGAAAACTGTGCCTTGTCCTCCACCATTTTGGTTGCGTATTCTACTATATTTTCGGCATAGTCGCCTATCCTTTCGGTATCAGATGCAACGTGATAGAACGAGCTGACCTTCTTTTCGTCCGTTTCGGCTAAATCCTCTAACGAAAGCTTGACGAGGAAAGAAGAAATAAAGCTGTTATAGTCGTTTATGTTCTTTTCGGTAGCCGCAAACTCTTCGAGGTTTTCCGTTTTGCCGCTCAACAGCATATCGAGGGAACGCTTGTAGTTTTCAAAGGCAAGCTTGCCCATATGCGTAAGTTCTTTTCTGACTTGGCCCACAGCAATCGCGGGGGTTTTTAACAGACGCTTATCCAATACGCCGTACTCTTCCGTATCCTTTCCGGACTTTTTATCGGGAATTATAAGGCACGCAAGCTTTACGAGCAAGTTTATAAACGGAAGTAAAACCGCGGTTGTAAGTAGGTTGAATACCATATGGAAAATCGCTATCTGCCACGATATGCCGGGCATAAACGTATTCAGGAAATCGGCTATGTAACTGCTTGTAAAAGCGAGCGGAATTATGAAAATTATACTGCCTATTACGTTGAACAGAAGGTGAACTATAGCCGTTCTTCTTGCGTTCACGCTTGCGCCCAACGACGAGAAAAGTGCCGTAACGCAAGTTCCTACGTTAGTGCCCAAAATAATGAACATTGCCATAGGCAGAGAAATCAGCCCCGAGCTTGCAAGCGAAATGGCGATTGCCGTTATTGCCGCGGACGACTGCACCAAGCCCGTCAACGCCGCTCCCAGAAGGAATAAAACAATTATTTCCCACGTCAAAACGTCTTTGCCAAACCCGATTGCCATAAACATACTTTTTACGGTTTCGGCAATGGGGTTTTGCACGGCGACGCCGTCTTTTATAATGTATTCGGTCATCAGTCCGCCCATCGAGGAGGACATAACGTTCATACCAATAAATATGAGCCCCAAGCCCTGAAAAATTGCGCCGATACGCTTTACTTTGTCCTTTTTGCCGAGCATTGACATCAGAACGCCGACGAAAGCGACGAAAGCGAACAGCGCGGTTATTTCGAACTCTGCGCCCGCCGTGGAAATTGCGGTTATGAAAGCCGTGACGGTCGTACCTATATTCGCGCCCATAATGACCGAAGCCGCCTGCGTAAGCGTCATCAGCCCGACGTTAACGAAACCGACTATCATGACGGTGGTCGCAGAGGAGCTCGTTACAATCGCCGTAACGGCCGCGCCCGTGCCCACACCCAAAAAGCGGTTCTTCGTGGCCTTTGCCATTAACCTGCGCATGGATTTGCCCGCCGCGGTTTCGAGATTGCCGCCCATCATATTCATACCGATGATGAACGCCGCAACACCGCCGAACAAAAGCAGCATACAGTTTAGAATTGTCAGTATCTCCGGCGTACCCAACGCCAAAAGAGAAAGCGTCATAAAATACTCTCTTGTTTATTTGGCGGATTTTGTCGTTTTTGCAACTTCCACCGAATAATATTGTAACTTATTTCGTCAAGCGTTGTCAAATGAAATTTTATTGTTGGAAAGGCGTTAACGGTTTGCATATATTTACAAATTATGTTACGATACGGTTATGTTTAATATTATTTTAGTCGAGCCCGAAATTCCGCAGAACACGGGCAACATAGTAAGAACCTGCGCCGCTACGGGTTGCAAGCTCCACCTTGTCCGTCCGTTGGGGTTCGAAATCACAGATAAATACTTAAAGCGCGCGGGGCTCGATTATTGGAAAGACGCCGAAATTTTCTATTACGACAGCTTTGAAGAGGTTTTACAAAAATTCCCCTCGTCTGCCTTTTACTTTTTTACGACGAAGGCGCGCAAAAACTATTCCTCCGTCAAATATAAAGAGGGTGATTTTTTGGTTTTCGGCAAGGAAACGCGCGGACTGCCCGAAGAGCTGTTAAAGGCGCACCCCGAAACCTGCGTGCGCATACCTATGCTGAACGACACGCGGAGCTTGAACCTTTCAAATTCGGTTGCCATAGCCGTATACGAAGGGCTCAGACAGCTTGATTTCAAAGGATTTAATACTTGCGGAAACTTACACAGGTTAAGTTGGGATTGACTTTTATATTCATATATTATATAATTTGTATATGGAACTTACCAAAATTGTGGTTGCGAGCAGCAACGAAGGCAAAATTGCCGAAATAAAGTCGATTTTTACGGGCGTTGAAATAGTTTCAATGCACGAGTTGGGCTTTACCGACGAGATTGAGGAAACAGGCAAGTCCTTTAAAGAAAACGCCAAAATCAAGGCGGAAACGATTGCTCAGGCATTTTCGTTGCCCGCGCTTTCGGACGATTCGGGGCTTTGCGTCGAGGGATTGAACGGCGCACCGGGGATATATTCCGCTCGGTTTTCGGGCGAAGGTCCTAAAGAAAACAGAAAGCTCTTATTAAAGCGTATGGAACACGTTTACGACAGGCGCGCGTATTTCGAAAGCGCAGTATGCCTTTGTATGCCTAACGGAAAAACCTACTTCGGTCAGGGCAGAACGTACGGCAAAATTTTATATGAAGAAATCGGTACGAACGGTTTCGGCTACGACAGTCTTTTTTATTCCGACGATTTGAAAAAGTCGTTCGGGCTTGCGTCCGACGAAGAGAAAAACGCCGTGTCTCACCGCTACCGCGCGCTTGCGGATTTGCGCTCCAAACTATGAAAACGGCGGTTATAATTTCCGATTCGCACGGGAATATGCCTAAAATAACGGCACTTTACGGTATTTTCGAAGAGTGTGATTATATTATTCATTTGGGCGACACTTCGGGCGACGGAGCGCGGATAAAAAGTAAATTCGGAGACAAAACAATTCTTGTAAACGGCAATTGCGACCCTGTTAAGCTCGGAGAAGACGAAGTGGTTTTAGAAATCGAGGGCGTAAAGATATTTGCCACGCACGGGCATTTGTACTCGGCAAAAACCACGTTAAACAGGCTATATATGCGGGGCAATGAGGAAAATTGCAAAATCGTACTGTACGGACACACCCACCGCGCCCGCGAGGACGAAATTGACGGCGTAACGCTTATAAACCCCGGAAATTTATCGAGATATTCTCAAAACAGTTATTGTTATTTAGCAATAAACGGTGATAAGTTCGTCAGCAAAATCGTCGTTATTTAAGGCATATATGGCGGGCAATCAGATTTTTACTTCAATTTTCATGAAAAATAAAGAGGTTTTGTTTTGAAATTTAAACACGCGTTTCACGTATTCGTGGATAACTTTTCGGTAATATACAAGCAGCTTTTATTCAGGCTGATAGTTCTTTTGGTTTCGGGCGCTATCTGTATCGCGGGCGTGTACCCGTTTATTAAAACATTGATAGGCTCTTCGCAGTTCAACGCCTTAATAGAGGGTGTCAGAGGATTCGTATCAAATCTTTTGAACGGGCAGGTTTCAGAGCTTGCCTCTCTTTCCGAAAAGGTGCAGTCGGCTTATTCCGACCTCATAGAGCTTTTAAACACCAAGCTTACGCAATTGGTTTTAAGCGGACTGTTGCTACTTCTGATAACAGTTGTTGCAAAGTGGTTTATGGGACTTGGCAACTACGCGACCGCTTCGGTTATCAACGACAAAATGGCGTTGCGGGCAAAACAGCCGTTTTTAGGCACGCTGATAAGAAATTTGAAGAGAGCCTCGATATACAACGCTATCTACGTTCCCCTTTCCGTTTTATTCGACGTTCTCGTAGTCGTTGCTATGTTCTTCCTCTTCTTTATGCTTTTGAACAGCGTTCTGTATTTCTTTATCTGTCTGTTCCTCTTCGTACTTGCCGTCGTGTTTGCGATTACTTTGAAAATGACTTTTACTTCCGATTGGCTGCCCGCGCTTATCCGCGGTAAAATGACGCAGGGCGCGGCGATTAAGTACGCGTTTTCGCGCAAGAACAAGAACACGCTCAACGTCATGTCTAATTTTGCGGTAATCGTTCTTATCGTATTTGCCCTGAACGTGGCGGCGCTTATGCTCACTTTCGGCGTCGGATTACTCATAACGATACCTTCAAGCTACGCTATAATAATCTGCTTCGAATTGGTCAACTACTACGACCGTGAAGAAATTAAGTATTCGGTTGATAAAAATACTATTATCTCTCCCGAAAAGGAACGCCCCTTATCGCGCGAAGAATTTTTCCGCGGGGACGGAGATTAATAATTTTAATATAACGGCAGCCCAGCCGCTTGCGGATAGAAATCCGCAAGCGGCTGTGTTAATTTTTAGCCCGTTTTTTAATGAATTTATAGATTTTTTATAACTTTTTTGAAAATCACCCTTTACAACGCAGAAATTTTTCTATATAATCAATATTAGCAAATTATGCTTAGTACTACGGCTTGTCCCGCCGTAATACTATAATTAAGGAGGAAAATATGGATTTTAAAGAAATATACGAAGGTTGGCTTAACGACGCGCGCCTTTCGCCAGACGCCAAAGCCGAACTCGAAAACATAAAAGATAACAACGAGGATATAGAATACCGTTTCGGCGCGGAGCTTGAATTCGGCACTGCAGGTATGCGCGGCATAATCGGCTACGGCACGAATATGATGAACGTATACACTGTAAAGCGAGCAACCCAAGGTCTTGCGGAGTTCATAAAAACCAAGGGCGAGGACGCAATGAAAAGGGGCGTTGCAATCTCCTACGATACCCGTCTTAAAAGCGACGAGTTCGCTGCCGCGGCCGCGGAAGTCCTTGCGGCAAACGGCATTAACTCTTACAAGTTCGACGACGTTCACCCCGTGCCTATGCTCTCTTTTGCCGTACGCGAGCTGAACGCGTTTGCGGGAATTATGGTTACCGCCTCGCACAATCCCAAACAGTACAACGGCTATAAAGTTTACGGCGAGGACGGCGCACAGATGTCCCCCGACGACACCGCCGTGGTAGTTGAATACATAAAGAAAATTACCGACTATCTCGGTACGCCCGCACCCACTGCGGAGCAGGCGAAAAAGCATATCAAGGCTGTCCCCTCCAAGGTTGACAAAAAGTATTATAAAGAGCTTAAAAAACTCACCATTTCCAAAAAGGCTATAAAAGCTTGCGGAAGAAATCTTAAACTCGTATACACACCCGTTCACGGTTCGGGCTATATACCCGTTACGACTATCCTTAAAAAGATAGGCATCAATGCAACTGTCGTTGAAGAGCAGATTAAAAAAGACACCGACTTTTCCACGGTTGAAGTGCCCAACCCCGAATTTAAAGAAACCCTTTCCCTCGGCATAAAGCTTGCGCAAAAGATTGACGCAACCGTCGTATTCGGAACTGACCCCGACAGCGACCGCCTCGGCGTTGCCGTAAAAAACAAGGAAGGCGAGTTTGAAGCTCTTTCGGGCAATCAGGTTGGCATACTCCTTTTGGATTATATTCTCACAAGACTTAAAGAGGACGGCAACCTGCCCAAGAACGCGGCTGTCGTTAAGTCGTTCGTAACGACGGGAATGGCAAGGCCTATTTGTCAGAAGTACGGCGTAACTTTGTTCGAAGTACCCGTCGGATTTAAATTCATAGGCGAAAAAATCAAGGAATGGGAAAAAGACCACTCCCATACCTACGTCTTCGGCTTCGAAGAGAGCTGCGGATATTTGCGCGGCACGCACGCGCGCGATAAGGACGCCGTAGTGGCGTCGATGCTGTGCGCCGAAATGGTTTGCTATTACGAGTACGTTGGCAAGACGGTTTATCAGCGCTTACAGGAAATTTACAGCGAGTACGGCTACGTTCTCGATTGCAACATATCGATACCCTTCAAGGGCTTAAACGCAATGAAGGAAATGAACGCCGTGGTAGACGGGCTTAAAGAAAAGCCCGCAACCGAGTTCGATATTTACAAGGTAAAGACTGTAAGGGATTACTCCAAGAACGTTAAAACCGATATCGAAACGGGTGCTACGGGCGAAATCGGCTCGCCCCTCACCAACTGCGTTTATTACGAGCTCGAAAACGGCAGCTTTATATGCGTTCGTCCTTCGGGCACAGAGCCGAAGCTGAAAATTTATTTTTCGGTCAAGGCCAACAACAAGTCCGACGCAGAAGCGGCACTTGACAAAATGCAGAAAGCCGTCAAAAAGTTATTGAAAGTTTAATCCAAAATAAAACGAGCGCCCCGCAGTTTGCGGGGCGCTTTAATTATTACGTTATTTCCACAAATGCACGGTTGGGCAACCGTCAACTTTGAAGATTTATCTCGCCGATTTTGTTTGCTTTAAACTGTGCGTTCCAAATATCCTCATTTGCAAATTGCAGACAATACCGCCTTTCTTCCTCCGACTTTTCACCGTACAGGCGAAGATAAACTCCGTACTTGCCGCTTTCAAGGTCTAATTCGGCGGAGCAGCTGAGGCTTTCAGCGCCCGTAAAATTTTCTACCTGTTTTATAAACTTAACTTCACCGTTTCCGTCGGCAAACAGAAGCTCTGCCCGTTTCGATTTGTTCAGGTTACCGAACCCGAGGTTATTCAAAGTCAAGTTGACGGTAAGTTTATTCTGTGCGTCGGCGTATTCGAAAGTTGAATTAGTTACGAGAAATCTGTAACCCATTCGGTTCTCGATATATGTAAATGCCGACAACCCGTAATAAATTTCATCGTCTCCGCAGTTCGCTGAGTACGTCGTGTTTCTCCATTTTTCGATAACCGTATCGTTCCACTGAACGTTTAAATAGCTTAAATTTATCTCAAACATTTCGGGCAGACAGTTTTCGATATCGTGAAGAGTGCTGCTCGGCGTTACCACCTCGCCGCCGTACGGCAAGTGGGCGGTTTGCCTGCTTAAAAATTCAATCTCCCGTTCACGGTCGGTATAAGTCCCCAAATCGTTGCCAGAGCCCAAATAACCGTCGTTATAAATACCTAAACGGTACGCGTCGGAAGTCTGTCCGATTTGGTAGCCGTCAATATCGTTTACGGTAATTCCGAGATAATCGTAAATCATTTTAGGCGTTCTTACGAGCACGGGCAAGCTTTCGGTTTGGGTTAAAAAGGCTTCGATAACGGGCGTTATATGCTCCGCATTCGCAATTGCGCTCGAATGCATTTCACCCCACGGACCTATTAACCCCGCCTCTATAGCCGTTACCGTCGTTTGATAACTGTTCAAAACGGGGCACACTTGCCCGATATGCCTTAAAATAATCTGTTGTTCGGGCTCTTTGTCCTTGCTGCCGTTATAACCGGGGTCGTAGGCAAACCGCACTGCGGCGTTCTTTTCGTTTTCATAAAGGTATGAAAGAAGCCCGTCAAGCCCGTTAAGCACCTCTTCGGTCAACGGTTTATCCCCCGTCCCGTTCACCGCCGCAGAAAACTCGCTTATATCGATGCGCAGATGATAAAGCTGAGTTGAAGCCGTAACGACGTTTTTGTTATAGGATAGCCCCGCATCCGTAGCCTTTACGTAAACGGGAACGTAAAACCCTTGGTCGGGATTGTTTATTCTATCCGTGCTTTCTGTATAAGAGATATTTTGTACCGTGCCTGTCCCGCCGTCGGTTTCGGGTTTCCGACTGTCGGAAAGCGCGCAACAAGGCGCGGTGCTTAAAATAACCGCGGAAGCAACGGCACACACCGATGCCGTCAATAACTTTTTAATTTTCATTTTTTAATAATTTTCTGCGTGGATTTCAAAGTAGCTTTGCGGGTGATTGCAAACGGGACAAACTTCGGGAGCTTTCGTGCCTACTACAATATGACCGCAGTTACGGCATTCCCAAACTTTGACTTCGCTCTTTTCAAACACGGCAGCCGTTTCAACGTTCTTCAACAACGCGCGGTATCTATCTTCGTGGCGTTTTTCGATTGCACCGACCATACGGAATTTATCCGCAAGCGCTTTAAAGCCTTCGGCTTCGGCGGTCTTTGCAAACTCCTCGTACATATCTGTCCACTCGTAGCTTTCGCCGTCTGCGGCAGCCGCAAGATTATGCGCAGTGTCGCCTATACCCTGCAACTCCTTTAACCACATTTTTGCGTGTTCCTTTTCGTTATCTGCCGTCTGCAAAAAAATAGAAGCAATTTGCTCGTAACCTTCTTTCTTTGCAACCGAAGCAAAATAAGTATATTTGTTTCTCGCCTGTGATTCCCCTGCAAATGCCGCTTCGAGGTTTTTTTCGGTTTGTGTGCCCTTGTACTTGTTCATAAACTACTCCTTAAGACCGCCTTTTAAAGGCAGTCTTATTTTAAATTATTCACGTTTAATTATAACCTTAAACTTGCCGCTGTCAATACAGTTTCCGTTATTTTTAAATTTAAGAAATTCTTAAAGATTTCCTTCTGAAAAAAATGGTATAATAATTTAGGAGGTGCTGTATGAAATATAACTGTCTTATCATTGACGACGAAAAAGTGCTTGCGGACAGCACGGCGGAATATTTCAACCTGTTCGGCGTGAATACGGTTGCCGTCTACTGCGGAGACGGTTGCCGTAAGTTTTTCAAGGACAATACAGCCGAACTCATACTGCTCGATATAAACTTGGGCGACGGCAACGGCTTTGAATTATGCAAGGAGCTTCGGGAAACGACGAACATCCCCATACTCTTCATTTCCGCACGGACAAGCGACGACGACAAGATTGTAGCATTAAATATCGGCGGCGACGACTACATTCAAAAGCCCTATTCTCTCGGAGTACTGCTTGCAAAGGTCAAAGCCGTATTAAAGCGGTACGGACAAGCCGCCGGATATTCGGACGGTCATTTATCCGTTGATTTCGAAGCAAAGCAAGTTAAAGTCAACGGCAGCGCGGTAAAACTCACTACGCTTGAATTTAAGCTGCTTGCCTATCTGATAGAAAACAAATGCAAGGTTATATCCAAAAAAGAGCTATTCGAGAAAGTTTGGGAAGATAAGTTCACGGGCGACGGGACTCTGAACGTGCATATACGCAGATTGCGCGAAGCCATTGAAAACAACCCCAACGAGCCGAAATACATCGTTACGGTCTGGGGCGACGGCTATAAGTTTACGGGAGAGGGCGTATGAAAAAGCAAATCTTTTTAATAGGACTTCTTCTCGTTTTTATTGCCGAAATTATCGCGCTTATCCTCTTCGCCGTGCAAACGCCCGACTTTTCGCAAGATACCGTTGCGGTGAACGAAGTCGTGCAATCGGTAACGCAGGATTTTAATTCTATGGAAAAACATAAAAACTCCACTTCTCTCGACTACGTTGTATTGGATAACGACGGCAATCTTCTCTACAAAACGAAATCAGGACTTTCCGAAAGCGCAAATCAAGCAATCGCGCGCAGAGATACGGTGCTCGATATTACAATCGACGATGCCGTAGTCGGTAAGGTAATCGTTTATAACGACGGAGCGCAAACCCTGCAATCGCAAAAGCAAACGGCAATAACCGTGCTTGCGGTTGCAATTGGTATTCAATGCGCAATCTGTATCGGGTACGCCGTTTATATGCACTTTACGCTTATCCGACCTTTCAATAAGCTCAAAGGCTTTGCCGAACGCGTTGCGGGCGGCAATCTCGATATTCCGCTCGATATGGACAGACGAAACCTGTTCGGTGCATTTACCGAGAGCTTTGACATTATGCGTTCGGAGCTCAAAAAGGCGCGCATTGCCGAAGCGCAGGCGAACGCAAGCAAAAAAGAGCTCGTTGCAAAGCTTTCCCATGATATTAAGACGCCCGTTGCAAGTATCAAAGCAGTTTCCGAAGTCGGGCTTGCCGTAACGGGTAATGGGAAAGATAAAGCAAACTACACTCAAATCATAAGCAAAGCCGATCAGATAAATACGCTCGTAACAAACCTGTTTACGGCTACGCTCGAAGAATTACAGCAACTTACGGTTACTCCCTCTAATATCGAAAGCCGGCAAGTCAAAACAATGCTTGAAAATGCCGACTATCTGCACCGCGCCGATATTCCCGACATTCCCGAATGTTTGCTATACGCCGACAGTTTACGGTTACAGCAGGTGTTTGATAATATCTTCGCCAACTCGTACAAGTATGCGAAAACGGAAATTATCGTAACTGCCGAAAAATCCGACAACCAAATGGACGTCATTATCGAGGATTTCGGCGGAGGCGTTAAGGCAGAAGAACTACCGATATTAAAAGAAAAATTCAAGCGCGGAAGCAATTCGGCGAATACCGAGGGCGCAGGTTTGGGGCTGTATATTTCGGACTACTTTATGAAAGAGATGCAAGGCGAACTCAGTATCGAAAACGGCGCACAAGGTTTAAAAGTAACCGTGTCCCTGCATTTGAGCGGGAAAAATTAAGAATTATTTAAGAAAGCGTTAAAGACTGTTAAGAAAATTAAAATTAAAATGGACGTGTAAAAAGGAGGTTTTATATGCAACGGCAAATACTACTTAAAACCGAAAATCTAAGCAAGACTTTCTCAAACGGAGGTCAGCAACAGCACGTTCTCAAAAACATCGACTTAGAGCTTTATCAAGGCGATTTTACCGTAATTATGGGCGCGAGCGGCGCGGGCAAGTCCACCCTTTTGTACGCCCTTTCGGGAATGGATACCCCCACTCTCGGTAAAATTACGTTCGCGGATAAAATAATTTCCGATTTGTCGCAGGACGGGCTTGCCGTGTTCAGGCGCGACCATTGCGGCTTTGTGTTTCAACAAATCTATCTTATCGACGGAATGAGCGTTTTAGACAACGTGCTTTCCGCGGGGCTGCTCGTAAATAAAGATAAAAAGGCGCTTGTGGCAAGGGCAAAGGAACTTTTTGCGGCGGTCGATATTCCCGAAGATACGCAAAAGAAATTTCCCACGCAGATATCGGGCGGCGAAGCGCAACGCGTCGGTATAGTCCGCGCGCTCATAAACAGCCCCGAAATTTTATTTGCAGACGAGCCTACGGGCGCGCTTAATTCAAAAACGGGACTTGACGTTTTGGATACTCTCACTAAATTTAACGAACAAGGTCAAAGCGTAGTTATGGTAACGCACGATATGCGTTCGGCGCGCCGCGGCAACCGTATTCTTTACTTAAAAGACGGCGTTATTTTGGGCGAGTGCAACCTCGGCAAGTATTCGCACGGAGATACGGCAAGGCACGAAAAGCTTTCCGCCTTTTTGAAAGATATGGGGTGGTAAAATGAGAAAGCTGTTTCTTATAGCCCGCTCCAATATGCGGAAAGGCAAGGGGCAAACCGTCGCTATCGTCGTACTGATCTTACTTGCGGCAATGCTTTTGAATCTTTGGCTTATGCTGTCTATGGACTATAAAGCCAACTTCGTGAGATACCACGATAAACTCAACGCCGAACACGTTACGCTTGCGGTTGACGATTCTGACGGTGCAGTCCGTGAATTTCTGTCGCAAACCCTTGAAAACGAAGCCGAGGTTGACGAATACCGTTTGGACGAATGTATGCATATGTTCGGCACGTTCTCCTATAACGGCGGAATGATGAACTGCGAATTTGTATTTTTGGAAAAGCAAACGGCTGTAACGCGCACCGTTGGCAGAGCCGAAATAGTTGAAGACGGCGATTTTACAAGCGGCGTATATATGCCTATGCTTTATAAGACGGACGGCTTTCAAGTAGGCAAAACGATTGAAATATCTATCGGCAGTAACCCCGTAACATACACGATATGCGGATTTTTCAACAGCGTAATGATGGGCTCGCACAACTGCTCTTTAACGCAAATTATTCTTACGGCGGACAAATACGCCGAGCTCGAAGATTCGAATTACGCGCCGCAAGGAACGTTGTGTTCGGTGCGTTTAAACGATAAATCTGCCAATCTTACCTATGAATCGGAATTAAAGGCAAGCGTTTCTGAACATTTCCCGAACACCCGTATGACGAGCAACTGCTACGACATTGTTGCGCGGTCAAGATACATTTCTCAGGAAATTTGTTCGGTTATTATAAGCGTAATGGCGTTTTTGGTACTGTTGATTGCGCTTGTGGTTTTGGCGTCGAATATAGTCAATTATATTCAAGTCAATATGAAAAACCTCGGCGCGCTGAAAGCCGTCGGGTACACTTCAAGGCAGCTTGTCTGTTCGCTTTTGTTGCAGTTTTTGGGTTTGACCTTAATTACCGCACTTGTCGGTGCGGCTCTGTCATACGCCCTTTTCCCCTTTGTCAATTCGATGATGATAGCGCAGACGGGCATACCTTATGCAATAACTTTCCTGCCCCTTCCCGTTATAATCTCGCTTATAATTCTTGGCGGCACGGTCGCGCTTGCCGTATGGCTTTCGGCGCGGAGAATAAAGAAAATAGAGCCTATCGTCGCACTTCGTTCGGGGGTGCAGACGCACAACTTCAAGCGCAACCGTATTCCCCTTGAAAAGACAAAAGCTCCGTTAAACATTGCCCTTGCGCTGAAAACCACACTTTCGGGCGTAAAACACAATATCACCGTTTGTATTACGATGCTCGTTTTATCGCTTGTGATGGTGTTTTCGGGGCTAATGACGGAAAATATGATTTTAGATATAGAGCCGTTTGTACACCTTATCGTAGGAGAAACCGCAGACAGCGCAATTAACGTACAGGCAGAAGCCGAAAACGATTTTCTTGAAACTCTTAATAACGACAGCCGAGTGGAAAAAGTCTATCTGTATAATTCTTTGAACGTATCGCACGTCGGCGGAACGGAGCTTATGGCGACGTTAAGCGACGATTTTTCAAAGGTGAACAATCAGGACGTGGTATTCAAGGGCAGATTCCCCAAATACGACAATGAAATAGCTATCGGGGCGAAATACGCAAAGGAGCAAGGCTTAACCGTCGGCAACGAAATAGAAATTACGGCGAACGGCAAAACCGAAAAATACCTTATTTGCGGTTTTACGCAAATGACAAACTACCTTGGCAGCGATTGCCTTTTAACAAGGCAAGGTTACGAGCGGCTTGGCGAGATTGCGAACGTTACTTATTATATCAATCTTGCAGACGGCACGGATATAGACGCTTTCAACGAAGAAATGAAAGTCAATTTTACGGGCAACATAAGCGGAGTTGTAAACGTTTCGGCAACGCTCGAAGCCGCGAGCAGCGTTTACGTTTCGCTTATAACTATGATTGTAATTGCCATACTCGTGCTTTCGGCGATAATCATCGTGTTCGTGCTGTATTTGTTGGTGCGTACTATGCTGAACAATAAAAAACGCGATTACGGGATACTCAAATCGTTCGGTTTTACCACAAAGCAACTGATTATGCAAACGGCGCTTTCGTTTATGCCCGCTGTTATTCTTTCAACCGTTATCGGCATTGTTTTAAGCTGTTTTGTTATCAACCCGCTAATGTCGCTGTTTTTCAGTTCTATGGGCATTTTAAAGTGTACGTTCAACATTCCCGTCTTATTCAGTGCGGTTGCGGGAATAGGGCTTATACTCCTATCGTTCGGCATCGCGTGCCTCCTATCCCTCAAAATCAAAAAAATAGCGCCCCGCAACTTACTTGTCGGGGAATAACCAAACAAGCCGCGGGGCACGAAACGTGCCCCGCGGCTTATTTGGCGCGCCAAATTAAATTGAACCGTAAGTTCGACTTGCGTTATTTTAACTCTTGCTACCTTAATTTATTTTTGCTATAATTGCATAGAACGAAAAGCAAGGAGAGCGAACGTTGAAAATTTTAGTTACAGGTGGCACTGTTTTTGTAAGCAAATACATTGCCGAATTTTTTGCCAACAAAGGGAACGACGTTTACGTTCTCAACCGCAACACAAAACCGCAGTTGCCGAACGTAAAGTTAATTCAATGTAACCGCAAAGAAATATGCGGACAGTTAAAGGGGTTGCATTTCGATACGATTATAGACGTAACCACATACACCGCCGAAGATATAAACACCTTGCTTGACAGCCTTGAAAGTTTTGACAATTACGTTATGATTAGTTCAAGTGCCGTCTATCCCGAAACGCTTGCATTGCCTTTTAAAGAAAGCGATACTTGCGGTAAAAACAAGTTTTGGGGCGATTACGGCACGAATAAAATAAACGCAGAAAACGCCCTTATAAAAAGAGTTCCCACCGCTTTTATTTTAAGACCGCCTTATCTGTACGGCGAGTACAATAATATTTACCGTGAAGCGTTCGTTTTCGACTGCGCCGAAAGAGATTTGCCTTTCTATCTGCCAAAAGACGGCTCTATGCCGTTGCAGTTTTTCCACGTTGAAGATTTATGTAGATTTATAGAAGCGTTACTCTTAATACAACCTGCTCAAAAAATATTTAACGTCGGCAATGCGCCCGTTACCATTAAAGAATGGGTTACGGATTGCTATTATGCTGTGGGTAAAACTCCGTCTTTTATAAATATATCGGGTGAAATCGAGTAACGCAATTATTTCCCTTTTTACAACTACGCTTATGCCCTTGATACGACCGCACAAAATAAAATTATGTCCGAACTGTTACCGTTGAGAAAAGGGTTACAGCGTGCATATAAATGGTATAAAGATAACAAAAATGCTGTAAAGCCTAAGAATTATTTTGAATTTATCGAAAGCAATTTAAAATAACTTTTCCAGATATAAAATTTCTTTATTAAGACTTTTAGCGTACTCTATTTCTTCCGTAACCGATTTACCGATATATCCGCCCACATTGACAACAAATACAGCGTCGGATATATCGATTTTTTTATAATGCGCCTTTACAATATTTTGCAATTCGGCTTCGCCTAATACATTGTTATCAAAATTGTAAACGGGTTGAAGAACGCAATACCCTTTGTCTGTTTCAAGTTCGGTTGCAATTTTCATTATGTCTTTTGAAAAGCGCATACTGCCGCAAATCGTAATTACTTTCATTTACTTTTCCCTATTTGTTTTCCTAATTCAAAAACTTGCTTGTCTTGACAACAAACAACCGCAATGTCAGTTAAAAGTCTTTGCGGACTAACCCGTCGCTTAAATAAAGAAAAACCTAAACCAAACTACCCTTTTATTAGGTGGTCAATTTAGGTTTCACTTGGCGCAGAGAGAGGGATTCGAACCCCCGGATAGTTGCCCATCAACGGTTTTCAAGTCCCCATACTTGATTTATCCTTGCCGATAGTTGTCTTTCGTTATTGATACTTATTTGCCAAAAATCAGGCTGATGACCCCTTAAATACAGGGTTTTCAGCCTTTTTTAATGTCTTTTAACGATTTTTAGTGATTGTTGGCAATCGTTATAAAAAGCACATTTCGGATAACATTTTGTAGAGTTTTTGTAGAATCAAATCGTTTGCTCATTGTTTTTATTTAAAACGCAAATTTAGTAAGGTACAATTATTGAAAATAAAAGAAAAATATGTTATACTGATTTAAATTTGTTCCGATAGTTTTGACTATTAGGAAGTTCAAGGAGGCAAAAATGGCACAAATCGACGAAAAAGTTCTTTGGGGTGCTGCCGTTAAATTGAGAGACAAATGCGATCCTGCTGACTACAAAAATGTAGTATTGGGATTGGTGTTTTTAAAGTATGTGAGCGACAGATATACTGCAAAATATAATGAATTGAAAACGTTTGGCGATGGGCGTGAAAACGATGACGATTATTATATTGCCGACCACGTTTTTATTGTCCCGGAAAAGGCACTTTGGAAAAACATTGCCTCCTACTCAAAAGATGCAAGTTTAGGGCAGAAAATAGACGGGGCTTTTGAAGAGCTTGAACGACACAACAATGAATTAAAGGGTATTCTTCCTAAAACATATTCCAAGAGCGAACACGATAAAGTAGCTCTTGGAGAATTGGTTGACTTCTTCACCACTAATTTAAAAATGAAAGACGCTGACGGGGATTTCTTCGGTCAGATTTATGAATACTATATTGGCGCATTTGCAACATATATTCCCCAAAAAGGTGGCGAATTTTTTACTCCTCAAAGCATAGTCGAATTGATGGTTGAGGTTTTACAACCATATAAAGGACGTGTATTTGATCCCTGTTGCGGTTCGGGTGGAATGTTTGTGCAGTGTTCAAAATTTGTAAAAGAACATCGCGGACACGTTGACGATATTTCCATTTACGGACAGGAAAGTAATCCCGGAACTTGGAAGATGGCAAAAATGAATCTTGCAATTCGTGGGCTTTCGGGGGATTTGGGTGAAAGTAACGGCGATTCTTTTACAAACGATTTACATAAGTCTTTGCGTGCAGACTTCATACTTGCCAATCCGCCATATAATGTTAAAGATTATTGGAAACCTTCACTTGAAGGCGATCCTCGTTGGCTGTTCGGAAAACCGGATACAAAAAATGCAAATTACGCTTGGCTTGAACTGATGTATGCAAAACTCGCCCCTAAAGGCAAGGCGGCAATATTAATGCCTAACGGTGCGACAACCAGCAATACTGAAGACGATAAAAAAGTAAGAACTCAAATGCTCAAAGAAGGCAAAGTCGATGCGATTATCGATTTGCCTGATAGAATGTTTTCCAACACAGGCATAAGCGTTCAATGTTGGGTTTTAAATAAGGCAAAAACAGATACAGACGTTCTATTCATTAATGCTACTAAAATGGGTAGAATGAAGACCCGCAAGCAAAGAGTATTTGTGGGCGCGAGCGATGATAATACTTATGATGGTACACAACAAAATGAAATTGATTTGATTGCCGAAACTTATCACAAATATAAAAACGGCGGTTATGAGGATAAATTGGGTTTCTGCAAGAATGCCACTCTTGAAGAAATCGCTAAAAAAGATTATTCATTAAATCCCGGAAGATACGTTGGTGTTGACGATTCCGATAAATTATCTGAAGATGAGTTAAACGCTCAAATAAAACAAACTGCACAGGATCTGTTTACTCTTATTGACGAAGGCAAAGCCCTTGAAGAAAAAGTAAAAGAGATTTTAAAACGCGAGTTCAAGTAATGTCAACTATGTGTTGTTGAGTTGACATATCAGGAAGTTCGATTTGTACATTTTC
>CAMWIW010000021.1 GCA_947174415.1 uncultured Clostridia bacterium
GTTAAGCTCACTTGCGCCAGAAGTACTTGCCTTTTAAGGCTGGGAGATAAGTTTGCCGGATTTCAAAAAAATATGAGATATGTCTTGTGCATATCTCATTTTTTTATATTTAAAAGAAAGTAACAAAGAAAAGCTAAGGTTAAGAGTAATAGAATATATAGAGAACACAGAAAGAAAAATAATAAATAGAGTATAGTTTAATATTAACTTATGCGTGCGCACGCGCACGCAAGGTTTTAATTTTTCTTTTGTGGTTTCTTGTTAAAGACGAAGTGTAGCAGTGGTAAAATTTGGCGGCAAAAACTTATAAAAATTAGCAAAAAAGGAAAGAAATTTTCAAAAATTCTCTTGTCAAGAGTGAAAAAACAATATATAATAGCAATATAATGAAACAAAGCGCGCTTTTGCGCCGCGGATATTTTATATCCGCGGCAGAGGGAAGGTCCTTCCCTCTTAAAAACAATTGATTGCTTTGTGTTAGGATAAGGAGAATGAAATGAAAAATCAGAAGCTTATTAAAAAAATTGCGGCAACTGTTGTATGTTCTGCAATGGCTCTTACCGCTTTCAGTTTCGCGGCTTGTAACGGCGACGGCGGAGAGAGCGGCGAGCATAAGCACACCTATTCAACCGAGTGGAGCTCTAACGGCGTTTACCATTGGCACGACGCAACCTGCGAGCATGAAGATATGTACAGCGATATGCGTGAACACACTTTCGCTGACGGCGAATGTTCGGTATGCGGCGCGGTGGAACAGGTAATTCGCCCTACAAAAACCGAGGCTGACGACGTACCTCCTGAATACGATGCAGACGGCAAGCTTTTGGTAAAGTACGAATTTACTGCTCACGATTACGAAGCTAAAACTTATGAAGAAGATATGGTTGCAGGCATCTTCACCATAGGTGCGGGTACTACAATCAGAGCAAGAACGAGAACCGAGCTTTACGACGAGAGCGGCAATAAAATTGAAGACGTAAACTTCACGAAATCAATTCAGGTAAGCGCAAATGAATCACTTGTAAAGATTAATGCTCCCGCTGCGGGTACTTTGGTTATTTATGCACAGTACGGTTCAAGTGCGGCGTTGAATACCCACTCGCTCAGCCTTGTTAAACCCGACGGAAGTACGACTTCTGTAAACTACCGTGCAACGGGCGGTGCTCTTCAACGCATAGAAGTTGAACTTGATAAGGGCGGCGTTTACCAAATCAAACGCGCAAGCGCTACTTCGGATATATTCTATATGTCGTTTACGGCTAAGGTAGAGGATACCCCCGTTCAGAGTATTCAGGTCGGTTCGGCTGGCAACGTGGACTACTATGTAGGACAGACTTTCAATGTTGACGGACTTGCCGTTAACTCCGTGCATCAGACTACGGGCAGAATATCTCCCGTTGATAACGAAAGACTCGAAATCGATTATAAAAACTTCGATAACACAAAGCAGGGCACGTACGAAATCAAAGTAAGCTATACCAAGAGCGGCTCAACGTTCAGCACTTCGTACAACGTAAACGTTTACTCGTTTGACAGTCTCAAACTCGGTACGGATAAAATCGTTCAAGGTTCTAACTCCGCTGCTGGTAACGGCGTCTACGCAAACCAAAGCCTCCGTCAGTTCTACTTCACGGGTGAAACGCTTAGCTTGAACGGACTTTCCGTTATTCTCAACGGCAAGAACGGTGAAACCAGCAAAACGTTCTTATTGAAAGATACGCAATACACGGTTTCTGCTGTGGATATGAATACTGCGGGCAAAAAGGCAGTTACCGTTTCAGTTACAACCAACGGCGTTACGAAACAGGGCACTTTCGATATTTACGTAGTGGAAAAGGACAGCGCGCTTGCAACCGCAACCTCCGTTGACTTAGTAGTAAACGGCAGCACGACAGACGCAAACATAGGCGTTAAGGACAATGACGGCGCATATCAGTTTAAGACCGTTCATCAGGCGATTGAATTCCTTGAAAATTGCGGAATAAGCGACAGTGCTAAAAAGACTATAAACCTTAAAGCGGGTTATTATTGGGAAAAACTCGAAATCAACGTTCCCAACCTTACCATAATAGGCGAAGACGTTGACAACACAATGATCGAATACGACGCACTTTACGGGCTAAAAGACGACGGCGGCTTCGAACACACTACCGACTCTACGGCAACGTTGAACGTCAGAGATAAAGCCGTTAACTTCACGATCAAAAACGTAACGGTATCAAACTACTACAACAGCCTTGCACACTTTGACGAGAAGCTTGGCGCGGGATACGGCGAACACCGTGCGCTTGCACTTCTTGTTCAGGCTGACCAAGTAACTATAGATAACTGCGCGCTTCTCGGATATCAGGATACCGTCGAGTTCTTCACGGGCCGTCAGTACCTCGTTAACTCTTATATTGCAGGTACTACCGACTTCATATTCGGTACTAACAATACCACGTATTTCTACGGTTGCGAAATCCATTCGATTTACAACGGTTCAACCGACGGCGGATATATCACAGCGTTCAAGGGTAATAATAAGGGCGCGGCAGACGCTGTAACTTACGGCGCAATCTTCGATAATTGCCACTTTACGGCTGACGACGAAGTTACAGACGGAAATACCGCAATAGGCAGACCTTGGGGTTCTTACGCAGCGGTTGCCGTTATCAATTCGGAAATAGAAGCGCACGTTTCCACTGAAGGCTACGCAGGCGCAAGCAAGAACACTAGATACGTTTCAATGAGTGGCGTTGCTCCCACTGCCGATACCGTTAAGTTCGTTGAATACAACAACACGGGCGACGGCGCAATAACCGAGGCGGTTGCGGGTATGAAGATGCTTACCGCTGCGGAAGCTAAAAATTACAGCGACCTTTCGGTAATCTTCGGCACGAAGAACGGCGGCGTATCATATTCTTCGATATGGTTGCCTGTCCGTCCCGACGCTGAAACTCATACCGTTACCGTTTATACCGATAACGGTACGCAACTCGGCACATTGGTAGTGGAAAACGGTTCAGCTATTTTGCCTGAGCAAATCCAAGGCATTGTTGCCGCAGACGATACCTACAAAACTTATGATATAGTCGGCGTATATTCGGACGACTTGTGCGAAACTGAATACACTTATCCCGAAATTACCGCTGACGGCAACGTTTACGTTAAATTACATTTTGAAGCGGCAATAGTATCTTCTACGACAATCACGTTTAAGGACGGCGCAAACTATGCTGATTTAATAACGGGCGGGAAGTTAACCGTAACTCCTGCAGAGGGAAGTCAATCTGCTTACAGAGAAATCAAAACCGACTGTATAGGCTTTAACGAGGGTGCAGAAATTTCCTTTGAAGTAAAAGCAGGAACGACTATCATAGTTGACGCTTATGGCAGTGGTTATACCAGCTTCACGGTATTAATCGATGGCGTAACTGACGAGGAATTGGGCACTGTTACGGACGATTGCGAATTCACCGTTGACAGCAACTGCACGGTAAAAATCGTATGCGGAAGTTCTGCAAGTTTGGCTGGAGCTAATTACTTAAAGTCCATTACTGTCGAAGTGCCCCATACTTACGCGCACGGCGAAACGATAACGTTAACGGATTACGACGGTGAAGTTATTCAAAACGGAGCAATCGGCAAGTGGAACGGGATAATAATCGATACCACAAACGGTGGTGCTAACAACGGCAAGTTTGCGAGCCGCGTGCCTAGTAACAATGATATTCAATGTGCAGTAGGAACTGTATTAACTTTTAACGTTGAAGACGGCGTTACCGCAAATGATATAACTATTATAAGCTATCAAAACACTCCTGTTGCAGAAGGAGCTTGGTCAATAACAGTTGAAGGCGGTGTAGCTGTGATTGAATGTATCAGTACTGCAAGCAACCACAACTATATAATGGCAATAGAAATTGCTTAAATTACAATAACATAAAAAACGGCAACTTCGGTTGCCGTTTTTGTTTCGGTGTGTTATAATTGTAAAAAAGAGAGGGCGGTACAATGAAAGCTACGGGTTGGGACTTAATGAAGCTTGCGCAAACTTTGGACGGAGATTTCTGTCTTTCAGACTTCACGCCCGAAGAGCTTGACGAAATGCTGGGGCTTCTGGACGATAATATGACACCCGAAGAAATTCGCCAAAGGTATTTCGAATATTACGACGATATAAAGGACAGAACACTCGAAAAGCATAAATGGAGTGATTAAAAAATGCTTAACATATGTTAAGCATTTTTATTTTCAACGTTTATTGCCGAATAACATATTTCTTTTAAATCGTTGTAATCTTTAGCCGTCATAAGTAGCGAATTTAATTCATTGCACAGTTCCAAAGATTTATCTTTATCTATTTCTGTGGACAAGTCAGGGTATGTAAAGCCACGTTGATAAAGTTCTTTTCGGTTTATTTTTCGTTTTGTAATATTTTCTATGCTTTCTAAATATTTGCCCATATCTCCGTTAAGATAGATCGTTAAAGTGTTGGTGCTTATGCCTTTTATATAAGCCTTGCGGTCAAGCAACCAACGTTTGGTTTCGTTAAAAGTTGACAATGTTTCCCCCGCATACAGCAGAATATTTAATTTGCACCATACGTTTTTTGCAGCGCATTCGAAAATGACGCTTTCCGCTTTTTTAAGATACTCATCGGGTTTTTTTGTTTTTTGCATTGAAATAAGTTGTGAAGGACTTGCCGATTCCAGACCGAAGTCGACAACCTTTAAGCCCGCTTCTGCCAAAACGGAAAGTGCTTCCGAATTGACGGTATCTACTCTGGTCGTACATCGCCAATGAAACGTGCTGCCCGTCTTTTTATAAATCTTTGCAAATTCGTTCGCCCATTTTTTTGAAGGGAGGAAGATGGAACTTTCAAAATAGTAGTTCAAATTACTGTCGCCGTAAATTTCGGCAGTATGCTCTATTTCCTCGAAAATACTTTGCGGACTTTTCAAACCGCAATTTTTATACGCTCTTTCAAGGCAAAAACTGCAACCCATTCCACAACCGCGGGATACTTCTATGCTAGGTTGGTACGTTTTAAAATTATTTAGTAAAGAGTAGTTTAATTTTGAGAATACTGTTGAATATTTTTTTGGTTCTTCTAAAAGTTTCCATTTTTTGGGGTCTGCAAGAAGCTCTACGCAGTCGTCGGGGCAACCTAGACTAAAACCGTCCGCAAGGTCTCCGAATTTTTTCTTCGCCCATTCAAAATTGGTATCAAAAACCCATCTTCCGCCAACCAATATTTTGACCGCATATTTTCTAATTTCTTTGGCAAAAGCGATAGCCCAATCAACGCTTAAAAAACTCGGAACAGATAACAGTACTATGGCACGAGTTAGCTTCTTTTCGGTAATTTCTTGTATTATAGACGGAATAGTTTTGTAGTCGCCCTGAAACATTTCCACTTCATATCCCTTACTATTAAGGTTGGTCGCCAACCCCAAAAGCCCGTAATTAAGATATAGCGAGCTGTATTCTTGTTCATTCTTTTTCGGTTTTAACATTCCGGCGGCAACGGCAATTATTTTCATTTTAAAACTCTCTGTATTGAAAAATGTAAAAGGCTTAACTTGACAGTTAAGCCTTTGCGCGCTTGATAAGTTTTACATAACTACTTTGTTTTGTTCTTCGAACATTTCCTTTATTTCCTTGGGGAAATGGTCGTCCGTGATAAGAACGTCGATGTCCTCGATATGCGCAAAGGTGTAAGGGTTAATCTTACCTATCTTAGAGCTGTCGAGCATCATATAAACTTGCCTTGCTTTTTTGAAAACGTCCTTTAAAAGGTCGCTTTCAATCTGCGAATTGCACGAAAACCCGTGCTCGGGAGTGAACGCCGTTGCGGAAACGATTGCAATTTCAAAGTTGGTTGCGTCAAAATACGCCTTTGCCGCGGGAGAAGAGGTGGAGAGGTTATCCTTCATAAGCTGTCCGCCCACGACGGTAATAGCGATATTCTTCTTCTGCGCAAGCTCCATAGCAACGGCAATGCCGTTGGTAAAGACGTTACACTTCAAATCGGGCATTTCCTTTGCAAGGTACATAGCCGTCGTGCCGCCGTCGAGGAACACGCAAGCACCCTCGTCGATAAGCCCCGCAGCTTTCTGCGCAATAACTATTTTTGCGTCGGTATTAAGCGTCGTCTTTTTTGTGTACGCCTCGCCCGAAACTTTCTGTACTTCCTTGACGGACATCGCGCCGCCGCGTATACGGATAATGCGCCCGTCCTCCTCGAGTTGGAAAAGGTCGCGACGCAAAGTCATTTGCGAAACGTTGGGGAAAACTTCTTCAAGCTGTTCCAACGTCATTTTACCGCGCTTGTCAAGTATTTCGGCAATATCTTCAATTCTTTCCCGCTTCATAAGCTCTCTCCTTTCAAGTGTGAATTTAACAATATCTTCACAGAATATTGTTTAAAATTTTTACTTTTTACAGATATTATTGTAATATATTAACAAAATAATGTCAACAAAATGCTTGACTTTTTCAAAAGCAGATTTCAAATGTTATTTATTTGCATTATAAATGGCTTGATTTTAACAGCAAATACTACTATAATTTAAGTAAACGAATTCGGCGTTGTTGCGTAAAATGTAAAGACGCTGAAAAAGTATGTTTTTTAAAAAGTTAAGGCTTGACGTGGCGGCAGCAAAGAAAAACGACCCCGCCGCACGTAACGGTTTAGAAATAATTTTAACCTACTCGGGGGTTCACGCCCTCAGTCTTCACAGGCTTGCAAACGGACTGTACAGGTTGCACTTAAAGCTTCCCGCCAGAATAGTTTCTCAATTTGCAAGGTTTTTGACGGGAATCGAAATTCACCCTGCGGCAGATATAGCCGCAGGCGTGTTCATCGATCACGGCGCGGGTGTGGTGATAGGCGAAACCGCAAAGGTCGGCACGGGTACGGTATTGTACCACGGCGCAACCTTGGGCGGTACGGGTAAGGAAAAAGGCAAACGACACCCAACGGTGGGCGAGAACTGCGTTATTGCCACGGGTGCGAAAGTGCTCGGCAATATCACGGTCGGAGACTATGCAAAGATAGGTGCGGGGGCGGTTGTTTTAACGGACGTGCCGCCTTATGCAACGGCAGTCGGTATACCGGCGAAAGTCGTAAAAATCAACGGAAAGGAAATTAAATGAGAATTTATAATACTTTAACCCGCAGAAAAGAAGAGTTTAATCCGCTTGAAGAGGGCAAAGTTAAAATGTACGCTTGCGGGATTACCGTTTCGGGCGAGGCCCACGTCGGGCACGGCTATCAGGCGCTTATTTACGACGTAATGCGCAAGTACCTCGAAAAGTGCGGCTATAAAGTAACTTACGCACGCAACTACACCGACGTTGACGATAAAATTATCGCCCGCTCTAAGGAAACGGGCGTTCCTGCGGATATTTACGCCGCCGAAATGATTAAAAAGATTGACGCCGTTATGGCAGAGTTCGACGTGGACGACCCCACGCTTTGGCTGAAAGCTACGGAAAATATCGAAAATATTATAAATTTTATATCCCGCCTTATTGAAAGCGGACACGCCTACGACGCGCCAAACGGGGACGTGTATTTTTCGGTTGCAAGTTTCAAGCGCTACGGCTGTCTTTCCAACCGTTCGGTTGAAGATATGCTCGACGGCGTGCGCGTCGAAAACGACGGAAACAAGCGCGAACCCGCAGACTTCGCTCTTTGGAAAGCGGCGAAAGAGGGGGAAATCTGTTGGGATTCACCTTGGGGCAAGGGGCGTCCCGGTTGGCATATCGAATGTTCGGTAATGAACTATAAGGCGTTCGGCGAGCAAATCGATATTCACGGCGGCGGGCGAGACCTTATTTTCCCTCACCACGAGAACGAAATAGCACAAACAGAGAGCCTGACGGGCAAGCAGTTTGCGAAATTCTGGACGCACAACGGGCTTATAAAAGTCAACGGACAGAAGATGTCAAAGTCCCTCGGCAACAGTCTTCTTCTGGAAGATTTGCTCAAAAAATACACCAATGAAGCAATTAAATTCGCCCTTCTTTCCAACAATTACCGCAACGATATAAATATCACGGACGACCTTTTCCCCGAGGCGGAAAAGCATCTAACCGAGTTCTACACCGTCATTAAAGCGGTTGAAGAAAAGTTCGGCAAGGGCGGTAAAGGCAATCCCGAGATTGACGAAAAGTTCAACGCCGATATGGACGAGGACTTCAATACCGCGCTTGCGCTATCAGAGCTGTACGGGCTGTTTAAGAGCGTTTCTTCAAAGCTTGCAAATGGAGACGCAAGCTGCGCCGAGGACGTTTGGCAGATAAGAAAGACGTATTCGCTTTTGGGTATTTTCAAAAAGGACGCGGCGGCGTATCTTGCCGATGTTGCGGCAAAGAACCCCGTAGAAATTCCCGACGAAGTAAAGGCGCTTGCCGAAAAGCGTTGGCAAGCCAAGCTTGCAAAGGATTGGGGAGCAGCCGACAAATTGCGCGGCGAGATTGACGCGTGCGGTTATACGGTAAAAGACGGCAAAGACGGATATACGATATTAAAAAAATAAGGTAGCAAAATGAAAAAACTGACGAGTGAAACTTTAAGAAATTTATATCTGAAATTTTTTGAGGACAAGGGGCATAAAATAATACCCTCGGCGTCCCTCATTCCCGAAAACGATCCCACGGTACTCTTTACTACCGCGGGCATGCACCCGCTCGTGCCCTATCTGTTGGGTGAAAAGCACCCTGAGGGCAAGCGCCTTTGCGACGTACAGAAGTGCGTCAGAACTGGCGATATAGACGAAGTAGGCGACAGTTCGCACTGTACCTTTTTCGAGATGATGGGCAACTGGTCGCTTGGCGACTATTTCAAGGAAGAAATGATACCTTGGTCTTTTGAGTTTTTAACTTCACCCGACTACCTCGGTATCCCCGTGGAGGACATTGCAGTAACCTGTTTTGCGGGCGATAAAGACTGTCCCAAGGACGCTGAAAGCGCGAAAATATGGCAAAAGTGCGGTATACTTCCCGAAAATATTTACTTCCTGCCCAAATCGGGCAATTGGTGGGGTCCTGCGGGAACTACAGGCCCTTGCGGTCCTGATACCGAAATGCACGTTATACGCAACCACGCTGCGGCGGACAAGCTGAACTCTTTACAGTTCGACGACGCTCCGAAAGGCACTTTCCTCGAAATATGGAACGACGTTTTCATGCAGTACAACAAGACTGCCGACGGCGCGTACGAGCCTTTAAAGCAGCGCAACGTCGATACGGGTATGGGTTTAGAGCGCACGCTTTGCATCTTAAACGGCAAGTCGAGCGTGTACGAAACCGATATTTTCGAGGGCGCGATTAAAAAGATAGAAGAGCTTTCGTCGCATACCTATAACGAAAACGAAGACGTAACCCGCGCTTTCCGCGTGGTTTTAGACCACGTTAGAACGGCAACGTTCATGCTCGGCGACACGAAGGGGATAGTACCCTCCAACACCGACCAAGGCTATATTTTAAGAAGAATTATCCGCCGCGCGGTTCGTTTCGGAAGAAATATAGGACTTCCTCAGGGCGCGCTTAAAGAGGTTGCCGCAACCTTCGTTGCCAAGTACGAAAAGGTTTACCCCGAACTTAAATTTAACTCCGCGCATATATATGAGGAGCTTGAAAAAGAAGAAACCAAATTCTCGAAGACCCTTCAACAGGGCATAAAAGAGTTTGAAAAAGTAGCCGCAGCTTTAACGGCCGGCGGTACGATTGACGGCTTAACGGCATTCCACCTCTACGATACTTACGGCTTCCCCGTCGAAATTACGGGCGAAATGGCGCGCGAAAAGGGCTTGACCGTGGATATAAAGGGCTACGAGGCGGCATACGCCGAGCATCAGGCAAAATCCCGTGCTGGCAGCGAGCAGAAATTTGCCTGCGGGCTTGCCGACCACAAGGAAGAAACGACAAACCTGCACACGGCAACCCACCTGTTGCACGCCGCGCTTAAAAAGGTTTGCTCGCCCGAAATAGAGCAGAAGGGCAGTAACATTACCGAAGAGAGGCTTCGTTTTGACTTCAACTTTTCAAGGAAATTAACCCCCGAAGAGGTAGCGGAGGTCGAAAAACTCGTCAACGAGCAAATAGCGCTCGATATTCCCGTCGTTATGAAAGAAATGGCGTTGGACGAGGCAAAAGCTCAGGGCTTTACGGGGCTGTTTGAAAGCAAGTACGGCGAAAGGGTAAAGACCTATTCCATAGGCGAATTTTCCAAGGAAATATGCGGCGGCCCTCACGCCGAAAGAACGGGCGTTTTGGGCACGTTCAAAATCGCAAAACAAGAGAACGTTTCGGCGGGTGTGAAGAGAATTAAAGCAATACTCGTAAAATAAATTTGAAAAGGAGGCGGCTTTGGAAGAAAACGAAGTCCGCGACGGCGAAGCCGCGGAAACCGAAGAGAACGAACTTAATAATATTGCCGCTTCCGAAACAGAAGAACGCAAAGCCGATTTAAACGGCGACGGCGTTGTGGACGAAGGCGAAGCGGAGATAGACGCCGCGCTTAAAAACCTTGAAAACCGCACGATAGAACCCCCTAAAAAGCGTAAGTTCGGTTGGGTAGGATACGTCTTTTTGTGCGCAGTCATAGCCGTCGGCATTTGGCTTATATTCAAAATAGCAAGCGATATTGACGGAGACGCTAAGAGCCTTGGCGACGCGCTTGCGGGCGGAAATTGGGTTTTCGGTTTAATCTCGGTTGGCGTGCTCCTCGTTATTCTCTTTTCCGAATGGATGAAATATTCCATTATTATGAAGACTACGACGGGCAGGTTTAACCTCCGTTCAAGTCTTAAAGTGGGACTGCTCGGCAAATTCTACGATAACGTAACTCCGTTTGCCGTCGGCGGTCAGCCCATGCAGATTTACTATCTGCACAAAAAAGGCTTTTCGGGCGGAGTATCGAGCGCGGTTATATTAATTAAATACTTTGCGCAGATGTTCAGCTATACGATTATAAGCCTTATAATCATGGCTTGTAACGTTGGCGTTCTGGACAGGGTAGACCCCACGTGGCAGACGATAATCACCGTCGGCGCATGGATAGGCTTGGTCGTAAATATGTTCCTGCCCATAATGATAATTATGTTTGCAATCGTGCCTAAGTTTGCGCGCGGGCTTGCTTCGCTCGTGGTAGGGTTGGGCGCAAAGATGCGAATAGTCAAGGACAAAGAGGCAACTATGGGCAAGGCGGAAAAAGTCGTTTCCGACTTCCGCTCGGGTTTCAAGATTATGTCTAAAAAGCCCTTGAACCTTATCGGGCTCGTGTTCTTCTGTCTCTTAGAGGTTACGCTGACATTCTCTCTGCCGTACTTCGTAATGCGCGCTTATTCCGCACTCCCCGCAGACGGCGGTTTTACCCTTTATATAACGGTAGTCGCGCTCAATGTCTACTGCACGCAAGCCGTCGCGATAATTCCCACGCCCGGTAACTCTGGCGCAATAGAGGGCGTGCTTGCGAGTGCGTACGTCGCAATTGCCATAACTTCTCTTTCGTGGGCGCTGTTCACGTGGCGCTTTGCTATTTACTATATCTATATAGTTATAGGAATGGGTTTGGTTATTTTCGAGCTGATACGCAAAATCTACCGTGCGCGAAAATATAAAAAGAATATCGAAACAAAAACAACTGATATAACGGAACAAAACGAAGATGAAGCTTAAAGTTTTAGACGGTATGGATTCATACCTGCCCCACGTAGACGGCGTTATTAACTGTATGCACAACTACTGTAAAAACGGCTACAAAAAAGCCGAAATTACGGCGCTTGCACCCGCATACAAAAACTACGTCGATAATCAGCCGTACGAAATTATCCGTTGCAAAAGCGTGTATTTTCCCGTGCTTGCGGTGCAGTACGGCAGGGCTACCAAGGATAAAAAGTTCTATAAAAAGGTAATGGAAAAGAACTACGATATAGTTCACGTCCATTCGCCATTCAATATGGCTAAGTTTATGCTTAAAGTCGCAAAAAAGCAGAACATTCCCGCCACGGCGACTTTCCATACCAATATGCGCCCCATATTCAGACAAGCCGTCAAGTCAAAGTTCATTGCGGAGAGAATGGTCAAGTCTTTGGGCAAAACCTATAATCAATACGACGAGGTTTTCGTTTGCTCGCCTTTGGTGGAAGAGCAGTGCCGTTCTTTCGGCTATACGGGTAAAATATCCTATCTTCCGTTCGGGACGGACTTTCCGCGCTGCGAAAACAAAGAGGAGCTTAGGAAAAAGGCGGACGGGCATTTCGGCTTTAAAGAGGACGAGCTTATCTTTATCTACGTCGGCAGAATAGAAAAGCTGAAAAAAATCGATTTGATTTTGGAAAGCCTTAAAGTTCTCAAAGACGGCGGACTCAAATTCAGGTTCTTCGCCATAGGCAAAGGCTCTGATATGAACAAAATGAAAAAGTTGAAGCGCAAGCTCGGCTTTACCGACGAAGAGGTTACCTTTACGGGCTTTATCGACAGGGAGCTTTTTCCTCTGATGTACGCCCGCGGCGACTTGCTTATCTTCCCGTCGTTATACGACAACTTCGGACTTGTTAAGGTGGAGGCGGCAGCGTTCGCCACCGCAGGCGTGTTTACCGAAGGCTCGTGCGCGGGTTACGGCGTTACGGACGGTGTGAACGGCTTCCTTGCAAAGGACGACAAAGACGACTTCGCGAAAGTTATATTGAGAGCGGTAAGCGACCGCGCCGCGCTAAAAACGGCGGGGGAAAACGCTTTAAGGGATTTGTATATATCTTGGGAGGAGTGCACCGACCTTTATCTCGAACGGCTAGCGAAAATTGCCGAAGAGCATAAATCCCGCATTTCGGAAGAAAAGCACGACTAAGTCAAAAATCACGGTTTTTTGCTTAAAAACCGCAAAAAACCGACTGAAAAAGCGTAATTTTAAGCCCAAAAAAAATAATTTAAAATTTGCAAAAAACTTTAAAAACCCGATACAAAACAGATTGACAGATATTTTATAAAATAATATAATATGTTTACATTCTCAAAAGACAGTGTAACAGCTTTAAAAGCTAATTGATTTAAGGAGCAGACAATGAAAACCTTTATGGCTAAGGCGGAGACAGTTGAAAGAAAATGGTACGTCGTCGATGCGACGGGCTTACCCCTCGGCAGACTTGCGTCCAAAGTCGCTGCAATTCTTCGCGGCAAGAATAAGCCTACTTTTACGCCCAACGTTGATACGGGCGATTTCGTCATCGTTTTAAACAGCGATAAGGTGGTTCTTACCGGCAAAAAACTTGACGATAAATTTTACAGATACCACACCGGCTATATCGGCGGTCTTAAAGAAATCTCTTACAAAAAGATGATTGCCGAAAAGAGCGACCTTGCAGTATACGAAGCTGTTAAGGGTATGTTGCCTAAGAATTCTCTCGGCAGAGATATGATTAAGAAACTGAGAGTTTACAAGGGCGGCGAACATAACCACGCAGCACAGAAGCCCGAAGAGCTTAAATTATTTTAAGGGAGATAGGATATGGCAAAGGCTAATTTAAAGAAAAAACTCCAATTCTGGGGAACGGGTAGAAGAAAGAAGGCAATTGCCCGCGTTCGTCTCATTCCCGCAGGTACGGGTAATATCGAAATTAACGACAGAACTTTTGAGGACTATTTTCCTCAATCGGTTTTGCAGTACGTAGTAAAACAACCTCTTACGCTTTTGGGCGTTGAAGGCAAGTACGACGTTCTCGTTAACGTTTACGGCGGCGGATACACCGGTCAGGCAAACGCAATCCGTTTAGGCATCGCGCGTGCGTTGTTGCAAGCGGAAGAGGGTTGCCGTCCCGCATTAAAGAAAGAGGGCTTCTTAACCCGCGACCCTCGCGTCAAGGAAAGAAAGAAGTACGGCTTGAAGAAAGCACGCCGTGCACCTCAGTTCTCAAAGAGATAATCAAAAAGACATCGCGATTGCGATGTCTTTTTTTGTGCCCGCATATATACAGCGCATTGCGGGCTTATTATTCGTCCTTTAATCCCAACAAATAATCAGAAGTTATATCAAAAAGATTGCAAATTTTTATAATCATATCAGTACTTAAATCAAACAGTTCACGTTCGTACCTGCTTATAGTTCTTTGACTTGTATTAAGTTGTTTTGCAAGTTCGTCTTGCGACCAGCCTTTTTCTTTTCTTAATTCTTTTAATATTTGTCCGTACATATTTAAATAATATACACAAAATGAGTAAAAATTGTTGACTTATTCACTTATTGAATATTATAATATATCTATGAAAAGTAAGGATAATATGCGTCAGGCGTGCGACAACTGCAAATATTTTTCTTTTCGGTTTTACCGTGCCGAATATAATTATTTTGTCGCTTTGGGCGAGGGGAATTGCGGCGTTAAAAAGTATACCGAAGAGGAGCGGGCAAAACTTCCGTTCGATTTTGTTTGCGATAAATGGACACGGAAAAATTGCAAAGATACGGATATGTCTCAAATAAAAGACGAGTTGAGTGAAATAACCGCCAAGCTGATTGCAATAGTAAAAGAATTACCAAATTAAAAAGTCCCTCGCCGAATGGCGGGGGACATCTTTTGATTAGCGTTCAGTCAGAGTTGCGTTAACGCTTTTAAGATACTTGTTAAACGGAACGCTTATTAGGCGTTTTTGAAGATATTGAATACATCACCTGTGGGCACACCGATATAAACGCAGTCGCCGTTAATCAAGCCCGCTTCAACGGCATCGTCATAGGCGGAAGTGTCTTTTGAACCGTCGTCCTTAGTCGTGGTCATATTGTCCTTAATCTTGTCTGCGGAAGGATACTTTATGTAAGTTGCAACGGGAATTTTACCCGTAGCTTTGTCATATACAACGTAAATCGCGTAAGAAGATGCGTTTTTTGCGTCCTCGTCGCTGAAACCGTTATCCTTCAAATCGTCCTCGCTTGCTGCGTGGGACGAAACCGTATAGCCCGCGTCCTCATACGCTTTCTGAATGTTACCCGCTTTGCTGCAACCGGCAAGAGCAAACGTAAGGATAACCGTAAGTAAAGCCATACTTAAACCGCAAATAAATTTTTTCATTCAAAAGCCTCCTGAAAATATAGTTTTTATGCTTGAAGTATAATGCACCTGTTAATATTTGTCAATAGTATTTTTTAAGTCTTTAAGCGCCTGAAATTTTTTCATTTTGCATATTGATTTTTCCGCTTGTCCGTATTATAATGTAATTAACTACGGCGTATCGCCGCAATTTGAAAATTTTAAGGGGAATTTAAATGAAAAACGTTATCGTTGGACAATCGGGCGGACCTACTTCCGTCATTAACTCGTCGCTGTTGGGCGTATATAAAACGGCAAAGGACAGAGGGGCTGACGTCGTATACGGAATGGTACACGGCATTAAAGGGCTTTTGGACAGAGACGTCGTAGACCTTTCAACCCGCATTAAGAACGATTTGGATATGGACCTTTTGAAGAGGACGCCGTCGTCGTTCCTCGGCAGTTGCCGCTACAAATTACCCGACATCAAGGGCAACGAGGCGACTTACGATAAAATATTCGCAATCTTAAAAGAGCTTGAAATTTACGCATTCTTCTACATAGGCGGCAACGACAGTATGGATACCATAATGCGCCTTACCGACTACGCGAAAATAATCAAGTCGCCCATTAAGTTCATAGGCGTACCCAAAACAATAGATAACGACCTTGCCATAACCGACCACACTCCCGGTTTCGGCAGCGCTGCAAAATACATAGCCGCAACCACTAAGGAAATTATCCGCGACGGTTTGGTTTACGATTATCCCGTCGTGTCCGTAATCGAAGTTATGGGCAGAAACGCGGGTTGGCTTACCGCCGCAACCGCGCTTGCAAAGGGCGAGGATTGCGAGGGCGTTGACCTCATATATCTTCCCGAAGTAACTTTTGACGTCGATAAGTTTATCAAGGACGTCGGCAAGCTTTTAAAGGAAGAGCGTTCCGTGGTTATAGCCGTATCGGAAGGCGTTAAGATTGCCGACGGCAGATACGTTTGCGAGCTTGCCGACCACGTTGACTATGTTGACGCGTTCGGGCATAAACAGCTTGCGGGTACGGCAAGATACCTTGCGGGCAAAATCGCAGAAAATTACGGCGTAAAGACGAGGGCGATTGAGCTTTCTTCACTGCAACGCTGTGCTGCGCACATTCAGGCAAGAATAGACGTAACCGAAGCGTTCAACTGCGGCGGCGCGGGCGTTAAAGCTGCGTTCGAGGGCAAGAGCGGGCAGGTTATTACCTTAAAGCGCGTATCCGAAGACCCGTATATGTGCATCACCGAAGAGGCGGACGTACACCTCATTGCAAACGTGGAAAAGAAAGTCCCCCGCGAATGGATAAACGAGGACGGCACGAACGTAAAGCACGAATTAGTGCACTACATAATGCCCTTAATTCAGGCGGAGATTACGCCCCTTTGGATAAACGGTTTGCCCCGTCATATTCGTTTGCACACAAAATCCACAATAAAATAAAACTCATATAATCTCTGAGTTTTAGAGGTATTTATAATATTGATATATCAGCCGCGCGGTAAAACCGCGCGGCTTTATGTTTGAACTGCGGACAAGTAGGTCGTGATTAAACGGAACGTTTATTGCGTATGCGGTTTGCTATTTCCTCGTGTCGGGCAATGACCTGAGCCATAACGTTCGTTCCGTAAAAATCGGCAGGGGCGGGCGGCTGTTGGGGCGCGGGTGCAGGGGCGGGCGGAGTGTTTTCCGTCTTTAAATCCCCGTCGATATTGCCGCTTTGCTTGGCGGTAAGACTTTCAAAAGCTTTCAAAAAATCCAAAAGCGCGAATTTTTCCAAATTTATTTCTCCTTTTTTTAAAATCAAGGTGTTTTTTATTGATAAAAAACTTTTGTTGATATATAATTGACTATGACTAAAATTATCTTTTGCAGGTTATTCCGACTTTGGAGTTTTAAATATGAGTAAACGTTTTACTAAAATTATATGCGCGATGACCGCCTCAACTTTCATACTTGGCGCGGTTGCGGCTGCGGGTTGTAGCAATTACTATAACTCTACCGCTTTACCCGGCGATATAAAGGCGGATGCGGAAGCAGTTTCCAACGGCGGCTTTGCCGTTGAAAAGGGCGACTACATTTATTATATCAACGGCGTAGAAGTAGGCACGGCGTTAAACGATTTCGGCAAGCCCGTCAAAGGCGCTATATACCGCGTTTCAAAGGACAACCTCGATAAGAGAAATTATTCCACCGTTCAAAAGGTAGTGCCCAGCATAGTTTATTCTACCGACTATAACGCGGGCATATTTATCTACGGCGACAGAATTTACTACGGAACTCCTTCTACCGCAAAGACCTCCGAGGGCGTCGTACAGAACAGCTACCTCGATATGAAGAGCAGTAAGCTTGACGGCACGGAAACGCTCAAAGAAGCTTACGTTTCATTCCCCTCCGCGGCATACGAGTACAGGTTCGTTGAAGAAGATGGCGTCGTTTATCTTCTTTACGTTGCAACTTCGGAAACGCTTTACGACGAAACTACGGGCGTAACCAACCTTCACAGCTATAACACCTCGACGGGAGTGGATACTCTTCTTGCTTACAACGTCGGGACGGTTACTTTCGACAGCGAGGACAAGACTAACCCGCAGGTTTACTACACTATGAGCGTGTACGACTATACGGGCACTTCTAATACGGCTTACGGCTATAATCAGCTTTACACAGTTAAGGCGAGCGCGACAGAGGACAAGTTTGCGGGTAAGCTTAAAGCCGACACCGTAAAGGGTTGGAACGATAACGAGGACGAGGGCACGGTTGACAGATACGTAAACTGCGGCGACTTGGTTCTCGACGGCATAGGCAGACCCGAATTACAGCAAAACGGCAATGCAAAGACTCCGTTCAATTTCGAGCCCGATAATCTTAACTCGGTTAACGATTTGGGCTATACCTACACGGTAAGAAGTTACTCCGGCGGCAACCTTTATTATACGAGGACGACAAGCTTAAACAGCAACGCGTATTTGTTCTCTTTCGAGGACGACGCAGACTTGAAGCCCATTGCAAACAATCCTGCCGACGGCGACGCGATTCTTTCTGACGGTACGGCTGCGGGCAGCTATAAGTTCGTTGAAGTGGACGGCGAACCCGCGGTTCTCTATGCGGAAAGCACGGGTATTTCGATAAACTATTTCGTTGACGGCAAGCTCGGGAATACGCTTTCCGACGTTCCCGCAACCGACGGCAGCGAAAACACTTATTATCCCATTGTTAAGGACGGCTCGGCAACCATTTTGAGCGTTGAGGGCGATTATCTTTACTACTCCGTTTCGGGCGGCAACGGCTATACGATAAACCGCGTTGACTACACGGGCACGCTTAAAGATTATTGGTACGCTAACTTGCAGGACGAAAGCGCGGATGACTTCGTTCAGGATTACAAGGCGGTTAAAATTCTCGATTTGGACGCAAGTTCAAGCTGGTATACGCCCGAATTTTTCGGCGATTATATACTCTTTGCAAGCACCACGTCGAATATGACGAACTACAACTATATAATGGTGTTCGACCTTGACGGAATGGACAACGGCGGAATACGCGCGCTCAACGAGCAGTACGAGGGCATAGAGAAGATTATCACCGAAGTTTACGGCGATACCGACAAATATCCCACTAAGAATTACGCCAACTTGCAAGCGGCGTTGAGATACGCGTTCTACAACGGCGATTACGATTATCTTAAAGAATTTGCAGCCGAGCTTAACGACGCTCTCGAAGACGACGCGGATTTGGTTTATTCCGAACAGACTTTTGCGGAGTACGACAAGTTCCTTACTCCCACCGACGACAACGAGTGGAAGGACTATCAGGGTAAGAGAACGGTTAACGGCAAGGAAGTTTACGCAAACAACCACGACTATTACTACGGCGTTTTGGGTGAAATGTCCGAAGAGGATATAGAGGCGTACGCCGAGGGCTTGAAGGTTTCTTACCTTGCGGCAAAGCCCGAAGAAGAACCCGAACCTACTTGGTACGAAGGGCTTTCTACGGTAGCGAAAGTATTCTTCGTTATCGGTATGTGCGTGCTCGGTGCGGGCGTAATCGTAGGCGGAGCGTTCCTGACGGTATACCTCGTGCGTCGCGGCAGAAAGCAGCCCGAAGAGCGCAGAAGAAGAATTAAAGTCGACACGACTGACGACAGAAGCGTGGACGTTTACGACTATAACGAATAATAAAATCGGATATAAAGTACTTTTATCCCCTCGGTGATGCCGAGGGGATAAAATTTTTCATTATTTCTTGAAAAAAAGAATAAAAAAACAGTTTACAAAAAAGATAAATATTAATATAATGTTAGCACTTAATGTATATGATAAATTCGGGTGGAGATATTTATGGTAAGATACGTTAAATGTCCGAGATGTGAACTTAATTATATAGACGAGGAAAAGCAGGAGTATTGCGACGTCTGCATAGCCGAAATGAAGGGCAATAAGCTTCAATTCGCCGACCTCGAAGAAGAGGACTACGAGGAGCTTGACGCGGAGCTCGAACAGAGCGAGCTTTGTCCCGTTTGCGGCGTTAACCGTATCCGCGTCGGCGACAAGATGTGCGAAAGCTGTAAAAGCCAACAGGAATACGAGGAAGAAGAGGAAGTCGATATCGAGAGCGACGAGGAGTGGAAGAACTACCTCGAAGAAGAGGACGACGGCGATTTGAAGGTGGACGAAGAATTACAGGAAGAGATTGAGGAAGAGTTTGCCGACGAAGAGGAAGAGGAATTTTCGGACGACGACGAATTTTTCGACGGCGACGACGTTGACTCACTGTCCGATTTGGAGGACGACGAGTATGACGACGATGACGAGGACGATGACGACGAAGATTTTTAATTAAAAGCATATAGAATATTAATGCCGCCTACACGCGTTTGATTTGCGATTGGTTCTTATTGCTGTAACGCAATTAAGATACTTAGTCAAGCGGAACGCTTGCGGGCGGCATATTTTTCTAATTTTTGGCAAAAATATTAATATGATAAAAGTAAACACGACAATCAATTCCATTAAAGAGAGTATCAAGAGTTTAAGCGGCAAAAACGTTACCGTAAAGCTGAATTTGGGGCGCAATAAGTTCGTTACTTTCCCCGCGGTGGTAAACGGAATTTACCCCTCGCTTTTCACCGTCAGCCCGTTCGATAAAAACTTTTTGGGTAAAACCGCGTATTCGTATTCCGAAATTCTCTGCGGCAGAGTAAAGGTTCAAGAAAAAATTTAATTGTTCTAACGTGCGGTCGCCGTGCATAAAATACCTTGTAAACGTAACGGATACGGAGGCATTTTTATGGCAATCAACGCACAAAATCAGACGGCAACTTATACCCGCAAAGTAGCCGATTTAAACACTCAGACGGTGGTTGAAATCAAATTCGGGCAGGACGCAGGCGAAGTGGTTGCGGTTTACCCGCAAATTTCTTTGACTTCTTGCGAGGTGTCCTCGGGCAGACTTAATTACGGCGGCAGAATAATCGCAACGTTGGTGTACGCCGATGCCGACGGCAAACTTTGCCGCGTGCAAAAGGGTGCGGAGTTCACCCACTTTATCGACGACGAACGGCTTGCTCCCGCCCAGCGCGGCGATTGCGCGTTAAGGTGCGAGCGTTGGCAGGTAAAAAGAGAGGGTTCTTCCTTTGCAGTGGCAATAGTTGTCGGCGCGGAGGTTGCCGTTTACGACAGCGCAATGAGGAGTTACGTAACTTCGGTTGACGGCGCGATATGCAGAACTTCCAGCGCAAATCTCTATTCTTTCGTAAGCTTTTCGGGCGAGAGTGAAGTAGACGACGACTTTGACTGCGTTGCAACCGACGTTCTCGTTCCGTCGGCGCAGGCGTTGGTTCTCGACTGCTCCGTCCGTGCGGGCGTCGTAGAGGTGAGCGGTGAAATTTATCTTTCCCTCCTTGCCGTCAGGGATAACGCACCCGTCAGCTTAGACAGAGTTATCCCCTTTAAATGCGAGCTTTCGTGCGACGAGGCGCTATTTTCGCAACGCGCTTTCTGCCGCGCCGAAATCAAGTCGGTCAGCGTAAACTGCAAGGTTAACGAAGAGCGCGGTAAGTGCGACGTCGAAGTCAGCGCAACCTTAGGATTTTCGGGGCACTTCTACGAGGAAGAGGAGGTATCTTTCGTTTCTGACGCCTTTTCCAAGGACTGCGAACTCGGTCTGAATTTTGCTGCCGAAGAAACGCTTTTGGATACCGACGTAAAGGTATATTCCGAGCGCGTGAGCGGGCTTTGCGCAACCAAAGCCAAACTCGACTACACTTGCGCGTTCCTTGCCGCGACGTTGCCGAGCGTTGAGTTTGCAAGAACTGCGGACGGCGTAGAGGGCAGCGTAAGCGCAACCCTTTTATATGAGCAGGCGGGGGAAGTTCATTCGACCGAAGTCAATCTTCCGTTTACCGTAGCGCTCAACGGACTTGGCGCAAACTGCCGTGAAATTTCCGTTGCGGTGTGCGGAATGAGTTTAAGACAGCGCGCGGAAGGCGAATGTGAGGGCGAGGCGGTGCTTAAAATTACGGGCGCGGACGGAGAGGTGAAAACCGTAAGGTATCTTACCGAGGTAACCGAGCAGGGTGAAAAAGTCGTGCCGCAGTGCGCGATAAGCGTATACATACCCGCGGCGGGCGACGGGCTGTGGGAAACGGCAAAACGCCTTTCGGAAGCTCCCGAAGTTATAGAAAAATCCAACCCCGAGCTTACCTTCCCCCTCACGGGCAAAGAGAGAATTTTAATATACAGACCAAAGGTATAAATCTAATTAGTTAAGTTATAAGCCGCCCGCGCGTTTGACGCGCGGGCGGCTTTCTGATATAATATATCTATGGGCGGTCGTGTTAAGGCGTATGCAAAACTTAATTTAACCCTTTCAATACGGGCGCGGCGGGCGGATACCAAA
>CAMWIW010000022.1 GCA_947174415.1 uncultured Clostridia bacterium
GTTTAATAACTGCGCCGCCGCTTTTATTATTTATTTCTTGGGTATGGAAAGTCGTAATCCGTAAGCCCCAAAATAAAATCGAAGTAAGTTTAGTTTAATTCTGAAAGTTTAACAAGTATTGAAAGCGGGATATCTCTTTCCCCGCTTTCATAATTTGAATAGGTGGTTTGTGTTATAAATAAGTACTTTGCGACGTAATTTTGTTTAAATTTGTTTTCTGTGCGTAGTTTTTTTAATCTGGTTTCCATACTGATAGTGTATTATTTTTAATTCCGATTACCTCAACTTATCTCAAAACGTGATATTTAATATAACCGCTGTTAAAACAATAGCGGTTTTTTTGCGTAAAAAAACATAAAAGGGGGACGGGCTTAATAAATATAAATCGTAACCCGAAAGCAATTGGCTGTGTTTCGAATGCGGAGGGTTAAGAGGTTTTCGACAAAAATACATTTTTTTATATAAAAACAGACGAATTCTGAATTTTGGCGTCTGTTAAAATCGGAGAGTAAGTTTGATACATACGGTTAAATTTAAAACTGTTATTCTGGCATTTTTTGCCACCGCTATGGTTACGGTTCTCAGCCTTTCCGTGTACTTCACGGGCGCGTACGCAGTGTTTTACGGAAACACACCTCGGTTAATCCCTATTTACTGCGTGGAGAGGGAAGAAAAAGTTTGTTCGATTACTTTCGACTGCGCTTGGGGAACGGAATATACCGACGAAATTTTGAAAGCGCTTAAAAATTGCGAAGTTCGCGCAACTTTCTTTATGGTTGAATTCTGGACTGAGAAGTACCCCGAATTCGTCAAAAAAATAGACGAATACGGCTGCGAAATAGGTACTCACTCGTCAACTCACTCATATATGAGCAAGCTGAACGCAGAGGGGATAAAACAGGAACTGACAACTTCTTCCGAAGCGATAGAAAATATCACTGGCAAGAAGGTGGAGCTGTTCCGTCCGCCTTACGGCGACTACGACGATGAGCTTATCAAGACGGCGTCGGAGCTTGGTTACTACACCATTCAGTGGGATGTTGACAGCTTGGATTGGAAAGACCTTTCTGCTTCGGATATTGCTATGAGGGTCATAAACGGAGTTAAAAACGGCTCGATAATACTTATGCACAACAACGGACTTCACACAGCGGAGGCAGTGCCGATAATACTTGAAACGCTTAAAAACAGGGGATATTCTTTCGTGCCCGTAGGTGAAATTATACTTCGCGAAAACTACGTTATCGACGGAACGGGTATGCAGAAATCGGCAAGCTAAAACCCCGTTATTTGCGGCATATATGGGTAGCAATTGAAAATAACAATGCTTTTTACCGCCCACACAATTTGCGCTCGAGGGGCGAATAGTCCCTAAAAATCACGAAATTTTATTTGCGCAGAATAGCAAAGAAAATTTGTGAACATATGGAAATACTTTATTTGGAGGCATATATGAATTACAACACGGAGAAAAATAACAAGGTTTACGTTTACGGTGAAATCGTGTCTGAGGCAACCTTTTCACACGAAGTGTACGGAGAGGGCTTTTACGAGTTCTTAGTAAAAGTTATGAGGCTTTCGGGTCAGGCTGATATTTTGCCTGTAACCGTTTCGGAGCGCATAATGACCGACGATATGCACGTAGGCAGCTTCATTTGCGCATTGGGGCAATTCCGCTCTTACAACAAGTTGGAGGACGGCAAGTCCCGCCTTATGCTGACGGTTTTTGTCAGGGAGCTTTTAGACACGCAGCCTGGAAAAAATCCCAACTCGATAGTGCTTTCCGGTTACATTTGCAAGCCGCCCGTATACCGCACGACACCGTTTAACAGAGAAATTGCAGACCTTTTAATCGCAGTTAATCGCAGTTACAACAAGTCCGACTATATCCCCGCAATTGCGTGGGGCAGAAACGCACGTTTTGTGAGAAATCTCTCCGTAGGGGACAGAGTTGCGCTTTCAGGCAGAATTCAGTCGAGGGAATATCAGAAAAAACAGCCCGACGAAACCTTCGTTACCATGACGGCATACGAAGTTTCCATTTCAAAGCTTGCGGCGTTCGACGACGAGACGGACTTCGATATAGACGAGGAATTCGACCTTTATTCCACACCGCACGCATATCAGAACAACGATTGATAATAAAACTATTAAAGCGCCGTACGGGATACGGCGCTTTTTCTTTATAAGAAAAAATATTTTTTTAGCCTTTCAATAAGTTGCAAATTTTAATTCAAGTACTATAATAAAACCGAAATGAGTAAAAGTAAGACGGTAAACTTAACAAGCGGCAACGTATGGAAAACGCTTTTACTGTACACCTTGCCGCTTTTCGGAAGCGCGATGGTGCAGCAGCTTTATTCCCTTGTGGATTTGCTCGTCGTGGGCAACTTTGCCAAAGAGGGCGCGCTAGCGGTTGACGCTATTGGTAACGCAACGGTAATAATCAACGTGTTGCTTTCTTTCGCCCTCGGCGCTAACGGCGGGTGCTCGGTCGTTATCGCAAGGCACTTTGGCGAGAATGATAACAAGAAGGTGCGAGAGACGGTAAACACCTCGTTCATAGCCGTTGCAGTACTTTGTACCGTCATAGCCGCGCTCGGCTTTGGGTTCGGCAATTTGTCGCTTGTCGCGCTTGACGTTCACGGTACTTATTTTGACGATTGTTTAGGCTATCTTTACATCTACGTGGGCTCGTTGCCGTTCGTATTTTTCTACAATTTAGGCTGCGGAATTTGCTCGGCTTTGGGGGATAGCAAAACGCCGTTTATCTTCCTCGTTATTTCTTCGGTTATGAACGTTGGGCTGGATATATGCTTCGTTTACGGGCTTCACTGGGACGTCGCGGGCGCGGCTTGGGCAACGTTTATTTCCCAAGCGGTATGCTGCGTTTTAACGGTTTTCGTGCTCGTAAGAAAAGTCCGTACGATTAAGTCCGAAGAGAAGCCCAAAATTTTCGACAAAAGAATTTTAAAAGAGCTTACCGTTGCTTCAGTTCCCATAATTTTGCAACAAAGCTTCGTATCGGTCGGCAACTTCTTCGTGAACCGCTGCATTAACGGACTTGACGAAGAGGGCAACGCAACTACAGGCTTTACCACGGCGTTCAAAGTTCTCGTCGTCGCGACTATGAGCTCGGTCGCAATGTCCAACGGCTTTTCGAATTTTGCGTCGCAGAACCGAGCGGCAGGGCAGTACGGTCGGGTGAGAAAGGGTTATTGGGTTATGCAGTGCTATTCGATGGCGATAACTTTGCTTTTCGTAATTTTATTCGTGTCCTGCCCAGAATTTCTAACACGGCTGTTTATACAGAAAGATAAATTAAACGATATAGCTTTAGGTTATTCCGTGCAGTACCTGACGATTGTATCCTGTTTTTTGCCCGTGGTTTCAGTCAAGATAATTTCCGACAGTGCGGTGCGCGGCTGCGGCGGAAACCTCGGTTTTACCGTCAGTACTTTTACCGACCTCTTGTTGAGGGTTATGCTCGTTTACGTGCTCGTCGGTTGCGGCTGGGGCTTTTCGGGCGTGTGCTGGGCGTGGGCTATAGGTTGGAGCATAAGCGCGGTAATCGCTGCGGGTTTCTGGGCTTTAATGGTAAAGAAGTTAAAAAAGGCGCAAAAGAGTGCGGCTATTACTCCCGAAGACCCTTGCGGAGCTATTGCGGAAGTATCTGACAGCCCGTCGGACGGCGATAATAATTGACACCGCGCGTTTACTATGATATAATGTCGAAAAATTGTTTTATGCAGGAGAAAAATTATGCATCCTGAACCTCTATTTGAAATATTCGGTCAAGGCGTGTACGCCTACGGCATATGTATGGCGGTAGGTATAATCGCTTGTTTCGGGTTTTTGCTTTTTACCATGTGGTATAAAAAATTCAACGAAACCTCCACAAATGCCGTATTGATTATAGGCATTTTAGGCACGGCGTTCGGCATTTTTATGGCGATGCTCGTTCAGTCCATTTTAAATTACGCGGCAGACCCGTCCAAGCCTTTCGTGCTTGCGGGAATGACTTTTATGGGCGGACTTATCGGCGGCGTTGTCAGCTTCCTTGCAGTATGGAACTTATACGTCTACGTTGTAGGACCTCGTACTAAAATCAAATGGCTTTCAAGCAAGGATATGAACGCGGGACTTGCGGACGCGCTTCCGTTTATTCCTATAGGAATAGCTATTGCACACGCGTTCGGACGGCTCGGTTGCAATTTTGCAGGTTGCTGCTATGGCGCGCCCACGGACGGAAGCTGGGGGCTTGCAATTGCGGCTTACGACCCTACGCTGAGAATTCCCGCACAGCTTTTCGAAATGAGCTTTTTATTCCTGCTTGCGGGCGTAATGGCGTTTTTGTATTTCCGTTTTAAATTTAATTACAACTTCGCGGTTTACGCGATAGCTTACGGTATCTGGCGGTTCGTTTTAGAATTTTTCCGCGACGACGACAGGGGCGCTATGATAGGCGTTTTACAGCCCTCGCAATTTTGGAGCATCTTAATGGTTGTTGCGGGCGTGGGGTATTTCTTCCTGCAATTCTATCTTTTGAAAAAATTGATGAAGCATCCCGAGCTTAAACAAAAAACCGAAACAGATTTGCCCGTGGACGGGACGCCCGTTCCTGCGGAGGGCGCAGAGATAAGCAGAATAGTACCCGCTGACCACGAAACGGAAGCACAGGATACGCAAAACGAAGGAGAATAAATGAAAAGTCAAAGCGTTGTAACCGATTTAAGAAGAAAAGTCTTTACGGCAGTTGCCCGCGTTGCATACGAATCGGATAACCCCGCAAACGATTTGGCGGAAATTCCGTATATAATTACCCCCGACGAAATGCCCAAATACCGCGAAAGTATATATCGCGAAAGGCAGATTGCCGCCGAGAGGGTTCGTCTTGCAATGGGGCTTTCGTTGCGTCCCGCAAACAAGCCCGTTAACGTAACGGCGGGCTTGGATAAAAGTACGATTGCGGATAAATACTACGAGCCGCCCCTTATGCAGGTTATTCCTTCGGCTTGCGACAGTTGCCCCGATAACGAATACGTCGTTTCCGACCAGTGCAGAAACTGCGTATCTCACGCCTGTATAAAAAACTGTCCTAAGGCAGCCGTTTCGATTGTTAACGGCAGGGCGTACATAGATCAAACCAAATGTATAAAGTGCGGAAGGTGCAAGGGTGCTTGTCCTTACGACGCAATAGCCCATCACGTTCGCCCCTGCGCTTCGGCTTGCGGTGTGAAGGCAATCTCTTCCGACGAATACGGCAGAGCGCACATCGATAACGAAACTTGCGTGGCTTGCGGACAGTGTATGTCTGCTTGTCCGTTCGGCGCAATAGCCGATAAATCTCAGATTTATCAGCTTATACAGGCAATTAAACAGGGCGACGAGGTGGTTGCCGCTGTCGCACCCGCAATCGTGGGGCAGTTCGGCTTAAAAGTTACAATGGGCAAATTGAAATCGGCGCTTCTTGCGCTCGGTTTTAAGGACGTTTACGAAGTAGCCGTAGGCGCGGACGTCGGTTGTATTGCCGAAGCTCACCATTACGTAAACGAAGTCGCAACGGGTAAACTGCCGTTTTTATTCACAAGCTGCTGTCCCGCGTGGGCGGTTCTCGTCAAAAAACAGTTCCCCGACCTTGCAAGCGAAGTCTCGGAAGAGCTTACGCCTATGGTCGCAACAGCGCGCTCGATAAAAGTTAACCGTCCCAACGCACGCGTTGTGTTTATAGGACCTTGCGCCGCTAAAAAGTTGGAGGCGGCGAGAAGAACTGTAAGAAGTTACGTTGATTTCGTAATTACTTTTGAAGAGCTTGCGGGAATGTTTGACGCGAAAAATCTCAATCTTGAAGAGCTTGAAGAGCTTCCTGTAAACTTAAACGCGACGGGCGCGGGACGCGGCTATGCGTGTGCGGGCGGCGTTGCAAGCGCGATTGAAAGCTGTATTAACGAGTATTTTGCTGGAACGGAAGTCAAAATTGAGCATGCGGAAGGTCTTACCGACTGCAAAAAGGTCTTAACTCTTGCAAAGGCGGGTAAACTAAACGGATATATGATTGAGGGAATGGGTTGCCCCGGCGGCTGTGTTGCGGGCGTTGGCACGATTATTCCGCCTGAACGGGCGAAGTTTGCGGTTGAACAGACCGTAAAAAAGAGCGAACAGCAGTTGCCAGCGAAAGAAATGGGCGATTTGGCTGAAAAACTCAATAAAATGAACTGAGTTGAGGTTTAATCAAAAAGCCCCGCGCCTGCGGCGCGGGGCTTAAAATTTATAAAAAGGTGCAAAATTTTATATATGTACGATTTAGCAATTATAGGTGGCGGACCTGCGGGTGTTTCCGCGGCGATAAACGCCGGAATTTTGAATAAAAGCTTTATCTGGTTTTCTTCGGGTGAGTCTTCCAAAAAAGTCGAGCGGGCGGAGCTAATTAAAAATTATCCCGCGCTTCCCGATATTACGGGTAAGGACTTGGCAAACGCATTTAAAAACCATACAAAAAGCTTAGGAATAGAACCCGTGAACGAAATTATCACGGGTGTATATCCTCTGGGCGGTAATTTTTTATTGCTTGCGGGCAACAAAGAGTTCGAGGCTAAATCAGTAATTTTATGCCTCGGCGTTGAAACGCAAAAGCCCGTTGACGGCGAAGAACGTCTTTTAGGGCGAGGAGTAAGCTATTGCGCCACTTGCGACGGGTTTTTATATAAAGGCAAAAAAATTGCCGTCTATTGCACGGATAGGCGTTTTGAAAGCGAGATTGAATTTCTTTGCTCTGTTGCGGATAAGGCTTTCGTTACGCCTCTTTACAAGAACAGTGAAATAAAGGCTGATAATGCGGAAATAATTTTGAAAACGCCCGTTAAATTCGTTGGGGAAGAAAGACTTACCGCAGTTGATTACGGCAATAAGCAAGTTGAAGTTGACGGCGTGTTTATTCTTAAAAGCGCGTTTTCGCCTACAACGTTAGTGCACGGCTTAAAGGTTGAGGACGGGCACGTTTTAGTTAACCGCAAAATGGAAACGAATATAAAAGGAATTTTTGCAGCGGGCGACTGCACGGGCAGACCTTATCAATATATAAAAGCCGCGGGAGAGGGCAACGTTGCCGCTCATTCGGCTATCGAATATTTATCAACACTTTGAAGGTTGCCAATGTGCGCAGGCTTCGCTATATACATTCTATTGTCAAGAGGACAATTATTGCAATGAGAATTTTTTAGGCAGAAAAGATTTATAGTTGGTTGTCGCGGCGTTTTTTAAACGCCGCGCTTTTTTCTTGCAATAAAACGGTTTAGGTGATAAAATAAATTTATGAAATTTACTGAACTTACTATACATACCACTACCGAGGGTAGCGAACTTATTGCCGATATTCTTTGGCGGTATACAAATTACGGCGTTGCAATCTCCGACGTTAAGGACGTTATTGCCCTTCAAGAAAACAAAGTTCTTTATTGGGACTATATAGACGAAAACTTGTTGAATGAGAGACAGGACGTGCTTGTCAAGGCTTTCGTGCCTAAGGACGAAACGGCTATGACTTTACCCAAAATTCGCGAGGATTTGGAAGAACTTTCATTAAACTGCTCAGGATTAACAATGCTCGGCTCGCTTGAAACTACCCTGCGTGAAGTCGAGGGGGACGATTGGATAGAAATCTGGAAAACTCATTTCCGTTCCTTGCACATAGGCGAACGGATTGTTGTTTGTCCCGAGTGGATTGCTTACGATAAAAAACCTGACGAAGAAGTTGTGAAGTTAGACAGCAATATGGCTTTCGGCACGGGTGAGCACGAAACTACGTCGATGTGCCTTAAACTTTTGCAAGAATATTTAACCCCCGCGAGCGTGTGTATCGACGTCGGTTGCGGAAGCGGAATTTTAGGTATTTCCGCAATTAAGCTCGGCGCTCAGTACGCATACCTTACCGATATAGATTTCGTTGCAGTGGAAAGCGCCAAACACAACGCTGAAATCAACGGAGTTGCGGATAAGGTTACGGTGGCGCACTCTAATCTTTTGGATAACGCCGAAATAAAGGGCGACATTATGTTGGCAAACATAACGGCTGAAATTCTTTGTTCTCTTGCTCCGTCGATTCCCAAAAATTTAAAGAAGGGCGGGACGCTGATATTAAGCGGAATAATCGAAAGCCGCCTCAATACGGTAATTGCCGCGTTTACGGCGCAGGGTCTTAAAAAAGAACAAACCATAAAAGAGGGCGAGTGGTTTGCCCTGTCGTTTAAACTATGAGCGGACGCAAAAGATTTTTTATTGAAAAACTTAACGGCAACGAAACCGAAGTCTTTTTGGAAGGTGAAGAATTTATCCACGCAAAAACCGTTTTAAGGGTAGAAGAGGGCGCGGAAATTATTCTTTTGGACGGCAGCGGGAAAGAGTATTTCGCAATTGTTGCAAAAATCGAAAAACACCGTTTGTTGGCACATATTACGGGGGCAATCGTTGGTGAAAGAGAGCCTGAGACCCCTATTTATCTTCTTTGCGGAGCACTGAAAGGGGACAAGACGGAACTCATCGTACAAAAGGCGACCGAACTCGGCGTATCGAAAATAGGCGTGTTTTCTTCCGAATACTGTTCTGCCTTTATGAACGGGAATAAAATAGACCGTCTTAAAAAAGTTGCCAAAGAGGCGGCAAAGCAGTGTCTTCGTTCACGCGTGCCCGAAATAGAATATTTCGGCGATTTCGAAAGCGCAATGAAATCGGCAAGCGGATACAAAAACAAATTATTTGCGTGTGAATTTTTGGAAAGTAATTGCGGTGGGGACTTTTCCCGCTTGTCGGGTTCTACCGCCGTCGTCGTCGGCAGCGAAGGCGGGTTTTCCCATAGGGAATACGAACTTTCCCAAACACTCGGCTTTACAGGCATTTCGTTGGGAAAAAGAATTTTACGCGCGGAAACCGCGGCAATTGCCGTGTGTACCTTGGCGGCGTTCGCCCTCGGTGAACTGAAATGAAAGCGGTCGTATTTACCTTAGGGTGCAAAGTTAACGAGGTGGAAAGCGCTTCCGTTATGGCTACGCTTGAAAAAATGGGGTGGGAAACGTCCGATAAGCTTTCCTTTGCCGATGTTTTTGTTTTAAACACCTGTGCAGTTACGAAAGAGGCTGAAAAGAAGAGCCGCCAACTTATAGCGCGCGCAAGAAGGTTTAATCCCGAAGCCGAAATTTTCGTTTGCGGATGCGCGTCCGAAAAGGACAGAACGGCGTATGAAGAAAAGGGCGTAACTTTCGTTTGCGGGGCTAAAAACAAAGGCGAAATCATTACGGCAATCGCAAGCCGTTTCGGGTGTGAGGATAAAGGGCTTTCCTTCCCGAAACAGACAAAAACACGCGCCTTTATAAAGATACAGGACGGGTGCAATAATTTTTGTTCTTACTGTATAATTCCCTATCTTCGCGGACGGGAGAAATCGCGGAAAATCGAGGATATATTGGGGGAAATCGAAAAAACCGACTGCCCCGAGGCGGTCTTGAACGGAATAAATATATCGGCTTACGGCTATGAGAATATTACCCTATGCGACCTAATCCATTCTCTTAAATATATCGATAAACGCGTGCGCCTCGGCTCGTTGGAATGTAATATTATTTCCGAAGAATTTTTAACTGCTTTGAAGAGTTTAAAGGACTTTGCGCCGCAGTTTCATTTGTCGTTGCAAAGCGGTTCATCCGCCGTTTTAAAAGCTATGAACAGGCACTATACGCGCGAAGAATACTTGGAAAAATGCAGATTGATTTATGAGTATTTTCCCGATGCCGCAATAACAACCGATATAATAGCAGGGTTTGCGACCGAAACAGAGGTGGACTTTGAACAAAGCCTTTCCATAATCGAAGAAGCAGGCTTTGCCCGTATACACGCTTTTGCTTTTTCCCCGCGTGAAGGAACGGCAGCGTTCAAGCTGAAAGATTTACCTCCAGAAGTAAAAAGCGAGCGCCTTCACAGACTTTTGGAGGCTGGGGAAAGAGCTTCGCAAAGATATATAAAACGCTTTTTAAATCAGCCGTTAAACTTTATTGCAGAGGAGTGCGTAGATGGCTTTACAACGGGATACACCCCCAACTATATTAAAGTTTACGTGCCTTTGCGCCTCGATTGCGGCAAAAAATACGGCGTGGAATTAACGGATATGTTTAAGGACGGCGCATATGCAAAACTTATATAGTGCGCAAAATAAACCGCCAAAGGGCGTTAAAGAAAAACTGAGATATTTCTTTAAAGAAACCTTCCGTCCTCATTCCAAGGAAGAGTACGCCGAAGTGTTTACCCGCGGTTTGGGCAGTTGCAGTGAAAATGTTTCAAGGAAGCTGCCGTGGCTTTATATCCGCGTTTTTGCGCTCAACTTAATTTTGTTTTCAACTGTAGTTTTCGGCTTTCGGCTTGCAAGCTATACCGCTGATTACCTGACCGCGATTTTGTTGGGCGGGCTACTGTTCAACTTCCCGCTTTTGATTTTCTTTTACGAGCTTTATCCCAAACGGGATTTAAGTTTATTAAAGCTTTTTGCCGTTCTCCTCGTAGGCGGTGCGGTTACTACGGTAATTATCGTCTTCGGTTATCAATTCATTTACAGTACCCAAGGCGAGCCAAACGCTTGGATTTCAACGCTTTGGGTTGGCTTTTGGGAGGAGTTTGTAAAGGGTGCGGCGGGTATTGCGGCAATTGCAATTTTAAAAAATAAAAATCCGCTTTGCTGTTTTTTAATCGGTTTTGCCGTCGGAACGGGCTATTCGTTTGCCGAGGATTTGGGTTATATCTATTCCCTTTCGCGCTCGTCGGGTATAACATGGCTTGTGCTGACTTCGGTCGGTCGCGGACTGTCTTGCGTGTGTTCGCACGCGCCGTGGACGGCTATGATTTGCTGGGCTTTCGCCAAATTTAAAAAGCCGTTTTTAAACTTCCGTTTTTACGGAATATCCATTGCAATGATGGCATTGCATTATTTCGCCGACGTGCCGTTTTTTGACGAAAACCTCAACATATTAAGGGGTGTAACGGTCGGTTGGGCTATTGAAGCAGTGGTCGTTATCTCGATTTTCGTTGCGGTATTTTTTGTGCTGAAAAGCTGTTTTAAGGAAATTTTCGAGGAAGCAAAACCCGAATATCCGCAAGTGAATATTTTGACCGAACGGGCAAGACTTTCACAGGCGGCGAATTTGACGGCGGTACTTTGCGCGATTGCTTTAAGCGTCTTCGCGCTTGCAGGCTGTGCAATGAAGGTCGGAGACAAGAAAGTTTACGCAGTCTTTTATGACGAAGAGGAGTTTATAGAATACGTGCAGCAAGGACTGCCGTTAAATGCCGATTGGGACAGAGAATACGATGTTAACGAGCCAAACTATTCTGAATTTTTTGCCAACGGCAATTTGCTCGGCGCAACGCAAAAGGTTGAGGGCGGAGAGGACGGCTACGATTATTTTTACGTATACTATTTCGGCGGAGAGGAAACCGAGCTTGAAAGTGTAGGGGTAAGAGTTGGCGGAGAGCTGTGCTATTGCTCACGGTTCGAAATTTACGAAGATTATTATTTCGCAAGCTCAGGACGGCCTTATTATTATGCCCCTGTGGACGATACTGTTGATGACGAGGGGGCAGAGGACGCGCCTGAAGAAGCGCCCGAAGAGCCGACAGAAACGCCCGCTCCCGTAAAAGTGGTAAGGTTTTTTAACGTCGGTTCAATAATTTGCGGTTATTCTTTTGACGGCGGGTATTTTTCCGCCGATACGGGAGAAACGGAATTTATAGGACTTGGAGGAATTATCGCGCTTTCCGTTCTTTCGGGAGTAACCGTAATTGGCGGCAGTGCGGCGTATATAACTTTGAAAATAAAAGCAAGGAGAAAAGAAAATGCTTGATAAAGACTGTATATTCTGTAAAATAATCAGAGGCGAAATTCCTTCGGCAAAGGTTTATGAAGATGATAAGATGCTTGTCTTTAAGGATATAGAGCCTAAGGCTAAGGTGCATCTGTTGGCTATATCGAAGAACCACTTTAAACTGCTTTCTGAAATGGACGAAGAGCGGGCTGAAACTTTAAAATATATGCTGAATAAAATACCCGCAATCGCAAATGAAACGGGTTTAAAAAACGGTTACCGTCTTATAATAAATCAGGGCGACGACGCGGGACAAACGGTGTTCCACTTGCACATTCATATTCTCGGGGGAGAAACGCTTCCTTGGTGAAAGACCCCCATATATGCCTTAAATAACGCAATTTTGAAGGGCGGCGGAGATTTTTCTCCGCCGCCCTCTAAATATCTTCGGCTATTTTCTTTGCCGCCGCTTTAACACGCTCTTTAAGCTCGGGCGGAGATGCGACTTTAACCGCTCCGCCGTAGCTCAAAATTTTATTTACGAGCACGTCGTCGTCGGGCAACGTAAGGGTTGCTGTAAAGCCCGTGCCGTGTGGCTCGATATTGTCAATTCCCAACCACTCTTCGGCGTCGGCAAGTGAATTTTTTTCAATGATAAAAGTAACTTCCGTAAACTCTTCGGTGTTTCTTTTGAAAACCAAATCTACGTCGTCGCGGTTAAATTCTTTTTTCGTAAAGGTTTTACCCGTGAAAGAAGCTGACTTAATTCTTCCGATTTTGAAAGTTCTGAACTCTTGTTTGGTGTGGCAGAACGCCCAGACGTACCAAACGTTTTGCTTGAATATCAGAACGTGGGGGTCAATTACGCGCTTGCTGTGTTCTCCCTCGCGGGAAATGTAGTCGATTAAAAGGCTTTTGCTGTCGTTCACGGCTTGCTCGCACACGCGCATTTTTTCGGAAAATTTAGCGCTGCCTCCCCAAGTGCCTCCGTCAACTATTACGTTGCCGCAAACCGAAAGCTCCCGTTTTTCAATCTTTTGTCTGCTTTCAAGCTTTTCGCGTGCCGAAATTAAGCTTTCGTCTGAAATTTGCGAGGACATTGCGTCAAGCGCGTTCAGTGTAGCCGCGTATTCCTCACGAGTGAAATAACCCGTGGGCAGGCGGAACGTGTCGGCAATGGTTATGCCGCCGTACCTTCCGCGCGCAACGTCTATTGGCACGCCGCAGACGGTAAGTTCTTCTACGTAGCGGTATACGCTTCGTACGGAAACCTCGTACCTTTGCGCGATTTCGGTTGCCGTAACTTTTCTTTTTTGCAATAAAAGCATTAAAATTTTCAGCATTACGTTGTATTTCATAGTTATATAAACACCTTGTCCAACATAAGATAAACCGTTCAAAGAAAAAGTTTAAATATTTTTTAAAAAATTTTATCATATATGACAATATCTGTCAAGTATAATCGGTAAAATGTGGTTTGTAGATTATTTGGGAGGAACAAAAAATGAACTTTACGGCATATATTGAAAGACAGAAAGGTTTAATAAGAGAACGCCACGAAGGAGAGTTGTTTCTTTTGGATAAAGGTGAAGTAATTCCCGTTACGGAAAGCGATAAGCTTTTTGCCGAGCTTGAGAGCGTAAAGGGACTTAACACCAGTGAAAGGCTGTATTTCAGGAGGGCTGTATGATAGAATTTATAAAAAAGGCTGTAAAGATAACCGTATTAAGCACTGCTGCGGTTGCAATTATCGCATTGATTTTTTAAAACGAGAAAAGACAAAGCCCGCCCGCGCTTATTGAGCGCGGGCGGGCTGCGTTTGATTTATGTCTAATATACGCGATTAAGCGTTGCGTTTACTTCACGACTTTTTTCTCAACTAAGGCAATTATGCCGTACATTCCGCCTGCCAAAATGCATAGGATAAAAGTCGCCGTCATAACAAGATCAAGTTTGAATACCTGCCCGCCGTAAACTATAAGATATCCGAGTCCGGCTTTCGATACGATGTATTCGCCCATAATCGAGCCTATCCAAGCAAGCCCTACCGCAACCTTTAACGTATTCATAAGCGCGGGAAGCGAGGCGGGTATGATAAGCTTTCTAAGCGTTATCAGACGCCCTGCGCCCATCGACTTCATAAGCGTGAGCTTAGTTTTGTCAACCGCGATAAAGCCTGCAAGCATGTTCATTATGCAAACGATTACCGATACGAGTATCGTCATAAAAATTATCGCATCGTAGCCCGTACCTATCCAGATTATAATCAGCGGGCCTAAGGCGATTTTAGGAAGAGAGTTCAGAACCACTATGTACGGTTCAACGACTTTTCTTACGGTTTCGCTTGCCCAAAGAATTACTGCAATCGCATAACCTACCACTACCGCAAGCACGAAACCGATTATCGTTTCCATAAGCGTTATGCCAATGTGATAGAACAGCGTTCCGTCAGTGTAAAGACTTGCAACGGTAGTGCACACTCGCGAAGGGGAACTTGTTATGAACGGATTTATTACCTTTAACTGAGCGAACAGCTCCCATACGCCTAAAATAGCTACGAGAATAAAAACGCGGGACAGGTGAACTATCAGCTTTTTGTTTTTCTCTTTTTTAAGGTATGCTGCGTGTTCGGGTGAATAGTTGGGTTTTTCTTTTCTGTTTTTCATAAGTCTGAATCCTGAGTTTTAATTAGTAACTAAATGCCGAGCTCTTTTCTGAGCACTTCGAAAGTTGCCGCAAACTCTCCGCACTCGCGCCTTGACTTCGGGTTGTTCCCGCCGAAGTCTATCATATGCTCAGCAACGACGGTGGCGGGGCGGGCGGACAGCACGACTACTTTATCCGAAAGCGCTATTGCTTCCGATATATCGTGCGTAACCAAAAGCGCGGTCTTTTTTTCGCTTTTGATTATGGACTGCACGTCGTCGCAAACTTCAAGCCTCGTTTGGTAGTCGAGGGCGGAAAACGGCTCGTCGAGAAGAAGAATTTCGGGTTCGGCGGAAAGCGTTCTTATAAGCGCAACTCTCTGCCTCATTCCTCCCGAAAGCTGGGAGGGCGTCTTTTTCAAAAAGTCTTTAAGCCCGTACTTTACGGCAAGTTCCACGGCGCGCTCACGCTTTTCGGGCGTGTTGCGCTTTTTTACTTCGAGGGGTAAAAAGATATTCTGTTCAACCGTGCGCCACGGAAACAGGGCGTCCCGTTGCAACATATATCCGCATTCTCCGTCGCCGCGTACGACTTCCCCCGAAGAGGGGGCTAACAGTCCCGCCGCAAGCGAAAGTATAGTCGTCTTGCCACACCCCGAAGGCCCGATTACCGACACGAACTGTCCGTCCTCAACGGTAAAGTTGAGGTTATAGACGGCGGTGGTTTCGCCCTCTTTGGTGTGGTAGGTGTAACAAATATTTTTAAATTCAAGCATAATTATTTTGCGTAAACTTCGTTATAAACCTTTTGTGCCGTTTCGGTCAGAACCAAATCCGAAAATTCAACTCTTTGCGAAAGCTCGCCCGCACTCTCGATAATGTCCTGCAAGCGGGTAAAGCCGCTCTCTTTCATAGCCATATTTTCGACCCAAGTATCGATGTTTTTATAGCTGTCGATAGAGGTTTTGATACTTTCTACGCTCGTTTCAGCAAAGTAACTTACAATCTTGTTTGCGACGGTTAAGCTGTCGTTTTCGTAGATGTATTTGGTTGCTTTGGTAACGGCGCGGAGAAGAGCTTCTATTTTTCCGCCGTTATTATCGATAAAGCTTTGTTTTGCAATAAAGCAGGTGTAGGGTATTTCGCCTGCGAGTGCGCCAACAGAACCGACGACGTAGCCGCTGCCGGCTTTTTCGTAGTCGGAAGCAACGGGTTCGAACATAGTGCAATAGTCCGCAGTACCGCCTTGGAAAGACGCCGTCATCATATTGAAATCGATGTTGGTAACGTAGTTGGGTGTTACGCCGAGTTCTTTCATAACATATTGGAAGGTCATAAGGGGTACGCCGCCGGGTCTGCCCGCCAAAACGTCCTTGCTGTCCAAGCTGTGCCAATCGAAGTCGGGTTCGTTAGTTCTGCCTACCAAAAAGCTTCCGTCGCGGTTGGTCATCTGTCCGAAAACCTTGGGTGCGTCCTCGTCGCCGCCGATAAACGTGTAAATGGCCGCTTCAGGTCCGCAGAAGCCTACGTCTACCGAACCTGATAAAACCGCAGCCATGGTTTTGTCTGCGCCGCCGCCGTTTTCGAGTTCTATAGTATAACCCTCTTCTTCGAAGTATCCGAGCGCGTCCGCAAGATAGAGAGGAGCGTAGAATACCGAGTGTGTAACTTCGTTAATTTTTATCACGCTCTCATCGCTTTTACAGCCTGTAAAGGCAAAGGGAAGAGCGAGAGATATACAAGCCGCAAGTATGCAGCTTAAAATTTTCTTTTTCAATTTAAATTTTACTCCTTAAAATTTTGATAATACATTTTATGCGCCGCCTGATTGCGTTTGACAACCGAGAGGCGTTTGTTTTATAATAAAACAGTATATTTCAGTGCAGGTGCATATTTATGTTAGAGAAAACCTATAACCCCAAAGAATTCGAGGACAAACTGTATAAAGAATGGGAAGAGAACGGGTGTTTCAAGGCTGAAAGGGACGATAATAAAGTGCCTTTTACCGTTATGATGCCGCCTCCCAACATTACGGGTCAGCTCCATATGGGACACGCTATGGACGAAACCTTGCAGGATACTATTATCCGCTTTAAGCGTATGCAGGGCTATTCCGCGCTGTGGCTTCCCGGTACGGACCACGCCTCTATCGCAACCGAAGTTAAGGTTGTAGAGCAAATCAAAAAAGAGGGCTTGTCCAAGGAAAGCTTGGGCAGAGAGGGCTTTTTAGAGCGTGTTTGGCAGTGGACGGACAAGTACAACGCAAGGATAGTAGAGCAGCTTAAAAAACTCGGTTCTTCGTGCGATTGGTCGCGCCTTACGTTCACTATGGACGAAAAATGCTCTAAGGCGGTCAGGGAAGTTTTCGTAAATCTTTACAATAAAAAACTTATTTACAGGGGCAGCCGTATAATAAATTGGTGTCCTTGCTGTAAGACGGGTATATCCGACGTCGAAGTAGCGTACGAGGAAGAAAGCGGTAATTTCTGGCATATAAATTACCCCGTTGAAGGCGAGGATATTTGCCTCGAAGTCGCAACCACACGCCCTGAAACGATGTTCGGCGACACTGCCGTCGCGGTAAACCCCCAAGACAAACGCTATAAGCATCTCATAGGTAAAAACGTAATTCTGCCCGTTGTGAATAAGGCTATCCCAATAGTAGGGGACGAGCACGCGGATATGGAATTCGGCACGGGCTGCGTTAAAATCACGCCCGCTCACGACCCCAACGACTTCGAAGTCGGGCTCAGGCACAACCTGCCCGTAGTCCGTGTTATGAACGACGACGGAACTATGAACGGGCTTGCAGGCAAATACGAGGGGCTCGACAGATACGAGTGCAGAAAGCGCCTCGTAGAGGACTTAAAGGCGAGCGGCGCACTCGTAAAAGTCGTACCGCATACGCACAACGTTGGGCATTGCTACCGCTGCAACACTACGGTAGAGCCAATAGTTTCTAAGCAGTGGTTTGTAAAAATGGAAAAACTTGCCCGCCCCGCAATTGATGCGGTTACGGACAAGAAAGTTACTTTCGTTCCCGAAAGGTTTGCAAAGATTTACTACAACTGGATGGAGAACGTCAAGGATTGGTGCATTTCCCGTCAGCTTTGGTGGGGACACAGAATTCCCGTTTGGTATTGCGAGGACTGCGGAAAAGAAATTTGCGTCAAAACCGACCCCAAGACTTGCCCTCACTGCGGCAGCACCCGTTTAAAGCAGGACGAGGACGTTTTGGATACTTGGTTCTCGTCGGCGTTATGGCCGTTTTCTACTCTCGGTTTCCCTGACGATACTTCCGATTTGGAATATTTCTACCCCGGCGACGTGCTCGTTACGGGTTACGATATAATCTTCTTCTGGGTAGCGAGAATGATATTCTCGGGACTTGAACATATGCGCAAAGTTCCCTTCCGCGACGTGCTTATCCACGGGCTTGTACGCGACGAAAAGGGCAGGAAGATGTCTAAGTCCTTGGGCAACGGCGTTGACCCCCTCGAGGTTATCGATAAATACGGGGCGGACAGCCTGAGGTTTTCGCTGTTGCAAGGCGTAGCCCCCGGAAACGATACTCGTTTTTCTGACGCTAAGGTCGAGGCTTGCCGTAACTTTATGAACAAAATATGGAACGCAAGCCGTTTCGTTATAATGAGCGCGGAAGGCGCTACTGTTAAGCCCTTGGAAGAGGTTAAGCTTTCCCATGCGGATAAATGGATAATATCGCGCTTGCAGTCGGCTATACGCGACGTAACGCTTACTTTGAACAAGTTCGAGTTCGGCGTTGCGTGTCAGATTATGTACGACTTCATGTGGTCGGACTTCTGCGATTGGTATATCGAGCTCGTCAAACCCGCTTTGAAGTCGGAGGATGCGGCTAAGAGAGACGGTGCGTTGTCTGTTCTCGTATTCGTTTTGGAAAACTCTTTGAAACTTCTTCACCCGTTTATTCCTTTCATTACTGACGAAATCTACCGTAACCTTCCCAACACCGAAGGCACTATAATGACTAAGGAATTCCCTCGCTATAATTCGAAAAGGGCTTATAAAAAAGATGCCGTTGCATTTGAGGGAATAAAAGAAATCATAACCGCCGTACGCGCGGCGAAAACCGAACTCGAATGTCCCCCTTCGCGTAAAGTAAGCCTTTATATCGTTACCGAGAGTAAACGGCTTATTTCGGCAAATCAGGACAGTATTTTAAAGCTTGCGGGAGCAAAGGAAATTCATTTTATTTCTTCCCCCGAAGAGGCGGGCGAAAAGACCGTTACGAAGGTTCTTTCCGTGGGCACGATTTTCATACCTATGGGCGAGCTTGTCGATATCGAAAAAGAAAAGGCGCGTTTAGAGGGCGAGCTTGAAAAAATTACGGGTGAAATTCAGCGTGCAGACGGCAAATTGCACAATCAGGGCTTTATTGCGAAAGCGCCCAAAAAGTTAGTTGACGATGAGCGTGCGAAACTTAACAAATACATTGAAATGCGTGAAAAAATCATAAACCAACTTAAAAATTTATAAGGCGGAATTATGGCGAAAAAAGTAACGAAAACTCAGGCAAAAAAGGCGGCAAAAGCTGCAAAAAAGCAACCTAAAATCGTCATAGCGTTAGCCGTTATAATTCTGTTGATAGTTATTGCGGCGGTAGTGCTTTACTTTGTAAAACCCGACCTTTACCATAAGTATCTCGGAATAGGCGACCACAATTTTGACGGTAACGGCGTCTGCACCGTATGCGGGTACGAGAAATCGGAAACGGGGCAAGGCAATCTTGAAGATATCAAGGAAGCAGACTTTTCTATTCATTTTATAGAGCTTGGCAATAAGAGTACGGGCGACTGTATTCTTATCGACTGCGGCGAAACGGAAGTTCTGATTGACGCGGGTTCGGCAAAGGGTAGCGCAACAACCATAAAGACCTATCTTGACGAGTACGTTGACGGGGACTTGGAATTTGTAATATCAACCCACTCGGACGAAGACCATATTTCCGCGCTAATTGGTAGCGGCAGCGGCAATAACCGTACGGGAATTGCGTATCAGTACAATATCGGAACTTTTATAAAATTTGATAAAGCAGGCACGGACGGAAATGGTAAGCCTTTAACCACTGCGAGCGGTGGAAAGACTTTATACGGCGAGTACGTGGATATGGTAAATTATCTCAAAGACGACTGCCCGAATACAACCGTATATACCGCAAGCGAGTGTTACGAACAAAAAAACGGCGCGCAAAGACAGTATTTTCTTGACGAAGAACACAAAATTTCAATAAATATTCTCTATAATTATTATTACTATAACGCTTCAAGCGACGAAAACAATTATTCGGTTGTAACTCTTTTAACACAAGAGCTTTCAAACGGCAAAAAGCATTATCTGTTTACGGGTGATTTGGAAAAAGACGGCGAAAGTAAGATGGTTGACTATTACGCAAGCGCCTCTAACAGCAAATCTGCGTATGACGTTTTGCCCGAAGTTGAGCTTTACAAGGCTGGACATCACGGCAGCAGAACATCTTCTACGGCAAAGCTGATGCAGGTTATTAAGCCAAAATACGTAGCCGTATGCTGTTGTTGCGGAGCACCGCAATATACCACCGTAAACGACAACACTTTCCCCACGCAGGAAATGCTTGACAACGTGGGTAAGTATACAGATAAAATATACGTAACCACTTTGGGCACGGGCTTCCCCGAAAAGGACGAAGACGGGAACTATACTTCAAGGTCTTACGGTGGTTACGAATCGATGAACGGCAATATAGTTTTCTACTATAAGGACGGCAAGCTTAATTTATATTGCTCTAACAACGATACTATTTTGAAAGATACCGAGTGGTTCAAAGAAAATCGAGTTTGGAACGGAGTTTAAAAATTTATAATGAAAAGCGCGCGCAGATACGGCTCGCGCTTTTTCTTTAATTCGACAAAATAAACTAAAAATTGCCTAAAATCCGCATACGGGCGGAACTTTCCGAATATATTTTTAATACAAAAAATTTTGGAGAGTGATATGTGGGACTATATAGCCGAAAGGGTAATTAAAGAGGGAGAATATATTATTGCGTCAAACTGCACCGTGCGTGCCGCGGCAACGTATTTTTCCATAAGCAAATCTACCGTACA
>CAMWIW010000023.1 GCA_947174415.1 uncultured Clostridia bacterium
TTTTTTTTAAAACATCCCGCCCCCCCCCAGATCTACAATTTTATTTTCGGCGGCAGGTTCAGCTTTTTAAAACACAGAGGGACGTCCCTCTGTGCTATGCCACGGCATAGCACAGAGGGACGTCCCTCTGTGCTATGCCACGGCATAGCACAGTCCGCATTGATTGTTTGCTCTGAAAATAAGGAGAAACAAATATGCGTAAAAAATTTCTTGCAACTTTACTCGTAGGCGCAATCGCGGTAACTGGCGTTATCGGCTTTACAGCCTGCAACAACGACGGCGAAGGTAGCGGTGAACACGGCAGCGGTGAACTTCAAAAGGGCGAACAAGTAAACGCGGCGCAGTGGCAAGAGGCTTTTTTCGCAACGGCAGTGGCTGACAACTACACCCTAACTGTGAACTACGAGAATAAAACTGTCGGAACTAAAAAGAAAGATGCTACCGTCAAATATACATATACCGATACACAGTCTACGAAATTATATTTCGATTTAAACGGTAAAAAAATTCTGGACGAAAGCGTTTCTACGGCTAAAAGCGAGGGCGGAGAGGCTATTGGTGAAGAGGATGTGAACGACACCGTTACCAATAAGCTATATTATTCCGCGGAAGGTTCGGTAATGTGGAGATGTGATTTTAATGCAACGGAAAACAAGTGGACGGTAAATTCTGACGACTACGGCACAGAAACCGCTGCAACCGAATTCTTGAGCGCATACGGAATATCCGGTCTTTTAAGCAGTAAATTTTCCGCTACTTCCGACGGTAAAGAGTATGACCTTAGCAGCCTTTATGACGCATTTACATATTCAGACGGCTTTTATACTGCAACTCTTTACAGTGTCGGCTTCGGCTCAGACGAAACACCTTTTAACTTTACGGTTTCTTTAAAGGACGGCTATTTTGCGGGCGTGCAGCTTGTAATCAAGTCCGAGGCTGAGGATGACGGCTTTGATTTGGTTCATACTATGACGGCAAGTTATGTTTTAAGCGACATTGGCACAACCACCGTTACAACCCCCTCGGGCGCGGCTGAGGCAATCGAGGCGGCAAAAACCCCCGCAGACGACGGCAGCGTTGCGGGCAAAACCTTCGGGTTCGGTAGTTTGGAATTCGAGTTCGATGCAAGCGTTTCCGCCGAAATTAAGGCTATGTACGAAAATATTAAACCCCAAATGGAGGCGGAGTACGCCGGCTCGGAAATAATTTTCGGCAATAACGGCGAATTCACCATGCCAATGAACGTTTCGGGTCAGGATATGACTGCCGTCGGTACTTATACCGAAAGCAACAATACGGTAGTACTTACTCCCGTAACCCTCGGCGGCGAACCCGCAGAAAATGCAGTGCCGCAAACTTTCACCTATACGGATAACACGTTGTCGGCAAGAATGGAAGAGCAAGGCATAACGATAATTATTAACTACGTTTTGCAAGCTTAGAACAAATTAAGCATAGCCCGCGCGGACTTAATTGGTCCGCGCGGTTTTTATTGCATAAAAATTCGTTTGCTAATTTTTACATAATAATGTATAATAAGCGGGAACTGATTTTACGCGAGGTATTTATGATAGAAGTTTCAAAAAGAGTTTCGGCAATAGCTCCCTCTATGACTTTGGCGATTTCCGCAAAGGCTAACGAGTTGAAAGCGGCGGGAGTTAAGGTTATAAACTTCGGCGTAGGCGAGCCCGATTTCAACACCCCAAAGCACATTTGCGACGCGGCAAAGGACGCGCTCGATAAGGGCTACACCAAATACGTTGCGGCGGCGGGATTGCCCGCGCTTAAAAAAGCAATAGTTAAAAAACTGAAAAATGACAATAATCTTGACTACGACCCCTCGCAGATAATAGTATCGAACGGCGCTAAACACTCTATTTTCAACGCTATCTTCGCCGTTATAAACGAAGGGGACGAGGTGTTAATGCCCAAACCCTATTGGCTCACCTATCCCGAGATTGTAAAGGCTTGCGGCGGGATTCCCGAATACATATACGCAAAGCCCCGCCACGGCTATAAAATTACGGCGGCGCAGCTTGAAGCGGCTATTTCACCCCGCACGAAAATGTTCATTTTCAACAGTCCCTGCAACCCTACGGGCGCAGTGTACACCGAAAAGGAAATCCGCGCAATTGCCGACGTTTGCTTAAAACATAATATAGTAGTCCTTGCAGACGAAATTTACGAAAAGCTTATTTACGGCGGCGAAACGCATTTTTCAATCGCGCAATGCTCGCCCGAAATGAAGGATTTGACCATCGTCGTCAACGGCGTATCCAAAAGCTACGCAATGACGGGCTGGAGACTTGGCTATCTTGCCTGCCCGCCCAACGTCGCAAAGGCAATTTCGTCCTTCCAAAGCCATTCGACTTCCAACGTCAACACTATGACGCAGTACGCAACGCTTGCCGCTCTCGAAGGGGACGACAAGCCTATGAAGGATATGATTGCGGCATTCGGCAGACGCCGCGAAAAGATGCTCGAAAAGCTCGAAGAAATGAAATTCTTAGGGCTTGATTACGTAAAGCCCGACGGCGCGTTCTACGTAATGCTTTTATGCGACAACCTCTACGGCAAAAGCTATAAGGGCGTAAAGTTAAACGGCAGTATGGAAGTTGCCGACCTTCTGTTGACGCACAAACAGGTAGCACTGACCCCCGGCGTGTGCTTCGGCGACGACGACGCGGTGCGTCTTTCCTACGCTCTTTCCACTTCGGATATGCTCGAAGGCTTGGAGCGAATAAAAGAATTTTTCAGTGAATGCGAATAAAAATTTTGTGATACCTATTGAAATTCCGTTAAAAAACTGATAGAATATAAAAAAAGTAAGTATAATACTTTAACAACTTTTATCGGAGGGACTTTCAATGATTAAAATTATTTACGGTGCAAAGGGAACGGGCAAGACCAAACAGCTTATCAACGCCGCAAACGGCGAAGTGCAGGAAGCTAAAGGTTTAAGCGTGTTCATTACGGACAATAAAAGATGTATGTACGACGTGAACCGTAATATCCGTTTCATCGACGTAACCGATTGGGCGGTTGCAGGCGAAGAAGCGCTTTGCGGTTTCGTTAAAGGCGTTGCGGCTTGCAACAGCGACCACGAATATATTTACATTGACGGCATTTCCCGTATCACGGGCAAAGGCGTAAAAGAGCTTGCGGGCATATTCTATATGCTTGACAAAATTTCAAGCGAAAACGAAATAACCATCACGGTTACTTGCAGTTGCGACGAGGCGGAGCTTCCCGACTTCGTTAAAAGGTACGTTTAAAATTTATTAAAAACCTACTGCGGCGGCACACCGTTTTTTGGCGTGCCGCCGTAAAATTTATCAGTAAAAGGGGTTAATTTTTTATGAAATTTATCAGCACGAGGGGCGGAGAAAAGGTAACGGGCGCACGCGCTATCGTAAAGGGGCTTTCGGAAAACGGCGGTCTGTACGTGCCCGAAAAATTCCCGCAGGTTTCACGCGAAGAGCTTGAAGCCATGCTTGAAATGAGCTATGCCGAACGCGCGACTAAGGTGCTTATTAAATTTCTTGACGACTACAACGAAAAGGAACTTTTATCGGCGTGCGAAAACGCCTATTCCAAATTCGAAAGGAACGACCCCGCGCCCCTCGTTAAAATCGACGACGGCGTCTTTATGCTCGAACTTTGGCACGGTCCTACCTGCGCTTTTAAGGATATGGCGCTCACGCTGTTGCCGTACCTTTTGAGAAAAGGCTGCGACCTTTGCGGGATAAAGGAAGAAATTTTAATCCTCGTTGCGACCTCGGGCGACACGGGCAAAGCCGCGCTCGAAGGGTTTAAGGACGCGGACGGCGTTAAGATTACGGTATTCTATCCCTCGGACGGCGTCTCCAAAATGCAGAAATTGCAGATGTCAACGCAGGAGGGCAAGAACGTAAACGTCGTTGCGGTAAAGGGCAATTTCGACGACTGCCAGACCGCCGTCAAGGAAATATTCGCAAGCGAGAGCTGTGCGGAAGAGCTTAAAAAGAAAAACGTAATTTTATCTTCGGCAAACTCTATCAACTTCGGCAGACTTGCCCCGCAAATCGCATATTACTTCTCGGCTTACGCCGACCTCGTTTCTTCCGACCAGATCGAGATGGGCGAAGAGATTGACTTTGCAGTTCCTACGGGCAACTTCGGAAACGTGCTTGCGGCGTATTACGCAAAAAGAATGGGCTTGCCCGTAAGACGGCTTCACTGCGCGTCAAACGAAAACAAGATTATCGCGGACTTTTTGGCTACGGGCGTTTACGATATGAACCGCGAGTTCTACAAGACGACTTCTCCGTCAATGGACATACTTTTATCTTCGAATCTCGAAAGGCTTCTCTTCGAGGCGTCGGGAAGAAACGCAAAGCTCACTGCGCAGAGAATGGGGCAGCTTAAAGAAGCGGGCAAATACGAAATCACGCCCGAAGAACTTAAATTTATACAGGAAACCTTCGACGGCGGCTATGCCGACGAGGAAACGAGCGTAGAAGCTATGTACAGCGTGTTCGAAGACGTCGGCTATACTATGGATACTCACACGGGCTGCGCAATGAAGGTTGCGCAGGATTGGTTCGAAAAGCATAAAAAGGACGAAACGAAAACCGTCGTAGTTTCCACTGCTAATCCCTATAAATTCCCTCAGGACGTGCTTTACGCCGTAACGGGTAACGACGTAAAGGACAGCTTTAAGGGCATAAAACGTCTTCACGCCGCAACGGCAATGGCTGTACCCAAGTGCTTAATCGAGCTAAGGGACAAGCCCGCAAGGTTTACGAAAACCGCGGACGGCAAAAAACTGTTTGAAGAAATTCTGGAATTCATTGGAAAATAATGTATAAAAAATAAATAAATTAATTTTAAACACTTGCATATTGCGAATTGCCGTGATATAATTTATTATAAGAAAACAAGGGACGTCCCTTGTTCGCTTCACGCAAGTGAAGCGAACACACGCTCCCTTAATTGTAAAAAAAGGAGTGTATAAAAATGAAAAAGAAGTTAATTGCAACTTTAGTTGCGGGCGCAGTTTTATCTACCGGTTTAATCGGACTTACCGCATGCGGCGGCGGTCTCAGCATTAACAAGGGTGAAGAAGTAGATGCAGAAGGTTGGGCAAAGGCTTTAGAGGCTACTGCCGAAGCTACTAACTACACGATCGAATCCTATGAAGAAAGTAACGTTGATTACAGCGGCACTATGGCGGACGTTACTATTTCGTTCAGCGTATCCGGTACGAGCCAAGGAAAAACGTATATTGATATAGATAACAATACTTCTTATCAATCATCAACGGGAAAAGCAACTGTAAAGGGCGACGTTCCCGAGGCATTGAAAGATCAGTATTCTAACAAGGAATACAAAGCTGAGGAATACTACGCAAAGGTAAACGATAGCATTTATCACGCATCTTACAACAATGCATCCAGCGAAGCCAAATGGGAAGTTGATTACGCAGGTAGCGTAAGCAGCCCTGTCGAATATGTGCTTTACGGTACTTATTCAACAACGGAAGACGGAGAAGAAAAATCTCTTGACGAGCTTTACGATGCGTTCACGTATAGCGGCGGCGTTTATACTGCAACCTTATATGCGGACGGAGACGCGGCTACTGTATCTATTTCAATTAAGGGCGGATACGTTGTCGGCTATGCTGTTGAATATACGTTGGAACAAAGTTACGGTATGACGATGAAGATAACGGGTAAGTCTGTTAACAACTTCTCCAATTACGGTAGCACCACTGTTAACGCGTCCGAAGATGCAAAGAACGCAGTAAACAACTATGTTAACGGCAACTAATTAAATAAATTACAACCATACAGCCGCCCGCGGAATTTGTCCGCGGGCGGCTTTTGTGTTTGAAATGTGTTAAATAAAGCTAAGTTTGGTGATTAAGTACGGCTTATTCAAAAATAACTTTACTTTTTATTTTATTGTATGGTATGATAAATAAGTAAAAGTGGGAATTTATGGAAGAAAGAAAAACCTTGTATTCGGCAATACAGCCGACTAATAATCTTACTATAGGCAATCTTATCGGTGCGATAAAGAATTGGTTAAACCTGCAAAACGACTACGACTGCTATTTTGCTATTGCGAATATGCACGCAATAACCGTAAGGCAAGTCCCCGCGGAGCTCAGGCAAAAAACCCTTTCTATGCTTGCCCTGTATCTTGCATGCGGTATCGACCCCGAGAAGTGCGTTCTCTACGTTCAGTCGCACGTTCCCGCCCACGCTGAACTTTGTTGGGTATTAAACACGTTCACCTACGTTGGCGAAATGGAGAGAATGACCCAATTCAAGGATAAATCTTTACGCCACGCGGAAAATATCAATATGGGACTTATGGACTACCCCGTGTTAATGGCGGCGGATATTCTTCTGTATCAGACTGACGTCGTGCCCGTCGGGCTTGACCAACGCCAACACGTGGAGATTGCGCGCGACGTAGCCCAACGCTTTAACAACGCCTTTACGCCGACTTTCAAAGTGCCCGAAGCTTTATATATGAAAGTCGGGGCAAAAATAAACGACTTGCAAGACCCTTCGAAGAAAATGTCAAAGTCGGCGGAAAACCCCAACGGCTCGATATTTTTAACGGACGACAGAGATACCGTTATAAGGAAATTCAAACGCGCCGTAACCGACAGCGGCTCTGAAATAAAGTACGACCCCGAAAACAAGGCGGGCGTAAGTAATCTTCTTTCGATTTATTCGGCGTTTACGGGTAAATCCGTTTTAGAGGCGGAGGCGGACTTTGCGGGCAAGGGCTACGGCGATTTTAAATTAGCCGTAGGTGAAGCCGTTGCCGACAGGCTTACGCCCATACAAAACGAACAGTCAAAACTGTTAGCGGATAAAGCCTATCTCGAAGGCGTTCTCCGTTCGGGAGCGGAACGCGCCGCAAAAACCGCAAACAAAACCCTTGCAAAAGTCTATAAAAAAATCGGGTTCTATCAGTTGTAATGTTTGGGTATATTAATCCTGATTCGCCCTATCTTTTCAAAAAGGACGAAACTTTATACAAAGCTCTATACTGCGGACTGTGCAAAAGCATAGGCGTGGGGTGCGGGCAGACGGCAAGAAGCGCTTTGACTTACGATATGGCGTTTACTTCCGCACTCGTTCATAATATCCGCGGCGAGGACGTAAAGATAGAAAAAAGGCGTTGCGCAATACATTGGCTGCGCCGCCGCCCCATTGCCGCCGTGGACGAAACTACCGTTGCTTTGGGCTGCGTGAACACCGTTCTTGCCTATTACAAGCTTTGCGACGATAAAGCCGACGGGGAAAAGAGGGGCGTACTTCGCCATCTTTACAAGTCAGGTTTTAAACGGGCGGTGAAACGGTTTCCGCAAATAAAAGAAATTGTTTCACGCGAAACTTTGCGGCAGTCGGAGCTTGAAAAGGCGGGCTGTGCAGTCGTGGACGAGGCGGCTGACCCCACCGCGCAAATGATGCAAGATATATCTTCCTGTATCCTCGGCGAATATTCTACGCCATACACGCAAAAACTTTTTTATGCGTTGGGCAAGTGGGTTTATCTTGCCGACGCTTTGGACGACTACGATAAGGACGTAAAAAAGGGGCGGTATAACGCACTGTACGGTTCTTGTAAAATAGCAAACAAAAAAGCCGCGATAGAAAAGTGCGGCGAAGAGTGGAAGTTTATTTTCAACAGTATGTTTGCAGATATGCGCGAAAGCTTGGCTAACATCAAATTTTATTTCAATCACGATTTAACGGACAATATCGTATTGCGCGGCATACCCTTGAAAACGCGTTCGCTGTTTTACGGCAAGGGTTGTAAAGGAGAGAATAATGAACAAGAAAAACCTTGAACTTTTTGGGCTTGAAGAGGGCGCGACGCTCGAAGAAATCAAAGCGTCGTACGACGCTTTGAGGGAAAAATATTTAGAGGACAGATTTAAGGACGGCGAAGTCGGTAACGAAGCGGCTAAAATGCTGACTAAAATCGACGTTGCCTACGCCGAGCTTGAAAGCGAGCTTAAAGAAAGCAATTCCTCCGACGGCGGCGACCTCTACGAAAAGGTTGAGGCTTATTTAAAGGACGGAAATTTTACCGAAGCCCAACACGTTCTGGACAGCTTTAACGAGCGCGGCGGCAGATGGCACTATCTGCAAAGCGTAGTGTTTTATCGCAAGAATTGGATAAACGAAAGTAAGAAACAGCTTGAAATTGCCATTCAGCTCGAGCCTGAAAACGCGAAGTATAAGGAAACCTACCGCAAGCTTAACGAAAAAATCAATTACGACGCTCAGTCGGGTGCGCAAAGTCAGGGCACTAACTCGAACGGCGCATATCAGGGTCAGACTATGGACTCTCAGCCCTCGGAAGGGCAAATGGGCGGAAGCTTCTGCGCAAGCTGCATAGAGTGCTGCTATCTGAATATGTGTCTGAACTGCCTTTGCAACGGTTGCTGCCGTTAGTAACGTTAAATATAAAATGTCAAAAAACAAAAATTCGAAAGCATTTGAAATAGCCTTGTCGGGCATATCGTGCGCAGTGGCTGCGGTTGCTCTGTCATTGGGTATAATGACGGGATTGGGGGCACTGACCGCAACGGGCTATCTTATCGCGGTAATCGCGCTTATGATACCTTTATCCAAGCAGTTTTTCCGCGGCGACTTCCTCGCTTACCTCGGCACGGTAATACTTGCAGTCGTACTCGGTGCGGCGGTTAAGTTCTGGGACTTAGTCCCGTTCGTAATGTTCTTCGGATTGCACCCCCTTGTAAACGCCCTTCAAATCCGCTTCAAAATAAACAGATGGCTCGCCCTTGCAATAAAAGCCGTGTGGTTCGACTGCACTTTAATCGTGGGCTACTACCTCGTTTTCGGCGGAGTTCTGGGCGGCGCGCTCTTCCCCGAAGAGGTGTACGAGGTTATAAACAGTTATATTTTCCTCTTCATTTTTACGGTGGGTACGGTCGGGCTTTTCATATACGACTATCTTATTTTCAAATGTCAGATACTTATAAACAGAATAGTTTTCAGAATTAAAAAGTAATGGAAAAAAACGGAATTTACGAAGGGACTGTAACCGCACTCGGAACGGACGGCGAAGGAATAATAAATATAGAAGGCACGACGGCGTTCGTGCCCTTTTGTCTTGTCGGGGAAAAGATTTCTTTCAAGGCGTTAAAGGTCAAAGGCAATATTGCCTACGGGAAGATTGAAAAAGTATTAAAGGCCGCTCCCGAACGCGTCAACGCGCCCTGCCCAGTGTTTGCAAAGTGCGGCGGGTGCGATATTCAGCATATGAATTACGCGGCTCAGCTTGCGTTTAAAAGGGATACGGTTGCAGCTGCTTTAAGAAAAATCGGCGGAATTAGCTTTGAAGTGGGTGAAACCGTTCCTTGCGTCAGCGAATACCGTTACCGAAATAAGCTCGCCTTGCCCGTTGGCGTCAACGCCGATGGGGAAACGGTTTGCGGCTTTTACGCTCCGCACAGCCACAGAATAGTGGACACCGCCGACTGCCTCATACAGGCGGAATGGGTGAAAAAAGTAATTTCCGCCGTTAAGTCGTTTGCAAAGAATGGGCGGATAAAAGGCTATAACGAGGAAACGCGTACGGGCGTTCTTCGCCGTATCGTCGTTCGCGAGATTGGCGGAAAGTTTATTTTTGCCCTCGTTGCGACTAAACATATTGACTGTACACAGTTGATTTCCGAGCTTGAAAAGGATTTTAAAGACTTTACTTTTCTTCTGAATATAAACGCGTCGCAGGGCAACGCCGTTTTTTCCGACGAATGGCGCTTGTGTCGCGGGTTGGGCTATTTCGAGGCGGAAGAGTGCGGCGTTAAATATCGCGCAGGTGCGCAGACCTTCGTGCAGGTAAACGACGACATACGCGCCAAACTGTACGCGCGCGCCTTGGCAGAAGCCGAAGAGGGGGCAGTCGCGCTCGACTTGTACAGCGGCGGCGGAATGCTTACGGCTATGCTCGCGAAGAGGTGCGGCACGGCGTACGGCGTGGAAATAGTGGAAGAGGCTTCCCGTTGCGCCGACGAACTTAGAGAAGCGAACGGGTTAGGCGGCAAAATGTACAACATCTGCGGCGCGGTTGAAAACGAAATCGAAAAAGTTTTTGCCTTGACTGACGGTAAAAAAAGGATTATTGTCTGCGACCCGCCTCGTAAGGGTATGGAAAGAAGCGTAGTAAAAGCCGTAAAACGTAGCGGCGCGGACAAGATAATTTTAATAAGCTGTAACCCCGCAACCCTCGCCCGTGATTTGGGACTTCTGCTCGGCACTTTAAGGGAAGAGGGCGGCAACCTTATAAAATCCTCCGCCCCCGAAAGCGATTACAAGATAAATTCTATAACCCCATTCGATATGTTCCCTCAAACCAAATGGTGTGAAACGCTAGTCGTTCTCGAAAAAAACCGCGTGTAGAATACGTATTCGGCTCTGCGAATGTGCAGAGCCGTTTTTTTATAAAAAAAATTAAACAAGGTTAAAAAATATAAAATTAACCGCGGTAAATATTTGACTTGTGAAATTTAAGTGTTTATAATGTGAAAGTGATTTTAAAGGGTGATGACCCGAAGGAAATAATAAATTAATGAAAAAGATAGCATTGTGTTTGACGGCGGCGGCCTGCGCATTTTGCGCGTTTGCATTTTCCGCTTGCGACGCGTCGGACGGAACGGAAAAAGAAAAAACAACACCTGAGGTAGCGGGCGATTACTATCTCGATTTAAATGATTTGGGCATGAACTTAACCGTTTACCTCAATCTTTCGGAATACGGAGAATTCAAATTTTCGGGAACGCTTGAATATTCGGTTGACAAGGGTTCGGGTGTTTTCAGCAAGTCTGGAAGCGAATACCTTATGTCTTACAGCTTGGTAAACAATGCGCAGGTTACGGCAGCCGACGGCTATTTCAGCCAATTTTCTGTTCAGGAAAACGGAAGCCTTTTGTTCACAAGCGAATACGTTTATTACGGCTCAACGCATATCAGCACGGTTGCCGAAGACGATGAAAATATTCACCTTATTGCAAAGCCTATAACTTCCGATTACGAAGAACCCGATACCGATACCGCGTTCACGACGGGCGTATACACCGCCGAATACGAAAAGGAAGGAGCTACGTATTATCACTCCGCGTCATTCTTCGGGGACGGCACTTATCTTCATTTCGTCTATACCGAAGCCGACGAAGGCTTGATAATTTTCAGCGAAACGGGCACTTACTCGGTCGTTACTAATCAGCTTGCGTTAGTTTCCAATGCCGACACTTCGAGCAGAAACTCCTGCACGGTAGTAAGCGGAACTAAGCTCACTCTTTCCGTCTTGGCGACAACGGCGGCGGGCGAACGGGAAAATCTCGATTTTGAGAAAACGGAAAATTCCCGTCGTATAGCAAAGCTTACGGGCACGGTAGAGGGGTACGACGCGGAATTAATTCTTTACTCGGACGGTAGTTACTCGGCTGCGGCAAACGGAGTGAACGAAACGGGCGTGGTAGCAATTAACACTGCGAACGGAACGTTTAAACAGTATCCCGATTCTCTTACGGACGGGACTCGCGGTTTAACTTACGTAAGCACCGTTCCGACGGGAACGCTTAACAAAGAGAACGGTAAATTAATAATGGAAAACGTCAGACTGCGCATTTCGACGGTTTATACCAGATATTCGGCAACACTGACTGAAACGGAGGAAAATTAAAATGAAATCATCACAGAAATTTTTTGATTGGGCGTTCGGAACTCGTGCCAAAAACGTTATAGCTCTTGAAAAGGGCGAAAGAACTACTCCCGAAAAAATATTTTTAAGCTTTTGCTCGCACGAGCCGGCGTTCGTTTCGTACGGGCCTGCGGGACTTAATGCAAGCGTCAAGGGCGTGGGCTTCCTTCCCAAAGACGAATATCTTGAAGAAATTCTTGCGGAATATAAAAAGCATATTTCAACCTTTGCGCTCGGCGATAAAACTTACAGCCAACGCGGGTTGCAGCTTCTTATCAAATATATGTACGGCGAGGACGCGCACGACAAAATCGATTTTACCAAACTCGGCAGTCTTGAAATGGCTAAGCGCCAAAGCTGGACGAATTATCAGGTCAACCCCGAAGCCGCGCTTATCTTCCACCAACCGCCCGCAATCAGCTATAAGCTGAAAGGCAAGGTTGAAATTTACGACGAAGAAATATCGGGCAAGCGCGAAATTTATCAGCAGTTTATAAACGCTCAGCACGACGTTTATCACAACCCCGACCCCAGCGGAATTTTATATCCCGCTTACATATTCCGTATCGAAGAAATTTACGACAATTCGGCAACGAAAGACGGTTTCGGTCAAAGGCTTGAATATCCCGTATCGGAGCAATAATGAAAAAATTGAAAATTGCCGCTTTACTCGTTGCGGCAACTATACTTGCGTGCGTCGGGTTATCGGCATGCTCGACCGACATTTCGGGGCGTAAAAACGACGACACGTCTACGCTTTACGTCGGTTACGTCGGCACGTCGTTCCCCACGTCGTTTATGCCGTGGCTTTCCCGCGACGGTATTGCGCCCACCGTATGCAGTATGATATACAGCACCTTGTTTTCATATGACAGCGCGACGGCGGAATACGAACCGTTACTCGCAAAGCAGTGGTGCTACGTGGACCTGTACGGAAACGCTCTCACCGCCGACGGCACTTTCGACGGCGAAACCGACTACGACGCCGTAGCCGATTACTACAATTCCATTTCTGAAGACTATATGTTTGTCCGCATAGAGTTATTCGACGGCATTTTATGGACGGACGGCGTGCCGTTTACCGTGGAAGACGTATATTACTCGTTTGACGTTGCAACCGACTATACTTTCAGTAACCACGCGGGCGCGCTTGCATGGACTGCCGATTTGCAGCACGAATCGAGCGGCGGCACAGTCGTTAATCAGGGAATGTACACGGCGGCTCACCCCGATTACAGCGGAACTTTAAGAATCGACGAAGACGAAAAAGATACCGTCATTTATCTTAAAGTAAACAAAGTTCTCGGCGCGGTTACAACGCTGTTTACGTCTATCCTTATACTTCCCGAACATATTTGGAAGCCTTTGGTAAACGCAAACGACCAACTCAACAACAAAAATCCCGAGGGGGAGTTTTTGTCGCAATACCGCAACCCCGTCGGATGCGGACCGTGGATACTCAACCGTTCGCAGACCAATACGCAGATGATAACGCTTGACCGCAACCCGAACTTCCATCTCAAAGACGAAAACGGCAACGACCTCTACAAAGTTGAGAAAATCAAGTTGCTGTTGTATATGGACCAGAACACAGCCATTTTCTCCATAAGAAAGGGCTATATCGACGTTTTGGACAGCTCCGTTAGTTCTAACTATCTTTCGCTTTTCGAAGCTGACGAAAACATACAGATTTTAAGGGCGGAGGGCACGTATACTTCGTGTCTCGTTCTCAACGTCAACCCTTCCTCGCCGTATAACAGCGGAATGAAAACTCTGTTCGGAGATATAAATTTCCGCAAGGCAATCGCCTTGGCAGTCAATCAGGAAGAGCTTATCGATAAAATTCTCGACGGTGCGGGACAGACCGCAAGCGCAGGACTGATACTTTCCTCGTCTGAAATTTACGAACCGCGTTCGGACGTTTTAAGGGGAGATTACGAAGAGAATATCGCGCTTGCCAATTCCATTCTCGACGAGAAGTTTCCCCAAAAAGACGCGTCGGGATACCGACTTTATAACGGCTCGAAAATCAGTTTCGAAATTCTCACCTCTACCGTACAGCAGGACTTGGTTGCCTACTTGCAGCGGCAGTTTCAGAGAATAGGTATAGACGTTCAGTTCAAGGCCTCGGGTTCTTCGCCCGAAACCACTTATATATATAAAAGCAATTTCGATATGACGGTTCAGTCCGTAACCTTATCCGTATCCACTGCCGACACTATGTATAAAGCGCATTTCGTTACAACCGAACGCTCCTCAAACTACGGAAAATACGGAGACGGGGAACTTACGGCGCTGATTAATAAAATGAGAGAAACCTTGAACTACAACGAAAAAATTTCTCTTATCAAGGAACTGCAAATAAAAGTTGCGGAAAGTTATTACAAAATCCCGCTCTATTCGTCCGAGGTGTTATCGGTTGCAAGGTGCGACAGGTTTACGGGTTACACGGTAGATTCGGGAGAGACGGCTTTCAACAATACTTCTTTACAAAATCTCGTGAGATTATAGATGAATAAATTCTACGTACTTAAAAGAATTTTATATACGCTGTTCATCTTTGCCGTGGTCGTAACGCTGTGCTTTCTCATTCCGAGGCTCGGTGTGGAAGACCCGTGCTCCCGTTACTATCCCGCACAGGGCAATATGACGGACGAGCAGTTTGAATATATCAAGGAGCTTACAAGACAGCAATACGGGCTTGACGGTTCGGTATGGTCGCAGTTTATCCGTTATATCGGCGAGCTTTTCAGCGGCAATCTCGGTACGTCGTATCAGTCTGGCAATCCCAAAGTTCTTGACTTAATTGCCGACAGACTTCCGTGGACGCTGACGCTGTCAATAACCAACCTGCTTATTTCTTTGGTCATCGGCGTAATTATCGGAACGTACTGCGCTTCCAAACGCGGCAGGTGGCAGGATAAAACACTCCTCAACGCTTCCACGATAACCACAGCCGTGCCCGCTTTCTTTATCGCGTTGTTGCTTTCGTTCTATTTCGGTTTCCAATGGGAAATTTTCCCCGCATATACCGACCAGAACCTCGTTTCTTCGTTCGGGTGGAATTGGGAAAGTATTTCGGCGGTCGCGTATAACGCCGCATTGCCCGTAATCAGTATGGTAATAGGCGGAATAATTTCATACGCCCAAAGCACGAGGGACAGCGTTATTGCCGTATCGAACGAAAACTTTATAATAACGGCTCGGGCAAAAGGCGTTTCAAATTCGGCGGTGCTGTATAAACATACTCTCCGCAACGCGTTGCTGCCTATCGTTACCAACGTAGGAATGAGCATCAGCGGACTTATCGGCGGCTCGGTCGTCATAGAACAGATTTTTAATTGGAACGGAATAGGCACACTGTTCCTCGAAGCAAACAACACCAACGATTATCCCCTTATGATGGGAATTATGATATTTACCTCCGCGTTCGCGCTCGTTGCAAATCTCGTAACGGATTTGTGTTACAGTCTGCTTGACCCGAGAGTATCTTTGGGAGGCAGAAGATGAAAGTCTTGAAAAAAATCGGAACGGCAATCTTATCGGTACTGCGTTCCGTCGGCTCGTTCTTTGCCCGTCTCTGGAAACACAAACAGGGCAGAGTAGGGTTGATAATCGTAACTTTTTTAATCCTTGTTGCCTTGTTCGCGCCCCTTATCGCTCCTTACGACCCCTACGACGTAACGCAGCGTGCCGAAAAGGGACTTACCCCGAGCTGGCAGCATCTTCTCGGCACTTCTATAACGACGGGACAGGACATATTCAGTATGCTCGTTTACGGAGCGCGCGTTTCGCTTTCGATAGGTATAATAACGGGCGTGCTGATAGCTATCCTCGGCGCAACGCTCGGCGTAATCGCAGGTTACGTGGGAGGAGCGGCAGATACTATAATTATGCGCCTCGTGGATATTATGATAGTTATTCCGACGCTTCCGTTGGTAATAGTTATAACTAATATTTTCGGAAACAGTTACTTCGTAATCGTCTTCGTATTCGTATTGTTCGGCTGGCAAAGCCTTGCACGCATAGTGCGCTCTCAGGTACTGCTTTTAAAAAATTCGGACTACGTTAAAGCGGCGGAGCTTGCAGGTGCAAGCAAGGGATACATTATGTTCAGGCATATTCTCCCCGGCGTTTCCAATCTCGTAATTATGAGTTCTGCGTTGACCTGCGCGGGCATTATGATTGCGGAATCGGGTTTAAGCTTTTTGGGGCTTGCAAACGCCACTTCGATTAGCTGGGGCAAAATGCTTGCCGACGCACAGAGCGGCGGCGCAATGCTTTTCGGACATTGGTGGAGCGTTCTCGCCCCCGGCATAGGAATATTCCTTTCGGTGTTTGCGTTTATGCGTTTAGGGCTTGCGTTGGAAGAAATACTCAATCCCCGTATGAAGCGCAAAAGCGGACTGGTAAAAGTTTTCAAACATTTAAACAACCGCTATCTCGACGAGCTGTTCGCGTCTATGGACGACGGCGCTGCGCCTTTCGTTCAGAGCCCCGAACCGCAGAAAAAGTCAAAGCGAAGAGGTGAAACTTGAACGACTACGCTTTGGAAATAAAAAATTTAAAAGTCATTTTCCCCAACGAAGCGGGAATTGTCCGCGCCGTCGAAGGGGTAAACTTAAACCTGCAAAAGGGCGAATGTGTGGCTTTGGTGGGAGAGAGCGGCTGCGGTAAGAGCGTTACTTCGCTCGCATCTATGAATTTGCTCACTTCTCCGCCCGCAATCGTCCGTGCGGAAGATATCAGGCTTTGCGGCGAAAGCATTCTCGGACTGCCCGATAAAAAGATGCAGGCTATTCGCGGCAAACGCATTTCTATGATATTTCAGGACGCCCTCTCTTCGCTCAATCCCGTTATGACGGTAGGTAAGCAAATAGACGAAATCTTCAAACGCCATTCCAAAATCAAACGGAGCGAGGCACGCAGAAAATCTATAGAACTTTTAAAACTCGTCGGCGTACCCGACGCCGAAACGCGATACAAAGCTTTCCCGCACGAGCTTTCGGGCGGAATGCGCCAAAGGGTGCTCATAGCTATGGCGTTTGCGTGCGAACCCGAAGTGATTATTGCCGACGAACCGACAACCGCGCTTGACGTTACCATTCAGGCACAGGTTCTCGAAGTTCTGAAAAATATGTGCCGTATGAAATCCACCGCATTGTTGCTTATAACGCACGATTTAAGCGTAGTAGCGAATATGGCGGACAGGGTCTACGTTATGTATTCGGGTAAAATAGTGGAGGCGGCAGAAACCTATCCTCTGTTTACTAACCCGTTACACCCATACACTAAAGGGCTAATGGCTTCGGTTGCGGGTATAGACGACGAAGCGGGGAGTACCTTCGTTCAGATACCCGATACCCTTCCCAATCCTATGCGCAAACCGCAAGGTTGCTATTTTAACCCCCGCTGTAAATATGCAACCGAAAAATGTAAAGAGGCGATGCCGCCTTTGAAAACTCTCGATAACGGCAGACAAATAAGATGTTGGCTCTGTGCCGAAAACAGTAACTGATGGATAAAGAAATTTTGTTGAAAACCGAAAACCTGAACGTGGATTTCAAAATGAAAGACGGACTGCCTTTCGTTAAGAAAAAATTTGTCCGCGCGGTAACCGACGTTTCGGTAGAAATATTCCGCGGCGAAACCTTCGGGCTCGTCGGCGAAAGCGGTTGCGGTAAGTCTACTTTTGCAAACGCAACGTTAGGGCTTTTGCGCCCTTCGTCGGGTAAAGTTATTTTCTGCGGCAAAGACGTTTCCTCTTTGAAGGGTGCTAAATTAAAAGAAGAAAGGCGCAGAATGCAGAAAATTTTCCAAGACCCCGCGGCGTCGCTCAATCCCCGTTTCAGCGTGTTGGATATAGTAACCGAACCGCTCCTTATAAGGGGAGGCTATAACAAGGAAGAGCGCAGGCGTCTTGCAATCGAAATGTTGGAAAAGGTGGGGCTCAGTGAAGCCGATTTACCGCGCAGCGCTTCGGAATTTTCGGGCGGTCAGCAGCAGAGAATTGCAATTGCGCGTTCGCTGATTATCCGACCCGAATATCTCGTCTGCGACGAGCCAGTAAGCGCGCTCGACGTTTCCGTCCATGCTCAGATATTAAATCTTTTGGTTGATTTGCAGCGCGAAATGGGCGTTACTTATCTTTTCATATCGCACAATCTTGCCGTCGTTAAAAAGATTTGCAGCAGAATGGCGATTATGTATCTCGGTAAGGTGGTGGAGTACGGCTCAACCGAAAAAATCTTTTCAAACCCTTTGCACCCCTATACCAAGGCCCTTATGTCCGCCGTGCTCGATACTGACGTTACGCATAAAAAAGAGCGAATTATATTAAAGGGCGACGTATCGAGCCCCGTAAATCCGCCCGCAGGCTGCCGTTTCTGTAAACGCTGCCCCGTGGCGAAAGAAGACTGTGAAAAAGTTCCTTGTATGCTTGAAGAGGTCGAAACAGACCACTTCGTTGCTTGCAGGTTCATAAATAAATAAAAAATAAAAATTTTTTAAGGAGAAAATTAACTATGGTAAAGAAAAACAACTTACGCAAAGTATTTGCAGCTTTTGCGTGCATATCGTGCGTGGCACTCGGCGCGGCGGCTTTTGCTGCCTGCAACAACCCCGAAGAGGGCGAAGAGGGCGGAGAAGCGGCTTTGACGAGCGGCACTTATTGGGCAGAAAAAACTACGACGAGTATGGGCGGCTTGACTTACACCGTACATATCACTCTCAACGCGGAAGCAAACACCTATTATTTTTCAAGCTATTACGCAATGGATAACCAGTACGCTCACGCAACCTACGTTATAAGCGAAAGCGGAACTTATACCGACGACGGCTCGAATATCGTATTTAAAACGGAAGGCAAGGCAGACTTGACGGCAACTGTTTCGGACGGTTCGTTTACGCTTGACAAAGACGTGGCGGGAATGGGAATGTCCACCGCGGAGCTCACCTATGAAAAGGGCAACGCGCCTATCTACGTAACTTACTACGTTGACGGCGCAGAATACAAAAAAGTCGGATATAAAAATTCTTCCGATGCAGTGCTTCCCGTCGAAGAGCCCGACGAAAGGGAAGGTTACACGTTCTCGTGGGGAACTGTACCCGCAACCGCAGGCAACGGTGCGAGCGTGAACGGCGCGTTTACTGCCGACAACGTTTCCGAAGAACCTGGCGAAGAGGAAACAGCGGAGTTTGAATTAATCGGCGGTGATTACAACGTAGACGTAACTTGGTCTCAGATGTATGAGTACAATAACGCACTTGAATATCACGTAATAATCAACGCCGAAGAAAAGACCTTTGAGGTTGTAAATCAAGCGGGAGAAAACAAGGGTACAGGCACGGTTACCTTTGAAAACGGAGTATATACTTTGAATTATACGAACGAAAATTCTACCACTTTCACGTACGATAACGAAAGCAAAACGATAACGTTCACTTCAAAGCTTTGGATAAACACAGTACCGTTCAACAGGGTCGACGAAGACGGTGAAACGTTTGTACCTTACACTGCCGAATTAACAGAAGAATAATAATCTATAAAACTTACGCTGCCGCCCTGTTTCAGGGCGGCAGTTTTTATATTGTAGAAATACTTGTTTTTATACAATGTCTATTTCAATGCAAATAGAAATATTACAAAAAGGTATATTGATTTTTACATAAAAGTAT
>CAMWIW010000024.1 GCA_947174415.1 uncultured Clostridia bacterium
ACCAATTACATTATCTTCATCTTTAATATTGTCATTATCTTCGACTTCAATAATATCGGCATTATTTAAAATATCAAGCAATTCGTCTTCGTTATATTTTTTAAAACATTTACGACAAAAAGCATAGCCGTTAGTTTCGGAGCCACAAGACACACATTTACTAAAACCTTCCGTAGGTAATTCTGTGAATGTAACTTTACCACATTTACAAGGCTTATCAACATAATGCCATTCACTACAATTATCACATTGAATAAGTTTACCGTTTTTTAAATCTGTTGCGTGTTTTTTGCAAAGTCTATCTTTCCTGTAATGCCCCATATAAGAACTTGTAATTTCTCCGCAAATGGGACAAACCATTTTATCAGCCATATTAAAAACCGCCTTTCATTAGTTACTGAAAAATTATAGCATAATTCAAATATTTTTTCAAGCGTTATAAATAGTTAAAAATTTAGACTATTTGATTTGTGGCACTGTGGCGGGTGCTTGTCTAATACAAGCGCGCTGCTGCGCCGCGCAATGCAAGTAATAACGGCATAAACCGCCGTTTTAAAAGCACGAAAAAAGCCTAAACCGAAACACCTTTAAAGTGGTTCAATTTAGGCTTATAGTGGTTGAGGTGACGGGACTTGAACCCACGACCTTCTGGTCCCTAACCAGACGCGCTACCAAACTGCGCTACGCCTCAATACCTCATTTATTATACTTAAAAACGCAAAAAAAGCAACTGTTTTTATAAGGTTTAGAAAAAATTAAATTCTTAAATTTCAATATTTATTATTTTACTTTACTCTTTCGCGTATGATATAATACGCATATGTTGTGGGGCATAATAGTTTCAGTAATTTTATCGGGTATTTCCCTTGCTATGGACGCATTCGCCGTGTCAATCTGCGACGGAATGGTTTATCGCAATCTGACAAAAGGTAAAGCAGCCGTTATGCCCATAACCTTCGGCTTGTTTCAGGCTGTAATGCCCATTATCGGTTTCTATATCGGTATGGCGTTCAGTCAAATCGACGCTTTCGATGCCGTTGACCACTGGATAGCTTTCGCGCTTCTTTTTATTATCGGCGGAAAAATGATTTACGACGGAATTAAAGAACTCCGTTCAAAGGAAGAAGAGCTTAAACCGAAACAGTTCTCCTTGCCCGAAGTTCTCGTTCAGGGCGTCGCAACAAGTATCGACGCGCTTTTCGTCGGGTTCAGTTTAAACACGTTGCTTTCGGGCGTAAATAATTTGCAGGCTTGGGCATGGATAAGCGTCGGGATTATCGGCGTAATCACTTTCATAATTTCGCTAATAGGCGTAATTATCGGCGTAAAGGTGGGCAAACTCTTCCGCAAAAAAGCGTGCATCGCAGAAATTATCGGCGGTATAGTACTTATTGGAATAGCATTGAAAATTCTTATCGAAGGCTTGCTGTAATTTCTTTAACAATTCTTTCGTTTCCGCACTTGACCTGACATTGGTCAAGTGTTTTTTTCAATTTCTTGTCATTGAAAAGTCTGTAAATTCCCTCTAAAAGCTTCAAGTCTGTCAACTCTTTTTCGCTTAAAATACGGCAAAGCCCTTGCGACTGAAAATATTCTGCATTTTTAAGCTGGTCTCCGCGACTGCGCCTGTTTTCAAGCGGAATAAAAAGAGTGGGTATTTTCAACGCAATAAGCTCGTGCGCTGTGTTCGAGCCGCACCGCGATACCGCTCCGTCCGCGCAAGCATAAACAAGTCCCATATCGTTCGTAAATTCAACTTGCTTATAGCCGTAAATATTCGTATCTTTAATGTTACCTTTGCCGCAGATATGCAGGATATTGAAATCCTTGCACACTTTCGGTGCGATATTTCTTATATGCGCGTTTATTTTTTTTGAACCGCTTCCGCCGCCGAGAACGACGAGAGTAGGACGCATATCCAGCCCGAAGTGGGCGTGCGCTTCGCTGCGGTTTCGTCCGAAAATGCAACCTCGCATCGGCGTGCCCGTGCATATTCCCCTGTCGAATTTTTTTGCCGTGGAGGGGAAAGTGGTCAAAACTTTTTCACACCTTTTCGCAATAAATTTATTTGCAAGCCCTGCGCTGACATCCGATTCGTGAGTGATAACGGGGATATTTCTTTTTTTTGCTGCAAGCGCAGGCGGAACGCATGCATACCCGCCCTTGCAGAAAACGAGGTCGGGCTTAACTTCGTCAATTATTTTGCCTGCCTCTTTTATACTTCTGAAAAGTTTGAAGGGGAGTGCAAGGTTGCAAAGGATTTTTCCCCGCACAAGCTTAACGGCGGAGCACTCGTAATATTTTACCTTGTTTTCCGCGCAAATGCGCTTTTCTATGCCGTCTGTGCCAAGATAGCACAAATCGTAAATTCCGTTTAAAACTTCCATAACCGCTATATTCGGAATGACGTGTCCGGCACTGCCGCCGCCGCAAAACATAATCTTTTTCATATCATTAATATATTATTTATTATCGGCTTGATTTATGTAAAAAGGCGAACTTAACGATTAAATCAAATAAACTTGACATAAAATAATCGTGGAAGTATAATAAGAGTATGGAAGCAAAATATATCGTAGCGATAGTGGCGGGTGCGCTATTTCTATTGCTGCTTTTGATTTTTATAATATTGGCTGCAGATAAAAAGAAAAAGTATAAGTTGCAGCGCCAGCGTTTAGAGCAAATGTACGCTGATAAAAACCTTGTTAAAATGGAGTACGATTTTCTCGTTTACGACGAGGAAACTGAAAAGATTTTCGCCGCTCAAATGGAGCGCAGCAACCAAATGACTTTCAGCGACATAGACCCGTCCTCAATGCCTGCGGCGGGCGGAGCGATTTTCCAGACGGTAGACACCGACGGACTTGAAGAAATAGTAGGCACTTACAAACCTGAATAAGCGAACTTCCTATCAAATAAAACGCACGGTAACCCCGTGCGTTTTTCTATTTCATTTTAAAATTCATAATAAGCGGCATAGAAAAAATCAACTTCGTAATAGTAAATTTGCCGTTTTCGATTTTCGTGCCTTCTTTGAATTTGACCCCCAAAATTCCCACTTCGCCCGTGAATTCGCGCGTGTCAGGATTAACTTCGTAAGTGCCCTCAAAAGTTTTCTTTTTGCCGTCTTTTGGTTTGTAGCTGACTTCCATTTTCTTATCGTCTAAAAGCGAAATGGTAATAAACTCGTACTTTTCCAAAAGGTCGGTTTTGCCTAAATGCGCATCAGTACATTCGTATTCGCCGATGTAGGGTTTAGTTATCGATTTTAAAGAACCGCTTTTGTCGCTTTCCGCGCTTGCCTGCGCAGTAGAGCAGGCAGGGAGTAGCAGAAGAAGCATAGAAAGTATAACAGTAAAAATAAAAATTCTTTTTTTCATATCCGAAACAGTATATGCATTTTAGATAAAAATTAAACGATTGACACGCCTTTAAAAATTTAATATAATTTTTCGGAGGTTTAGCAATGGTCTATTATGTTTTTGCGGGATTAATATACTCTTGTATTCTTGCGATACTTTTGCTCGCGCTAGTATTCGGCTTGCGCGCAAAAACCTATGTAAAAAGAGAGAAAATAACTTGCCTTGCAACCGGCTTTTCGCCCTTGGACGTTCAGCGCGTTTTTATAGGCAAAACTTACCCGAGAAGGCTCACCCGCGCCCTAATAGTGTATTGGGCGCAAATGGGCTATATACGCGTAAAACATATTGACAAAATTCACGTTCGGCTCACGTTGGTTAAAAAGCCGCCTACGCACTCTGATAAAAGCGCGATATTCTACGATAGAGGCACTTATGTCCGAGAGCGCGAATTGTTCAATCGGCTTTTCGGCAAAGAAAACGCAGTTAAGGTGAACATTAACCGCGCGATGTTTCCCCGCAGCGTGGTAAAAAATGTAAATTCCGCTTACGCCGTGCGCGAGGACGAGGGGGTCTATTCTTCCACACACTACGCACTTAAAGTGTTGACCACGGCGTTGTCCGTTGCGCCGTTCTTTTTGGCGAGTATCTATCTTTGCATATCGTTAAGTAGCGGCGTGGGGACTGTTTTTCCGTTTATAATGTGTATGGGCTTGTTCTTTTTCAGATTCGTGCGCGACGTGCCGCTATTCCCACGATGCGCCATCGGTTTATCTTTCGGCGGCGGAGGCGTGGGGCTGCTTATATGGTGGTACACTCAAATATCAGACCCGTTAGGAATAGGTTACACCGCAGTGGCTATTCTTTTTATAGGCTCATTACTTTTGATAAGGTTCGTTGACTACCGCGAAAAAAATAACCTTGCCGATTATTCCGACCTTGTAAATTATCGCAAATATCTTCTATTTGCTCGCAAGTCTGAGCTTTTCACCCTTGATTACTACGCCGTGCTGCCGTATTTGTATGCGTTCAATATTAAGCCTTTGGTCAAGCGCAAATTCAACACCCAACAACTGCCCGAATGGTACATAAGCGAAAGCGGGCAAAGGGGGAAACTTCTGTGAGTTTACAAGGCGTAATAATATGCGCGGCAATAATCGCCGTCGCTTTAATAATTTCGCTAATCCCCATATTTATGGGTGCAAGCCTAAAACGTAAAACCGTAAAGCCCGCAGAGTTGTTTCCGCCCCGCGGCGCGTCGCCAATAGACGTTCTTATCGGCTACTACGGCAGACTTGCCGACCCGCGTTCGCTTTTTAATCCGTTAATGCTGTATTGGGCGCAGCGCGGATTTATAACGATAGAAGAGGACTGTAAGCGCGGGCTTAAACTGACCAAGTTAAAGGATATCGAACGTCCCGACAGTGAAGACGGGTTTAATCCTTGCACGTTTGAGCTTGAAAAAAGCCTGTTCGAGCGCATATTTTCAAAAAGAAAAGTATTCTACACTCTCGGAGCAAGCAAGTACTTCGCCGATTTTTACGGCAAGATTATGGACGGCTGCAAAAAGGAAGCGGCGGAATTAGTCGACCGTAAAACCAAAATATTTTCGGTAATAACTATTATTTTGCCGTTCGTTATGTTGTTTGCGGTTGCGCTGTCAGTGGGAATTTCAACGGGGGAAGTATTAACGGTTATCTTGATTTTTCCCACGGCGGCAATAGCTTTTATACGCGGAATGCCTCATTTCGAGCTTGAAAAAGGCTCAGCTATGACTTATTTTATGTACACGTTTTTCGGCACTGCGGGATGTATTCCGTTTTTTGCAACTCTTTATTTAATGCCTTGGCAAGCGGGGGTGTTGATTTCGGCAGCGCTTGTCGTTGCCTTGCTGATTTTGTTCGTAATCAATAAAAAAATTGATTTGAGAACGCCTGAACAGCTTAAAAACTACGCAAGAATTTGCGGGTTTAAAAGGTTTTTGTTGCTTGCCGAGCGCGCCAAGCTCGAAGCGTTAGTAGAGGAGAACCCCGAATACTTTTACGAAGTTTTGCCATATTGCTACATTTTGGGAATAACGGAAAAATTGAAGAAGAGATACGACCGTATAATTATGGACGGTCCTGGTTGGTACTTGGGCGAGTTGAGAGATAAATTAATGTTTTAAAAAGTAAAGCCGCCCGCGTTCATTGAACGCGGGCGGCTATGTTATACTTGTATTTTTTCGAAATTAAACGAAACGTTTAAGCTTTGCCGATACTTCCGAAGATTTCCATCTTTTCTCTTACGGTTGCCTTGATAGCTTCGCAGCCGGGGGCAAGAAGTTTTCTGGGGTCGAAGCCCTTTCCGACTAAATCTTTGCCTTCTTCGATATATTTTCTCGTAGCTTCCTGAAAAGCAAGCTGGCACTCGGTATTTACGTTAATCTTTGCAACGCCCAAAGAAATTGCCTTTTTAATCATATCAGTGGGAATACCCGTTCCGCCGTGGAGGACGAGGGGCATATCGCCGACCTTTTCTTTAACCGCCGCAAGCGTTTCAAATGAAAGCCCTTCCCAATTTGCGGGGTACTTGCCGTGAATGTTGCCTATGCCTGCCGCAAGCATCGTAACGCCAAGGTCTGCGATTTTCTTGCACTCGTCAGGGTCTGCACATTCGCCTTTGCCGATAACGCCGTCTTCTTCGCCGCCTATTGCGCCGACCTCGGCTTCAAGGCTTAAACCCTTTTTCTTGCATACTTTTACAAGCTCTTTCGTCTTTTCTATATTCTCGTCGATAGGGAAGTGCGAGCCGTCGAACATGATGGAGGAGAAGCCCGCTTCGATGCACTTGTAGCAGCCGTCGTAAGTGCCGTGGTCAAGGTGAAGAGCGACGGGAACGGTTATATTCAAACATTCTATCATCGCTTTTACCATATCGGCAACCGTCTTGAAGCCTGTCATATATTTGCCCGCGCCTTCGGACACGCCGAGGATAACGGGGGACTTCAATTCTTCCGCAGTCTGCAAAATGGATTTTGTCCATTCCAGATTATTGATATTAAACTGACCGACGGCGTATTTGCCGTCCCTTGCCTTTTCCAGCATTTCTTTTGCCGAAACCAACGCCATATAAAAAACCTCCGAAAAGTATCTGTTAACAGATATTTATTTACTTATTTAAGTATAATTCATAAAGACGTAAATTTCAAGTGTAAATATAAATTTTTTTAAAAATTATGTCAAAAACATTGCCTTTGAAAAAGTATTGCGGTATAATGATTGGGCAAGGGATATGTTGCGTTTAAGCGCATTTTTCTTTAAAAATTTTGTTGACTAAAATAAAGTACTTTGTTATAATTACTTTGTTTTAAATCAAACTGTATTAAAGCGAAATAAAAATTCGGAGGAATTTATTTTTATGGCAAATGTAAAAGTTGCAATCAACGGATTTGGTCGTATCGGTCGTCTTGCGTTCAGACAGATGTTCGACGCGGAAGGTTATGAAATCGTAGCTATCAACGACTTGACAAGTCCCAAAATGCTTGCGCACCTTTTGAAGTACGATTCGGCTCAGGGCAGATACAAGTATTCGGATACCGTAGTGGCGGGCGAAGATACTATCACCGTCAACGGCAAAACTATCAAGATTTACGCCGAAAAGGACGCAGCAAATCTCCCTTGGAAAAAACACGACGTTGACGTTGTTTTGGAATGTACCGGTTTCTATTGCTCGAAGGAAAAAGCTTCGGCTCACATCAAAGCCGGCGCAAAGAAATGCGTTATTTCCGCACCCGCGGGCAACGACCTTCCTACGGTTGTATTCAGCGTAAACGAAAATACTCTTACTGCGGGCGATACCGTTATTTCGGCTGCAAGCTGCACCACGAACTGCCTTGCACCTATGGCTGACAGCCTCAACAAGCTTTGCAAAATCAAGAAAGGCTATATGACGACCATTCACGCTTACACGGGCGACCAAATGGTTCTTGACGGACCTCACCGCAAGGGCGATTTGAGAAGAGCAAGAGCAGCTGCTTGCAACATCGTTCCCAACTCCACGGGCGCGGCAAAAGCAATCGGTCTTGTTATTCCCGAGCTTAACGGTGTACTTGACGGCTGCGCGCAGCGCGTACCTGTACCCACCGGTTCGTTGACCCAACTTATCGCAGTATGCGAAGGCGAAGTTGATGCAAAAGCCGTTAACGATGCAATGAAAGCTGCGGCTTCCGCGTCTTACGGCTACACCGAAGAAGAAATCGTTTCTTCCGACGTTATCGGAATGACCTACGGTTCGCTCTTCGATGCAACGCAGACGAAGTGCATGCCCCTTGGCGACGGCACGACCCTCGTAAAGGTTGTATCGTGGTACGACAATGAAAATTCTTACACCTCGCAGATGGTAAGAACAATCAAATACTTCGCTGAATTGAAGTAATCCAAATCAAACCAAAAGCCTGACGGTAGCGCCGGGCTTTTAAGTATCTATATAAAGAAAGATAAAGCCCCGCGGCAGTTGCCGCGGGGCTTTATTTGTTATGCTTTATCAAAGAAATTTTTTATAGCGGTCATCGTATCTTCGTTTATGCCGTTGAACTTGTCTTTTTCTATTTTACTGAAAAATTCAACGTTAATATCGTGCGGAATTTTACCGTTATATTGTTCCTTTAATTGTTGATATTCGTTTGATTTCTTATCAATATATTCCAGGCTTTCGCTGTCGTCGGAAGATAAAACGCCGTTGTGCGTGCCGCCTTCGATAAGTTTAAATTCGAATTTCTCATTCGTTATCTCGTCGCGGTGGTTGTAAATGCTGTCTTGCCAAACTATGTCGTCGCAGTCGCCTTGAACGGCAAGCACGGGTATGTCAGAGCTGTTAATACCGTTCACGGCAGTGTAGTTGTAGGTTGTGCCCGCCTCCGCATACGAACAAATAGCGGCAAAGGGGAACACGAGGTATGAAAACCCGCCCATTCCCATAGAGCCTTTCATCCATTCCAACATTATTCCGCCGTTCGAGTTATATCCCGCAACCGAAGCAACCGCTTTAATATTCTTATGCTCGTAGTTCAGAACAGTTGCCACTGCGTGTCCGCCCCAACTGTGTCCGAATAGGTAGACGGGCAAATCTTTCAATTCGTCGTTACTTTCAACAAACAAAAGCGCGTTATGTAAATCTGTTGCCGACTGCGAAAGCCCCGTTGTGCCTTTGCCGTCGCTTGTGCAAGTTCCCGTACAATCGTAAGTAAGAACGCGGTATCCGTCGTCAACAAAGTACATCATTTCATTGTAGTAGCCGTTGGCGTTTCCGCCAATCCCGTGTGATATAATTACAAGTTTTTCTTTGTCGCTATCGCCCCAAATATTCCCGTGGAGCGTATTGCCGTTACTGTCAAACTCTACTGCAAGTCTTTTTATATCGGGTCTGAGATTTTCAATCTCTTCGTCGGTGTAGTCTGTTGTCAGTTCAAAGTCGCAATCAGCCCGCCCGAACATTTGGTCCAAAAGCACTTTACTGACGATAAAGGCGCAGACCATGTAGAGAAGAATAAGCGAAGCTATAATAATTCCGACAATGCTTAAAGCGTATTTTAATCTGTGTTTCATATCCAAACACCTTAAACGTTGAAACGGAAGAGGACGACGTCGCCGTCTTTTATAACGTATTCCTTTCCCTCGGAGCGAACCTTGCCCTTTTCTCGTGCGCCGTTATAGCCGCCGCAGTCAAGAAGCGTCTGCCATTCAACTACTTCGGCGCGGATAAATCCCTTTTCGAAATCGCTGTGAATTTTTCCCGCCGCCTGCGGCGCTTTCGTGCCGTTTACGATAGTCCAAGCTCGTGTTTCCTTTTCGCCCGCAGTGAGGTAGGAGATAAGTCCGAGCAAAGCGTAGCTCTTTTTGATAAGTCGGTTTAAACCGCTCTCTTCAAGCCCCAACTCTTCCAAAAATACAGCACTTTCTTCGACGGGCATCATTGAAAGCTCTTCCTCGGTTTTGGCGCAAATTACAAGTACTTCGCTGCCCTCTTTTGCTGCGTAGTCTTTTACCTTGCAAACAAGAGGAATTTCGTTTTCGTTCTTGCCCATATCGAACTCAGATATGTTCGCTGCGTAGATTACGGGCTTTGCGGTAAGCAAGAAGAGGTTTTCTAAAAGCGGCTTTTCTTCGTCCGAGCACTCGAAAAGGCGTGCGGGCTTTTCGGCAGATAAGAACTTTTCCAATTTCTCCAAAAACGCGTATTCCGCCGCCGCTTCCTTATTCGAGCCTCCGCGCGCCACGTTTCTGATTCTGTCCTGACGCTTGTTTACTGCCTCTATGTCGGCAAGAATAAGTTCAAGCGTAATAGTCTGAATGTCCGCAAGCGGGTCGATTTTATTGTTGACGTGTGTAATGTTTTCATCCTCGAAACAGCGCACCACGTGCACGATAGCGTCGCACTCGCGAACGTGCGAAAGGAACTTGTTTCCCAAACCCTCGCCGCGGGACGCACCTTTTACAAGCCCCGCAATGTCTACGAACTCTACGATAGCGGGGGTTATTTTTTTGCTTGAATAAAGCGCGGCGAGCTTGTCCAGCCTCTCGTCAGGGACTGCTACCACGCCAACGTTCGGCTCAATCGTGCAGAACGGATAATTCGCGGCTTCCGCACCCGCGTGGGTTATTGCATTAAATAAAGTGGACTTGCCGACGTTGGGAAGTCCGACAACGCCTAATTTCATATTCGTATCCTCGAAAATTTCTTTTACTAATTATAATATAATCGATAAAAATAATCAAAACAAATGGCGGTGAAGTTGCTAAAATTTTCCGTATATGTTAAAATTAAATTATGGATTATCGCGATTACATTGCAAAAAAACTCAACACCGAAGGCGTTGCTGCTGCCGATATTACTTTGCCGCCCAACTCCGAAATGGGTGATTACGCCCTGCCGTGCTTTAAGCTTGCAAAGGTTTTCCGTAAAAGCCCCGTGCAGATAGCAGAAGAGCTTAAAAATTCTTTCGTTTGCGACGGGGTCATTTCCGAAGTTTCGGCGGTAAACGGTTACCTCAACTTTAAAGTTAACAAAGCAGGACTTGCAAACGAAGTCCTTAATGAGATAGAAAAAGCGGGTAGCGGCTACGGTTCTTCCGTAGCGGGCAAAGGAAAAACTGTTTGCATAGATTATTCTTCGGTTAATATTGCAAAGCCCTTCCATATCGGTCATCTGTCAACGACGGTTTTGGGAGGTTCGCTCTATAAAATATATAAGTTTTTGGGTTATAACGTAGTCGGCATAAACCACCTCGGCGATTACGGCACGCAGTTCGGCAAGCTTATTTGTGCCTATAAGAAATGGGGCAACAGGGAAGAAGTCGAAAAGGGCGGCATACACGCCATTAACGCGCTTTACGTCAGGTTTAACGAAGAGGCGGACGGGCAAATGGAAGATGAGGCTCGGGAGTATTTCCGTCTTATCGAAAGCGGTGATAAAGAAGCGAACGAACTTTTCGAGTGGTTCAAAAAGCTCACGCTCGAATACGTACAGAAAATTTACGAAAAACTCAATATAACCTTTGACAGCTACGCGGGCGAACGCTTTTATACGGATAAAATGCAACCCGTAATAGACGAGCTGAAAAGTAAAAATCTTTTAAAGGAGAGCGAGGGGGCAAGCATAGTTGACTTAGAGGCATACGGAATGCCGCCCTGCCTTATTCTCCGCTCGGACGGAGCATCGCTTTACGCCACTCGCGATTTGGCTGCTGCAATCTACCGCAAGAACACTTACGATTTTTCCAAGTGTCTTTACGTCGTTGCTTATCAGCAAAATTTACACTTCAAGCAAGTATTTAAGGTCTTGGAGCTTATGGGTAAGCCGTGGGCAAAGGATATGGTTCACGTAGCCTACGGTATGGTTTCATTAGAGGACGGTGCTATGTCCACGAGAAAGGGCAAAGTCGTCTGGCTTGAAGACGTTATTTCAAAATGCGTTGAAAAGGCTTACGCCGTTATTAATGAGAAGAATTCCGCGCTTGAAAATAAAGAAGAAATTGCAAAAACCGTAGGTTTGGGCGCGGTTGTCTTCGGAGCGCTGTATAACAATAAGATTAAAGACATCGTTTTCTCTTACGATAAAGTATTAAGCTTCGAGGGAGAAACCAGCGTATACGTTCAGTATACTTGCGCCAGAGCTAACTCGGTTCTTACAAAAAGCGGCGCTAAAATAAACTTGCCCGCAGGCTACGAGCCGAACGCGCAGGAGTTCGAGGTAGTAAAATCTCTTGCGTCATTCCCCCAAACTGTGCTTGACGCTGCGGAAAAGTACGAGCCGTCTTTAATCGCCCGTTACGCCGTAGACCTCTCGCAGAAGTACAACAAGTTCTATATCGATTGCAAAATATTGACCGCCGAGGGCGAAGCAAAAGATTTCCGTCTTGCACTCACGAAAGCGGCGTTGCAGACCTTGAAAAACGCCCTTTCTCTGCTCGGTATAGGCGTGCCGGAAAAGATGTAAAAAATTCCCGCCGAAAATCCATTAAATTATGTTGAAATTTTAATATTTGCGTGCTATAATCTTAGCGACTAATATAAAAACCTAAGGAGATATATTTTATGAAAAAATGTCCTGTTTGCGGTGAAATCGTAGAAGACGACGTAACCGTTTGCCCCGTTTGCGGCGCAAAGAAGTTCGTTCCCGTTACCAACGATTCCAAATACGCTTGCGAACACGTTGTCGGCGAAGGAAAGGTTGACGACGAAGAAATTATGGAAGGACTTCGCGCGCACTTCACGGGCGAATGTACCGAAGTCGGTATGTACCTTGCAATGGCAAGAGTAGCAGAGCGTGAGGGCTATCCCGAAATAGCCGAAGCGTACAAGCGTTACGCTTACGAAGAGGCAGAACATGCATCTAAGTTTGCAGAGCTTTTGGGCGAAGTCGTTACACCTTCGACCAAGAAAAACCTCGAACTCCGTGCGGCAGCCGAAGCAGGCGCTTGCGAGGGCAAGCTTGCTATCGCAAAGAGAGCAAAGCAGCTCGGCTACGACGCCATTCACGATACGGTTCACGAAATGGCTAAGGACGAAGCAAGACACGGCGCAGGATTTGCGGGTATGTTGAAGAGATACTTCGGTAAATAAATTTTTCTTAAAGCTTATTAAGCGCGGGCGAACTAATCGCCCGCGCTTTTCATATAATGAAGTATAGGTAAGGGGGAAAACCTTTGCCACGACTTTAAGAAAAAGGAACTATATACAAATGTGTAATAATTGTAATTGCGGTTGCAACGGACTTTTTAATTTGCTTTTCGGCACGTCGCGCAACTGCTGCGGCTGTAATTCTTGTAACAACTGCGGCTGTAACAACAGCAGAAGCGGAAGCTGCGGCTGTCAGAACAATAATAACTGCGGCTGCATAGACGCTTACTATGCGGCTCAGTACGGACTGAATACTAATTGTTGCAGTTGCAGCGATTGGTTCTCGTGTCAGCAAGAAAGTTGCGGTTGCAGCTCCTGCGGCAATACCCGCAGCGGTTGCGGTACGTGCAATTCTTGCAACAATAGCCGTAGCGGTTGTAACAGTTGCAATAGTTGCAACAATTGGAGCAATTGGAACAACTCCCGCAGTGGCTGCGGTTGTAATTCCTGCAATAATTGCGGCTGTAACTGACGCGGTTTTCTTTTAAGGGTATCCCTTGCGGAATACCCTTATTTTTTTATGAATTTTGCAGAAAATACCTTTATGGAAACGCTTGTATACCACCTGACCGCTTTGAAGGACAAGGTTGCGGCAACTGTAAAATATTATTCGGATAAACGTTTTTCGACCATTGCGGGAACGCTCGTTTATTTTCTGTTAATGTCAATTGCGCCGTTTACGCTGTGGCTTACGCTCGTTTTCGGCAACGTAGACGCCGAACGCTTTCTCTCACACGAACTGTTTGACAGTGTAAGTCCCGTTTTAAGATATATGAAGCAATCGGCGGAAAGCGCCGTCAGCGGTGCGGGAATAATATTTTTGTTGACCACGCTTTATTCTTCAACAAACTTTTTTTACCACCTCAGGAGAAGCGGAGAAATTATTTACGGCAGTAAAAGGGTAAAGGAGGGCATAAAGCTAAGGTTAGTCTCTCTGTTGCTGATTGCCGCAACGATAGTTCTCGTCGCGCTTACCGCGGCACTTTCTGTTGCGGGGGCGACGGTATTAAACGCATTTCTTCCGGAAATCTTATCTAATATAATTTCGCTCATTTTTTTAACCGCGCTTTTATTCGTTGTTGCAATCGTATTAAACCTTGTAGCTTGCCCGTATAAACTAAAAATTTCGCAGGTGTTAACGGGCAGCCTGCTGACTACTGTACTCTGGCTGATATTTTCGGTCGGGTTCGCGGTCTATACTCAGTTTGCCAACCCCGAAAGACTGTATGGCAGGATTGCCGCACTAATAATCTTTTTATTGTGGAGCTACGTTATGATTAGCTGTTTCGTCATAGGAATGATAAAAAACGGCTCATTCGTTCCGAAAAATTTGCAAATTAAATCGTTGTTTTAAAAAAGTCCTCCGTGTATTGCGGAGGACTTCATATTTAATATTTGATTGCACACCCCATAGCAAGCGCGCCCGGTCCAATATGGCAGGAAACGCTGAGTGAAAGGGGGTTGATGAAATTAATTTCCACGTTCGGGAATTCGTTTTGTATTTCCGCTTTGAATTTTTCCGCTTCTTCGAAGTTTTCGGTATGAGCGACGGAAAGGGTCATCTTGCCTGCCGCAACTATATCCTTAAATCTTGTTTCGAAATCTTTCTTCATTGCATTAATCATTGTCGTTTTTGCGTCGATAAGCTTTCTTACTTTAGCGTATTGGTCAAGCTTTTCGCCCTGAATTTGCAAAACGGGTTTTATCTTTAAAAGCGTTCCGATTGCGGCAACGGCGGGAGTAAGCCTGCCGCCTTTTTTAAGATATTTCAGTGTGTCAACCATAATATAAATGCTTGACTGCATCTTCGTATCCATAAGATATTTATAAATTTCCTCTGCCGACTTGCCCTCGTTCGCCATTTTTATAGCATCCATAACGCTTTGGCGTTGGGTAATGGAAATTCTCTGATTGTCAACAACGAATACTTTGCCCTTAAACGCTTCTTCCGTTTCCGCGTGGTGTTGAAGGGTATGGCAAGTTTCGGAAAGCCCGCTTGACATCGGAATATAAATTACCTTGTCGTGGTCTTTTAACGCCTTCTCCCAAATTTCGCCAACGTCCAAAGGATTGGGCTGAGAGGTGGAAACGTTTGCGTCCGACTTCAATTTCTCATAGAATTGTTCCTGACTTAAAGTCAAATCCTCAAAGAACAGTTCGCCGTCGATAAGCACGGGCATGGGCACTACGAAAATGCCAAGCTCTTTTGCCTCACTTTGTGTAATTCCGCTGTTGCTGTCAGTTATTATAGCTGTTTTCATAAAATTCTCCTAGGTTTTATTACTGCTAAAAAAACTTGTTGATTTATCAACGAATTTAGTTGACAAACCTCACTTTCTAAGTGTAACATAGGGTTGTTGAAAAATCAACCGTTTAGGGCGGAAAGTTTATGGAAAAGATTTTTGAAAATTTTACGGTGTCCGTGTTAAAACTTAACAGGCTCGTTCAGCGTATCAAGCAATACGAAATGCGTGAATACAAGTTGAAAAGTATTCACGTTATGTGCATATATTATCTTAACGAGCGCCGTCAGGGATTGACGGCAAGCGAGCTTATGCGCCTGACGTATGAAGATAAGGCTGCGATTTCCCGCGCATTGAGGCAACTTCTAGATAACGGATACGTCAAATACGACGTAAAAAAGTATAATTCCGTCATAACGCTGACGGACGACGGCGTCAAGATTGCCGAGTGTATCAATAAAAAAGCAGACAAAGCAGTCAAGGCGGGAAGCGCCGATTTTTCCGAAGAAGAGAGGAATTTTTTCTATCATTCTCTTGCGCAGATAACGGAAAACCTTAAAAATTATTATGAGGAGCTTATTAAAAACGATGATTAAAATTTTAGTTGATTCCGCAAGCGATTTGGAACAAGCCGAGGCAGACGCGTTGGGCGTTAACTTGATACCTATGACGATAAAGTTTGACGACGAGGAGTTTTTCGACGGCGTGAATATCACGCACCGTGAATTTTTCGAAAAGCTTCCTTTGTGCGTAGAACTTCCGGCTACGAGCCAGATTAACGAATACCGTTGGGAAGAGGAGTTTTCAAAGCTTACCGCAGACGGAAGCGAGGTACTTGCCATAACCATTTCTTCGGAGCTTTCGGGTACTTTTAGTTGCGCTTTGAAAGCGGCTGAAAAGTTTAAAGGCGTGCGCGTGGTAGACAGTTTAAACGCAAGCTTAGGTGAAAGAATTTTACTCGATTATGCAATAAGGCTTGTAAAATCGGGAAAAACGCTTGACGGAACGGCTGAACTTCTCGAAGAAAAAAGGACAAAGATACAGGTTCTTGCTCTGTTGGATACTTTGAAATATTTAAAGAAGGGCGGGCGTATATCTTCCGTTGCCGCATTTACGGGCGAGCTTTTATCTATAAAACCCGTAATCGCAATAGTTGACGGAAAAGTTAAGCTCGTCGGAAAGGCGATAGGCTCTAAAAAGGGTAACAACCTCTTAATGCAACTTGTGGACAAGTGCGGAGGTATTGATTTCGATATGCCGTATACGCTTGCCTATTCGGGACTTTCGGACGAAAATCTCCAAAGATATTTAAAAGACAGCGCAAAGTTGTGGAAAGGAAAAACCGAAAATATTCCCTCGCATATGATAGGAAGCACAATAGGCACTCATATAGGCGCGGGCGCAATCGCCGTTGCATTCTTTTCGAAGTAAGGAGAAAATATGATTAACAAGCTTTTTACTCAAATGATTTACAGAATTGTATTCTGTGTAATTTCGGGGCTTGCGTGCGTTCTTACGTTCGGGTTTTTTATGGAAACGCACGGAACGGATTATTTCACCATATCGGATAACTTCTGGCAATACTATACGAATATTTCAAACTATATATGTTTCGGAATAGGCGTTGCCGTTTGTGCAGCAACCGTAAAACGCGTAAAAGCGGGTGAAACGGAGGGACACAACAAGTGCTGCCAAACCTTAAAATTTTGCGCAACCGTTATGATATTGGTAACTTTCCTCGTATATGCATCATTGCTTGGCGACGTTTCTTCACCGTCGTTTTGGAACGCTTTGGGCAATCTTACTTATCACGTAGCAGCGCCGATTTTGTTTATCCTCGACTGGTTTTTGTTTGACGAGCATAAAACGGTAAAAATTTTAGACCCGTTAAAAGCAACCGTAATACCGCTTATCTACGTCGTGTACATATTAATTTACGGAGCAATTTACAAAGCCGCAACGGGAACGCCATTTTCGTATCCGTACTTTTTCCTCGACGTGAACGACTTGGGCTACGGCGGCGTCGCGTTGTGGGTGCTCATTCTTGTAATCGTTTTCGTAGTTTTAGGCTATTTAATGTTCATATACGATAAACTCGTTAAAGACGAAAACGGCAAATGGAAACTCGATTTTAAAAACCTTAAACTTTTTTGAAACATAGAATTACCCGCCGCCTTTGACTGAAACCAAAGGCGGCGGGATTAAATTTCTTGTTTATGTATCTACCGCGAGTAAGGCAACTTTGCCTCGTACCCGCAAAATATTTTAAAATGAACGCAAAATTGCTTGTAATTTATCTCTGAATGTTATAAAATTAACAAGCAATGCAGAGATGGCGGAGTGGTAAGCACTACGGTGCTTCGGTACGACGAACGCAGCGCGTTCAACCACTCTCAAACTTCATAA
>CAMWIW010000025.1 GCA_947174415.1 uncultured Clostridia bacterium
GATACTATACAGACAGAAAAAGTTCACCTAATATATTAATAGGTGAACTTTTTTTGCCCGAAATTCGGGCTTTTTTTATGCCTTTTTTTCAAGCACGCATATTTTTAATCCACATGCCCAAACGCTAAAATATGCTCATCGGCACACTTAAACACTTACCCATATTTTCAGTTATACATTTAAGCAAGCGTGCATACTCCCCCTTTGCAAATTTTGGAAAGGTAAGACTTTTTGCGGCGTTTGACTATTATATATTAATATGGTATAATGTTCCCGATTGAAAAATACAATTAATCGATACAAATTTATCGATTTTGTGTTTTGTTGCGGGCGCAGCGGTTTATAAATATATTGTAGGAGGTTTTTTAATATGATAGAATGGTACGCTACTCTTTCAGTATTAGAGCAAGTTTATTTTTGGCTTGGCGTAGTTTCGACCGTATTTCTGATTATACAGATAGTGATGCTTTGTTTCACTTCCTACGGCGGCGACGTAGATTTGGACGGCGACGGCGACATCGATATCGACACCGATTCTGGCGTATCGATTTTCACCGTAAAAAGTCTTACAGCGTTCTTTGCGGTAGGCAGTTGGGCGGGACTTTTGACCTGCGCGCTGATTGCGGAAAACCTTCAATGGGTTTCGGTGATAGTTGCTCTCGTTGCGGGTGCGGCGGCGTTCGCCGTGGTAGTTCTTTTAATGCGGTTTATGTACAAGATGCAATCGAGCGGAACTTTTCAGCCCGAAAAACTTGTGGGCAAGCGTGCAACCGTTTACGTCTCCATTCCCGAAAACCGTTCGGGGCGGGGCAAAATCACTTTGAACGCACAGGGAAAATTCGTTGAACTCGATGCAATGACGGACGGCGAAAGGCTTAGCGTTGACGACCCAGTCGAAATCATTGCAACCGAAAACGAATGTATGGTAGTTACCCGCGCAATTGAAAAAATCGAAAACTCACCCGACGAAGGTGTTTAATTAATAAGGAGTAAAGAAAAATGAAAAATCTGTTGGCTATGGAAACGGGCGCAACGATAGGCATTGTCTGCGGCATAGTCGTAGGACTCGTGCTCGTTATGCTTCTTCTCGTGTGTCTCGTAAGGTACAAAAAGTGTCCTTCGGACAAAGTAATGGTTATTTACGGTAAAATTTCAAAGAACAAGGACGGCACAGGCAGAAGCGCAAAGTGTATTCACGGCGGCGCGGCGCTCGTCGTTCCTTTCTTCCAATCCTATACTTTCCTTGACCTGACCCCTCTCTCCATTTCGGTCGATTTGAAAAACGCGCTGTCTAAGCAGAATATCCGTATCGACGTTCCCTCGGTTTTCACCGTCGGCGTATCGACAGACCCCGCAATTATGCAGAACGCGGCAGAAAGGCTTTTGGGCTTGCAGCTTAGACAGATTTCCGAACTTGCAAAGGACGTTATTTTCGGTCAGCTCCGTTTGGTTATCGCAACAATGGACATTGAAGAAATTAACACCGACCGCGACAAGTTCCTCGAAGCGATTTCTCGCAACGTAGAGGGCGAGCTTAAAAAGTTAGGACTTAAATTAATCAACGTTAATATGACCGATATTTCAGATGAATCGGGATACATAGCTGCGCTCGGTAAAGAGGCTGCGGCAAAAGCAATAAACGACGCGAAAATTTCGGTTGCCGAAGAGGATAAAAAAGGTGCAATCGGTGAAGCCAACGCTAAGATGTTGCAACGTATCAGCGTTGCCGAAGCGGAAAGTAAAGCAATCGAGGGCGAAAACAAGGCGAAAGCCGATATAGCGCAATCGAAGGCAACCCTCCGTCAGCGCGAGGCCGAGGCTATGAAACTTGCGGTTACCGCCGAAAACGTTCAGGCGGCAAAGGCGAAAGAAGAAAGCTATGCGGCAGAGCAAGCGGCTGAAATTGCGCGTGCCTCCCGCGAAAAAGCGACGAAAGAAGCCGACGTCATAGTTGCTTCGGAAATCGAAAAGAGAAAGATAGAAATCGAAGCGGACGCAGAGGCTGAAAATATCCGCCGCCGTGCAAAAGGTGAAGCGGACGCCATATATGCGAGAATGGAAGCCGAGGCGCGCGGCGTATTACAAACTTTGTCGAAGCAAGCCGAAGGTATGCAAAAACTTGTCAAAGCCGCAGGCAGCGCGGACGAGGCTTGCCGCCTTATGATAGCCGACAAGCTCGAAGAGCTCGTTGCTAAGCAGGTCGAGGCAATCAAGAATATCAAGATTGATAAGGTTACAGTTTGGGACGGCGGACAGAACGCCGAGGGCAAAACGGCAACGGCCAACTTCCTTTCGGGAATGTTGAAATCCTTACCTCCGCTTGACGATTTGTACGGAATGGCGGGCTTAAAGATGCCTAAAATAATAGCGCCCGAAAGCGCGGAAGAACCCGCAGAAACCGTCGTCGAACCTACGAATGACGAAACCTAAACGTTCCGTTTAATTGCGTATATTAATTACGCTTGCGTAATACCACATATCACTAATCAAGCATAAGCGCCCGCGGACAAATGTCCGCGGGCGCATTTTATTTTTTAATTAACCGTTATGAACAACCAACTGATTGAACGGTATATTTATGCCGTTTTTATCGAACATATTTTTCAGTTCGCCGTTCAGCGCGCGCTGTACAGAGAATATATTTCCCTCGTTGCACTTGACGGAAAAATACAGTTGCACGCCCGACGCGCCGAGGGAATTGACGCCGTTGTAAGTTACCCCCTCTACTGCGCCTTCAATCTTAATTTCGGGCAAGCACCGTTCAATGATTTTTTCCACTTTCCCCAAATCTGCGCTGTACTCTATATCTATATACGCCTTTGCAACCGACGGCTCGGAGGTCTGATTTAAAATCTTCCTCAAATCGCTGTTGTTAAAAATTTTGATATTCCCCTCCGCTTTCAATTTCGTGGTTCGGATACCCATCTCTATAACTTCGCCGCGGAAATCGTCAACGGTGATAATATCGCCTATATTGAACTCGTTTTCAAACACTATGAAAAGCCCCGCAACGACGTCTGCGATAAGGCTCTGCATACCAAGACCTATTACAAGCGTTAAAACACCTGCGCCCGTTATAAGCGCCGTAGTGTCCACTCCCCAAACCGCTAAAATGACAATAACCAAAATGATTGCCACCACCCACTTAATTAGGTTGCAGCAAAGCCTTGAAACCGTTAAACCGCGTTGCGACTTTGTAAACAACCGCAAAATTACAAACAAAATCAGCGTGGTTACAATCGAGGTAATCGTTATTATCTGAATACAACTGATAATCCGCGGTATCGCGCCCATAAGCCCGTTCAAAAAGTCAGAGCCGTATTCCGCGGTAAACACCGTTTCCGCCCCGAAAATATAGTCGTAAAACACGAACGAGCAAACCGTGCCTACTGCAAGCAGCAATAAAACTATAAGCTTGACAGGTCCTAATTTCTTTGCTTTTGCCTTTACTTTTTCGGTTTTTTCTTTAAGTTCGTCAGTGTGCTTTTTCATACATTACTCCCTTCGTCGTATAGTACTTTGCCGTCGCAAAGCTTAATAATTCTCTTCGCCCATTTCGCGTGTTCGGCGCTGTGCGTTACCATTAAAACCGTCTTACCCTCGCCGTTCAGTTCCTTTAAAAGCTGCATAACGCCGTCCCCGTTTTTGGTGTCTAGGTTCCCGCACGGCTCGTCCGCAATTATCACGGGCGGGTCGTTAACGATTGCCCTTGCGATTGCCACGCGCTGCTGCTCGCCGCCGCTCAAATCCGAGGCTTTGTTGTTGGCTTTTTCGGTCAAGCCGACTTTCTGCAACGCAGCAGAAACTCTCTCCGCTCGCGCGCTCTTTTTAACGCCAGCAAGCAATAAAGGTATTTCCACGTTTTGGGTTACCGTATACGTCGGTTCAAGAAAAAAAGACTGAAACACAAACCCGAAAGTTTTGTTACGCATAGCCGCAACTTCCTTTTCAGGCAGCTTGGTCGCGGTTTTGCCGTTTATAATTATTTCCCCGTCCGACGGTGTATCGATTTGCCCGATAAGGTTCAAAAGAGTTGATTTGCCGCTTCCGCTTTCGCCTACGACTGCAACGAACTCCCCATCCTCAATCTGCAAGCTGACGCCCGAAAGCGCAAAAAAGTTACCGTAATTTTTAGAAATATTTCGAAGCTCAATCATAATTTTACTTCCTCAACAGTCTGACAGGCGGCTTTTTAAGAATTTTAACGTAAATAAACAGCGTTATCAAAACCGCCAGCGCCGCGCACGCGGCAAAGAAGCCGAAAAAGCTTGCCACTGCCGCACCCGCGGGGAAAATCAAGTCTATGGACATTAAAGAGTAAAACAGTTCTTTAATAACAAAGAACAACCCTACGCTTGCCCCGAAAGCAATTATAAGCGCGACAATTAAGGTTATTGCAAGCTCGAAAGTATGCATTAAAAATACTTCTCTGTTGCTTACTCCGTTCGCCTTTAAAATGCCGTAGAAAACGCTGTTTTTAAGTAGCAAATAATATTGATTGCTAGCCACATATATTGCAATTACCGCAATAAGCACGGTGCAGATAATGCTCAAAAAACGGTTGCATAGCATCTCCTGCCCCTCAACGATTTTCATATCGTCGAGAATACCCGAACCAACGAAAGTATGCATTACTTGCTCGCCGAACATAGCGTCCATTTTAGCAAAGAAATCTTCGTTGCCCGTGAAGGATTTTAATTCCACGTAAGTTGCCGCGGCGGGCACACCGTCGGGAAGAAAGCCGAACACGCTCGCAGAAACCGAATAGCGACCTAATTTCTCGTTTGAAATCCCGCAAATAATTCCGCTTTCGTTATAAATGTAGCCCTCTTCGCCGTCAGCCGCCCACAGCTCGCCCGAAAAGGAAATTTCTTTGCCCAACAGCTCTTCCCGCTCGGTAATACCGAGATTGTCAAGCACATCTTCGGAAATTACAATATCGCCATGTTTTTTTATTTGCGTGCCGTAAAGAATTACGTTTTCGCCCGTTTGCGCAGTAAAGTAGATTTCGTCGTTCTCGCAAATCATATAGTCGCTTTTGGGACTTATGAGAATTTCGTAAAACGACCGTTCAGCTATTTCAAACGCACTCCCGCCGATTTGTAAATTTATTACGGAGTTGTTAGCAAAAGATACGTTTTCAAACGCCCATATACTTTTTACTTGCGGAAACGCGCGAATTTCCAGCTCCTCTTCCGCGGAAACGTCTTTACCGATATAATAGTGCAAACAGTCGGCGTTGTTGTTCTCGTAAGTTTTGTAAGCAATACTTAAACTGCCCGAATAGAACAACACGATAAATATAATAAGAAACGCGAAAAAGAACCCCGCCAGAACTTTGAGATAGGCGAACTTTTTAAGAAAAATATTCTTGACGGAAAGAGATAAAATACTGCTTACTTTCATTACTCTTCCTTTATAAATTCCGCAGGGGAAACCTTTTTAACCTTTAATCTGAAAAGGACGTAGCGCACCGCCAAAAGCGCACAGCCCACGGCAAACAGAATACCCACTGCGCCCCAGTGCAAATTCATACTTACTTTATATTCCAAAGCGGCAACCGCAATCGCAGTAAAATACCCGCACAAGAGATAGCTCAAAAGTATCGAAAGCGCAAACGACAGTATAAACGACGCAACAAGCAAAATAAAATACGCCGCCGTAATTTTATCGGTAGTCGCGCCCAAAAGCTTCAACCTCGCCATAAACTTTTTTCTTGAATTTACGGTTATAGTCAAAGAGTTACTAAGCACTACAAAAGTTACTATAACGATAGCCACCGCCACCGCGATTAGCACGTAGCGCATAATATTCACAAGGTCGATTTCTTCTCCGCTACTTAACCCAAGTCCGACACTACCAATTCGCAAAGCTCTTATTTTCGGCAGAATATCCATAATGTCCGACGGTCTGTTAAGTTGCAGAAAGTAACTGTAACCTTCATAAAAATCGTAATCGTTAGTCGTTAAAAACATAACGTTTTCGTTTACAAAATTAAACGGAATTAAAAAATGAAAACGATAAGACGAATTATTTTCTTCTTTTAAGCGGTAAACACCCGCGACCGTAAATTCTTCGGTGTGCTCACCGTTTGTAAGCACATAGTTTAAAGTGATAATATCGCCAACTTTTGCTTCAAGCTCTTCCGCAACTTTTGCGCTAATATAGATTGAATAATATCCGTCTGAGTTTTTTTCGTTATAGACTGAACCAAATTCACCTTCTTCAAGAAAATATTCTTCGTCAATTTCACGGGGTAACTCGTCCCTAAAAATATATGACCGTCCATGATAACCGCTTGTTAACCCATCTTTTTGCAACATAGGTCGATAAGTAATTAATGCGCTATGTTCATCGCCTTCGGTGTTTTCAATGTTTTCGCATATTCCGTATGCATGTACAGAGAGATAATCACACAGACTGTTCACTTCATTATATTTATCCAAGACGTTGACGTCGTAAATACTTATCGAAGTGTAATATCCGTCCTCGTCCAGATAGTCCTTATACCCTTGCACCATATCCGAAGAAAAACACATAACGCTTATAGACAGCGCAAAAAGAAACGTTGATATAAAAGCGAATATCAACGCTTGCTTATATATGTTTTTGAATTCATATGCAAAAAGTTTAAAAACCGTTTTCATTAGAATTTTATCTGCACCGCTCCGCCGTCGTATTCGGATTTATATTTCATAGCAACGGCTTTCGTAATATTCTCAATCCCCTTAATGGGCTTGCCACGGAATACGCGGTTTTCAATGGGAATGGTTTCGGTGTCAACCTCGAACATAACCCTTTGCGCAGTATACAACGCAAGGTTATACGGCATTGTTACGTAGTTTGCAAACAGCACCTCTCCCTTGCCCTTAATATCGGCAATCATAACGCCCTTTGCGCCGCGGTTGTAGGTTTCAAACAAGGAAGAAATTACGCGCTTTACACCGCCCAAAGTGGTAACGACGATAATTTCACCTTCACCGTTCTGCTGCGTTGCAAATATAACTTCGTCCCCTGTATTCAGTCCTACGCCCTTTACGCCGCCCGCCGTTTTGCCCTGAACGGGCACGTCGTCTTTCGCCGCACTCAGACACATTGCCTTTTTAGTAACGAAAAGCATAGTCGAGAACTCGTCGTCATCGTACTTTTCAACGGTTAAAAGCTCGTCCCCCGTTTTCAGTTTAAACGCCTGCGTAAGCTTTCTTCCGATCTCGAATTCCTCAAACGCCGTGCGCTTTACCGCACCTTGTTTTGTGAAGAATATAAGCTCTCCCTCGGGCTTGCCCTTCACGGCAAATACAGAAACGGGATACTCTCCCTTCCCCGCGCCGTCGCAAACGTTTTCAAGTTTAACGCCCGTTGCTCGGTAATCGAGCGGCTCGCTTTCGTTCAAATCGATTTTTACGCAGTTGCCGAGGTTGGTAAAGCAATATACGGTTTCCTCGTTGGTGCAGTGTAAAACCTGCTTATACGTTACGGCAAGTGTAGAAGTCGGATTAAGCTTCTTCTTATAATGACTGTCGAACTCCTCGCGTATCATTAATTTGAGGTTGTCCGCACCCGTAATCGCCACCGTCCAGTTGGGTATAAACACCTTAACGTCTGCGCGGCGTACGGAAATTTTATCCGCACTCTCGAAAATCTGAGTTCGCCTTTCATTCTTGTACTTAGCCTTAATTTCGCGCATTTCGTCCTTGACGATTTTCCACTGCAAATCCTTATCGGCAAGTATGCGTTTAAGCTCCGCAATCTTTTTAACGAGCGCGGCGTGCTCGTCTTCGAGCTTCGTAACCTCTAATTTAGCAAGCCTTGCAAGACGCAAATCGAGAATTGCCTGCGCCTGCTTTTCGGAAAGGGCGAACCTCTCCATAAGCTTTCTTCTTGCGTCGCCCGTATTCTCTGCGGTCTTGATTATTTTAACCACTTCGTCCACGTTGTGAACGCCAATAATTAGCCCCTCTAAGATATGACAGCGCGCCTCGGCTTCTTTCAGTTCGAACTTGCAACGCCTCTGCACCACCGAACGCTGATAGTTCGTGTAATGCCTTATAATTTCCAAAAGCCCCATTTGCTTGGGCTTTCCGCCCGCAATCGCGACCATATTGATACCGAAAGTACACTCCAAATCGGTATACTTGAACAGCACGCTCAAAATAGCGTCAACGTCCGCCTCTTTCTTCACGGCAATGACGGCGCGCATACCCGTCCTGTCGCTCTCGTCAACAATTTCGGTTATGCCCGAAAGAAGCTCCTTCTTGTCCTCTTTCAGTAACATAATTTTTCTTAACAGCTCGGCTTTGTTCGTCTGATACGGAAGTTCGGTAATAACTATTAACTTCTTCCCGTACTCCCCCTGCTCAACAGCGTACTTCGCCCTTAACGTTATCTTCCCCTTGCCCGTTTCGTAAGCCTGTTTCAGCTCGTTCGCAATAACGTACCCGCCCGTCGAGAAATCAGGACCGGGGATATACTTCATCATCTCGTTCAAAGACATCGTAGGCTTGTCGATATACGCACAGCACCCCTCTATCACCTCTGCAAGGTTATGCGTGGGAATATTCGTCGCAAGCCCCACGGCTATACCGTTCGCACCGTTCACCAAAAGATTTGGATAATGCCCCGGCAGAAGGTCGGGCTCTAAAAGACTGTCGTCGAAGTTAAACGAAAAAGGAACGGTTTCTTTTTCAAGGTCTTTTAAAAGCTCCATCGCAAGCGGTTCGAGCCTCGCCTCGGTGTACCTCATTGCCGCGGCGGGGTCGCCGTCTACCGAACCGAAGTTACCGTGTCCGTTAACGAGCGTTCTGCGCATATTGAACGGCTGCGCCATTCTCACCATCGCGTCGTAAACCGAGCTATCGCCGTGCGGGTGATATTTACCCATGCAATCACCGACGATACGCGCCGATTTCTTGTGCGGCTTGTCGGGAGTCAAGCCCATTTCGTACATAGTGTACAGAATTCTGCGCTGAACGGGTTTCAAACCGTCCTCAACGCGCGGCAGAGCTCTGTCTAAAATAACGAACTCCGCATACGGCAGCATCGAGCCGGGCATAACCTCCTCGATGCTCTGAATATAAACGTTCCCCTGCGGGATTGAAGTCTGAAAATCTTTCTTTGCCATCAGTCAACCTCCGCGTGCATTTCGTTTTTGAAATTAACTTTCTCTATAAACCCGTCAACCTTGTTAAAGTTTGCGTTCTTTGCAAGGAATTCCTTTCTTCCGTCCACCTTATCTCCCATAAGCATATCTATGACGTCCGCCGCCTGCGCCGCGTTCTCAATCGTAACCTGAATAAGGTTTCTCGTTTCGGGGTTCATAGTCGTATCCCAAAGCTGGTCGGCAGACATCTCGCCCAAGCCTTTATACCGTTGCAGCTTATAGCCCTTGCCCACTTTCTTGATTTTTTCGTCCAGCTCTGCATCGTCGTATGCGTATTCGACGGTCTCGCCCTTATAAACCTTATAAAGCGGCGGCATACCTATATAGACGTACCCCGCGTTTACGAGGTCGCGCATATACTTGAAAAAGAACGTGAGAAGAATACACCTGATATGCATACCGTCCTGGTCCGCATCCGAAAGTATAATTACTTTTTTATACTTCGTCTTTTCCACGTCGAATGAACGGTTAAACCCCGCCCCAATCGCAGAAATAAGCGTCTTAATCTCTTCGTTTTGCAATGCTTGAAGCGCCGTCTTTTTCTGTACGTTCAACGGCTTTCCGCGAAGCGGCAAAATAGACTGATACTGTCTCACCCTCGCCTGCTTTGCCGTACCGCCCGCCGAATCGCCCTCAACTATGAACAGCTCGTTCAAATCGGGATTTCTGCCCGAGCACGAAGCCAGCTTACCCACAAGGTTCAGTCCGTCGTTCTCGGAAGCGGCTTTCGCAACGTCGCGTTCGGCGCGGTGCTTAATGCGGTCGTCCGCCGCAAACTTAGCCTTTTGCGCAATCTTATCGAATATGGCTTTGTTGCCGCGCACTTCGACAAGCTTCTGCAAACCCTCGATAACGGTCTGTTCCACGGGCAGCTTAACTTCGGGATTACCGAGCTTGGTCTTGGTCTGCCCCTCGAACTCCACGTTCTGCATCTTAACGGTCAGAACTGCGGTCAAGCCTTCCTTTATATCGTCGGCAACGAACGGCGCGTCCTTCGCCTTCAAAACGCCGTTATTCCGCGCGAAGTCGTTCACGGCTTTCAAAAGTCCGTTGTGGAAGCCCGTCTCGTGATATCCGCCCTCAACCGTGGAAATATTGTTTACGAACGAGAACAAGCTCTCGTTGTCGTCCTTTGTGTGCGCTAAGGCGAACTCTATTTTAATCTTGCCCGCAGGCGCGCCCTTGACGTGCACGTCCTTTATCGCAGAATAGTATAAAGGCGTACCGTAAAGCGCGGTCTTGTCCTCGTTGAGGTGCTTAACGAAGTCTACAAGTCCGCCGTCGAACTTGTAGGTTACGCTCTCACGTTCGGGCAGTCTGACTTTAACGTTAGTAACGTTTCCCTCGTCGTCCTCACCCTCTTCGTATGCGTAAAGGTCGCGCTCGTCAACAAAGTTGATTTCAACGCCCTTGTTTAAAAACGCAAGCTCTTTAAGACGCGTCGCAACGGTATCGTAATTCCATTCCACCGTCTCGAAAACTTCCTTATCGGGCTTGAACCGAACGAATGTACCCTTTTCTTTGGTCTTTTCGCCCGTGTTTTTCAAAGGAGCGGTCGGAACGCCGCAGTGCCACTTCTTTGTTTCTTTGTCGTAAGTGGACTTGAAATCCATAACGAACTTATTTCCGCGGTAAACTTCCACGTGCAGCCATTCGGAAAGCGCATTTGTAACCGACGCACCTACGCCGTGCAACCCGCCCGAAAACGCGTAGTTGCCCGAATCGAACTTACCGCCCGCGTGCAATTTAGTGAAAATAATTTCCACACCGCTCATTTTCACTTTGGTGTTGACGTCGGTCGGCATACCTCTGCCGTTGTCGCGCACTGAAGCCGAGCCGTCTTTATGCAAAGTAACGGTAATCTTGTCCGCATATCCGTTCGCCGCCTCGTCGATAGAGTTATCCACTATCTCCCAAAGAATGTGGTGCAATCCCTTAACGCCCGTAGACCCGATATACATACCGGGGCGCACGCGCACAGCCTCCAACCCCTCTAAAATTTTCAAATCGTCCGCATTGTAAGTCTTATTCGCCATCTTCCTTTTCCTTACCGTCAAATTTTACCTTTTTATATATCAATAATCCTGCCCAGGTTACCAGCATTGCTACCGAAATCCCGAAGATTACCCAACACAAAGTTACCGTGCCGTCGTAATTATCTTTTTCACTTTTCTCCGCGTCAGTTGCATTAAGGTAAATTTCACCGTCAATTTTTATTTGTGAGATATTAAACCTTTCTCTGTCGTCCTTATACCCTATAAGCAAGTCAATTCCCACATTTTCCTTAATTGCTTTTTTTACAGATTTATTCATTTCATCGTAAACGATATTGTTTACCCAATAAACGCCGTCGTCGTCTACAAGTTTTACAGTCAAGGTATCTTCTTTAAATTCGTAGCTTTCAACTATGCCAGAAACTTCGTAATTCTCAAATTCATGCAAGCTAGCGTTTGAAAAAATCAGTCCCCAAACAGCAAGGATAAAAACGCCTAAACCGAACATTGTCCACGACAATATAATGATACCACTTTTGTTCTGCCCGGTCTTGTATTCTTTCGACTTTTTCATTTCGGCTGGGGGAAAACCGTTAAATACCTCTGTAACGAAGTTGTTTTGCATAGCGCTTACAAGTTTATGTGAGCCTATGTTAATTGCCTCCGCACTGAATATTACAACCCCGTTTTTGTCGTAGGCGATTAATCCGCCCGCCATGCCGTCAGTGAACTTATAATACTCTATCTCGGAAAAATAAACTTTCCACCTTTTATTAAAACGCACCAAGGTTATACCGTCGTCTTCGATAATTTCATACCTGAACCGCGACCATATAAAGCCGAAAAAACCAAGAGCCGAAAATAATGAAAATCCAATTATAATGGCAATAATTGCGGAAACAGGTTCTCTATCTCTTATCATAAATGCAGCGGCTACAATCATCACGGTAATACCAAGCAATGCAAAGCCTAGGAAAAACCACAAAAGCGCCTTCGGCGCACGCGTTCTGTTAAGCTTGTCAATACCGCTTTTTTTCTCTTCCCTACTCTTTAAAAAATAAAAAAGCTGAAAAACTAAGGGCAAAATTACGGCTATTGCAACCAATGTAACTATTTCTGCAACAAAATCACCCATAAAAGCCCCTTTATAGTATAAATAACTAAGTAATTATACCATATTTTGTGTCTATTGTAAAGTACAAATTGTAAAAATTTACCTTGACAACCACCCGCGAAATATGATATATTTTCTATGCCAAACTATTAAATTGCAGACGGGGTATTTTTATACCCTTTTTTCCCATTAAATAAAAATCTCGCATTCAGCCCATAATGTATAGGCATATTTGTATCCTATATTCTTGGGTTGATTTCGGGACTAATTCCGTTTGCAATAAGAATAATTGTTTGGCGACTGTTAGGGTACGTTATGCGGGCAACCTTAACGGTTGCCCTTATTTTTTGCCCGCAAATAAACAAACGAGGTAAAAAAATGAAAAAGAAACTTCTCATAACTCTACTTGCAATAATCGCAACGATAGCTTGCACCCTCGCTCTCGCCGCCTGCGGCGGCAACGAAGACAACTCGCCAACCATTCATTCACACACTTGGTCAACAACTTACACTGAGGACGGCGACAGACATTATCAAACTTGTTCGAGTTGCAACGACAAACATTACACTGAGCACAGCTATATCGAAGGTGTTTGCATTTGTGGTAAACTGTTATCGGTAAACGGTACTATAGGACTAATGTATGCGGCATATAACGGAGGTGAAAGTTATTCAGTAATTGGATGTTCTTTAACAGAAAAAAATATAATTATACCTTCCGAATATAACGGAAAACCCGTAACCTCTATTTCCAATTTCGCATTCGAAAATTGCTCACTTGAAAGCATTACAATCCCAAGCAGCGTTACATATATTGCTGAGACGGCGTTCTGGCGTTGCCCTTCTATGACAAACATCATTGTTAAAGATGGCAATACAAAATATCATAGTTCTGGTAACTGTTTAGTTGAAACTGAAAGCAAAACTTTAATTGTCGGTTGCAGTACAAGCTTGATACCAACAGATGAAAGTGTTACAAAAATCGGTAATGCTGCGTTCTGTGGTTGTACTTCGCTTACAGACATAACAATCCCGGACAATATAACTGAAATTGGTATAGGTGCTTTTAACGGTTGCACTTCGCTTGAAAATGCAACTCTCCCACAAAAAATTACAGATTTATGTACTGGTCTGTTTTCCAATTGTTCAGCACTTAAAACTATTTTTATTCCAGACAGCGTTATTGTTATCGGTGATTCTGCGTTCTACGGTTGCACTGCATTAAACGATATAATTCTTCCGGATAGTATTACTACAATCTGTGGTTATGCTTTTTATGGTTGTAGCTCTCTATCACAAATAACCATTCCGTCCAATATTACATCTATCAGTGGCGATGTGTTTTTTAATTGTACTTCACTTGAAAGTATCACCATAAATTACGGCGTTACTTCTATCGATAGCACTGCATTTCGGGGGTGCACTTCACTAAAAGAATTATCCATTCCTGACAGCGTTACTTATATCGGTGAGGATGCGTTTTCCAGTTGCACTTCACTTACAAG
>CAMWIW010000026.1 GCA_947174415.1 uncultured Clostridia bacterium
TGGTAGCGACGGGTGGATTCGAACCGCCGACCTGCCGGGTATGAACCGGCCGCTATAGACCAACTAAGCTACGTCGCCATATTGAAACGCACGCTTTTGTGCATTTCGAATTTGGTTGCGGGGGCGGGATTCGAACCTCGCGACCTCCGGGTTATGAGCCCGACGAGCTACCTGGCTGCTCTACCCCGCGATAAACGCTTTTTAACAAAGCTATATCATAATATAAAAAAAAGAGCAACTTGTCAACTGTTTTTGGGCGTTTATAAAATTTTTATTAAAATTTACTTTGAAACTTGCAACTTATAGATAATTATGCTATAATGATTTTTATGAAACTTGAACTCGCCGCCTATGCGGGCAAAAAAATTTGCGTTGCCGTTTCCGGCGGCAGAGATTCAATGGCGCTTTTGCATTATCTGAACGCAAACAAAGATAAGTACGGCATTCGCCTTTCAGCTTTGAATTGCGACCACGGTATGCGAGCAAACTCTTCAGATGACAGCGCGTTCGTTAAAAATTGGTGCAAAGAACACGGTATTCCTTTAATTTGTTTTAAAGCGGAGGGGCTTGCGCTTAAGACAGAAGCAGAGGCGCGAGAATGGAGAAGAAGTTGCTATTTCAGTGCGGTAAAAGGCTTGCGCTGCAACAGTGAAAATGAATTATGCGGCGCTGACTTTGTTGCGACTGCTCACCACTTGAACGACAATGCCGAAACCGTGCTTTTCAATCTTGCCCGCGGCAGCGCGTTGGCTGGAATTACGGGAATAACCGACACGGTTATAACAAATAGCGAGGGAGAAAAACTGAATTTAATTCACCCGCTTATATCCGTTACGCGTGAAGAAATTAATTCCTATATTAAAGCAAACGGCGTGCCGTTTGTTGATGACGAAACTAATTTTTCAGACGCGTATACCCGCAACTATATTCGAAACAACGTACTTCCCGCACTTGAGAAAGCAGTTCCCGATGCGACAAAAGCATTTTTCAGATTTTCCCGCCTTGCTGCCGAGGACGAAGAATTTTTTCGAGCTGAAACGAACAGACGCGGCATTTTAAGTTTCAACGGCAAAACCGCATACATTAAGACGTGCGAAAAGCCTCTCTTTTCCCGTGCGTCGGTTACCGCTATTAGAGATTATTTCAAAAAGAAAGACTATACTACTTTGCATATCGATTCTCTGTTTAGCCTTGCTGACAATTCTAACGGAAAAAAGTTTGAATTTTTGGGACTTACAGCGTACAAGGAAGAGGGCGGAATTTCTATCTGTTTAGCAAACTCTTACGAAGAGGTTGAGGAAGTACCGTTTTTTGATTATTTGTGCGGTAATTCAAGCATATATGGGGGGCAATTTCTTAAAATTGCCGAAAAATGTAGCAAAAAAGTGGACCTAACCGACGCAAAGATATTAAAGTTTGACTTGGACGTAATTCCCAAAACTGCGGCAATTCGCTTTGCAAAAAGCGGGGACAAGTTCACAAAATTCGGTGGCGGAACGAAGAGCTTGGGCGACTTTTTTACAGACAGAAAAATTCCTGTGCGATTGAGAAAATCTATACCCGTGATTGCTGACGGTAATGATATTTTGGCTGTTTGCGGGGTCGAGATTTCGGATAAAATTAAGGTAACCGATTTAACCCGAAAAGTCGGATTTGTTATCAGTAGAAAAATTTATGACGAATGAAGATATCTTGCGCATAGCGTTGGCACAGTCGGCAGTCGATATGAACTGCCGCCCTGACGACTTTTGCAAATCCGAAAACGTTATCGTGCAGTCTGTGGCGAACGACGGCGCGAGGAAGTATCTGCAACTTCCGTTTGAGTGCAATCTTGTGTCTTACGGTAATAATATCGTCGCTTCCGCAGCACACGAGTTTGTAAAACCGATAGGAAAATATATTTCTTCATGCGGGGCATATCAAGGCTTTGAAACCCCGAACCTATATGAAGTGTTAAAAGACTGCGGTTTGCGGGTGTGTTTTATGGCGGAATATTTTTTACCGGACGTAAATTTGCTAAAAGTTCTGCCTTGCAAATACGATTTGAAACTAATCGAAAGGGGCGGCTTTGAGAATTTGTATCTTGACGAATGGAGTAACGCACTTTGTAAAGACCGCAAAAATCTCGACATTTTGGCGGTCGGCGCTTACGACGGAGATAAGCTTATAGGGCTTGCGGGCTGTAGCGCAGACTGTAAAGAAATGTGGCAAATCGGTGTGGACGTTTTGCCCGAATACCGCCGCAGAGGAATTGCCGCCGCATTAACAAGTCGGCTTGCTAAAGAAATTTTTGAGAGAGGAAAAGTTCCTTTTTACTGTGCGGCTTGGTCGAATATTAAGTCAGTGCGAAACGCCATTTGTTGCGGATTTCGCCCCGCGTGGGTAGAATTGACCGCAAAAAAGCAAGAGATTACAGGCATCGTCAAATAAACTTTAAGGAGCAAATTATGCCTTTTATAGATTGTAAAATTTCGGCAAAACTAACAGATGAAAAGAAAGAAATCGTTAAGTCCGAGCTTGGTAAAAGCATTGCGCTTATGCACAAACCCGAAAGCTATTTAATGGTGGGAATTATCGATAATTACGACTTGTATTTTGCGGGTAAAAAGCTCGAAAACGGGGCATATGTGGGGGTCAAACTGTTTGGAAGCCCTTCTTCGGGAGATTGCGAGCGTATGACTGCGGCTATTTGCGGCATATTAAAAGACAAGCTTAGTATTGTTCCTTCTTCGGTCTACGTTACTTATCAGGGGATTTCCGATTGGGGTTGGAACGGCGGGAATTTTTAGAGTATAAAATTGTCGCGTAAGGCGGCGTCAAATTATAAAACACAAAGGAGAAAATTATGAGTATGCATCCCGATTGCGAGCGCGTTATGCTCACGGAGGAACAGTTGAGGGAACGCGTTAAGGAAGTCGCCCTTGCGGTTGACAAAGAGTACGAGGGTAAACGTCCCCTCGTAGTGGGAATTCTGAAAGGCAGTATAATTTTTTATTCCGACTTTATACGCTTTCTTTCGATGCCGGTTGAACTTGACTTTATGGCGGTATCAAGCTACGGCTCGGGTGCGGTGTCTTCGGGCAAGCTCAAAATAAAGAAAGACCTTGATAGGGACGTTTCGGGAAGAGACGTTATAATCGTTGAGGACATTATCGATAGCGGTTTTACTCTTGCTAATTTGAAAGCGCTTTTATCCGAGCGCGGCGCAGCTTCCGTCAAGATTGTTACCTTATTAAATAAGGCAGAAAGGCGCGAGTATGACGTCGCCCCCGATTATAACTGTTTCGATATAGAAAACGAGTTCGTGGTAGGCTACGGATTGGATTATGACGAGCAGTACCGTCATCTTCCGTACATAGGAATTTTAAAACGCAGCGTGTACGAAAAATAGTTGTCGCGCAAACGAATATTAAAAACGGAGAAAATTATGGAAGAAGAGAAAAGCGGAATAACTTTAAGAGAAATTTGCAGGACGATTTGGCTTAGAAAATGGGTCGCGCTTATCGTCGCGGTTGCGGTTGCGCTTGTTTGCGCGATTTCTCTGTATTACGGATACAACTATCGCGTCAAAAATTACGTAATGGAATTCAGTCTTAATTTGCCCGGCGACGATAACGGCGTTGTCTATATTTATCCCGACGGTTCGCAGCTTTATTATACTGATATGACTTCAATGAATACTTTAAAGGCTGTCAAGAACACGGACGAAGCGTTTGCCGATATAGACGTGGAGGAAATGGCTACCAAAGGGCATATAAATATCGAACGCAATATTAAAGTTCTCGTTGACGATAATTTGAACGCAAGTGCATACCGTGAGATTACTTACACAATAACCGCAAAGGCAAGCTGTTTTTCAAGCGCTAATCAGGCAAAGAGATTTTTGGCAGAGGTTGCGAATATTCCTGCTGATTACCTTAATTCAATGGAAATCAATTACGGTGTTTATCTTCCGTTAATTGAGAAAGCTGAAGACTATGAAGACGTTATAGGATTTCTCAAAAATCAGCTTGACGATATTCAAGATAAGTACGACGAACTGATAGAGACCTACGGCGGTAGTTTCGTTATCGACGAAAACGGTAAAACTCTTCTTGCGTATTCTCAGGAGCTTAAAGCTTATAATTCTAGCAGTTCATTAAACGATTTATTGACTGAGGCAAGAACTAATTTTTACGTCAAGGAAAACTCGACGGTTGATTATTCTCTCAAAAAGAAAGAGCTTCAAAACGAGCTTAGTAAAGCAAACGAGACTTTGAAAAAGCTTGAAAGCGTATACGCAGGCAGTGAAAGCGGCTCTACCGTTGTTTTGGATACCAGCGTATTAAAGGCGCAGTACGATTTGATTTACGATTTGAATTATCAGATTGAAATTCTTGACGGGTACAGCCAAGGAACTTTCAACAAGGAATACGACGATAAAATTCAGGAAGCAATAAGTATGGTAGAGGCATTTACCGACAGCTATTCTGCAACAAGCGCAATCGTTTATTGTAACGCTTCTTCCGTAGTTTACGTTCAACCCGGAATTATCGAAGTTACCGGAGAAATGGGGCTTACAAAAATCTTTTTACTTAGCGTTATAATTGCCGTCATAGTTGCGTTAATTGCGGCATATGTGGCGGGGTATTACAAAATTAAGGCTTTAAACAGTGCAAAAAGCACCGAAGAAAGTGAACCTGTAAACGAAGAAAAAACAAATTCTGCCGACGAGCAAAATAGCGAGAAAAAGTTATGAGAACCATAAAAAAAATCAATACGAAGTTATTGGCGGTTGACATTGCGGAATGTGCTATTTTCGTTGCGCTTATGACTGCCGGTGCGTTTATAAAAATTCCGTTTCCCTTAGTTCCGCTTACCTTTCAGACGGTAATCTGCGTACTCGCCGGTTTACTTCTCGGTTGGAAGAAGGGCGCGATAAGTATGTCCGTTTACTGCTTTATGGGGCTTATCGGCATACCCGTTTTTGCGTCGGGCGGCGGCATATTTTACGTGCTTATGCCTACGTTCGGATACATAGTCGGGTTTATCGTTGCCGCTTTGGTTGCGGGTTTAATAGGCGGAAAAGCGGGCTTGCCCGTTTGGCGTTATATCGTTGCCGGTGTTGCGGCTTTTCTTGCAAACTACGCCGTAGGTATACCGTACTGTATGGTCGTGGTGTATTTACAGGGAATGGACGATCTTTTAAACGTTTTTATAACTTGGAATCTTTATTATATGCCTAAGGATTTGGTTCTGTGCCTTTTAGCTGCGGTACTTGCGTGGCGAGTTTTTCCGCACATAAGAAACGGCAGAAACAAACTTAAACAAACCGAAAATACCGATAACGAAGAGGAAATCCGCCAATAAGGCGGATTTTTTTCGCTTGCAATAAGCGTTACTATGTGTTAAAATGTCTTTATACAATTTTCAGTATTTACGCATACAATGGTCGTATGCAGAAAACTCTTTCTATAATAGACCTGCGCGCGATAAAAGATAACGCGCTTAAAATACGGAAAATTTTAGGCAAAAGATTTTTTTATGCAGTTGTTAAAGCTGACGCTTACGGGCACGGCGCAGAGGAAGTTGCGCGTGCGATAGAGAATATCGTTGACGGCTTTTGCGTAGCAATCGTGGACGAGGGGGTTGCCCTGCGTGTTGCGGGGATTTCAAAACCCGTTCTCGTGTTCACTCCGCCCCTCGATAAGTCAGATGCTGACAAGGCGGCATTTTATTCCCTTGAAGTTACGGTAAATTCGGCAGAAACGGCTTCTGTTTGCGAGGATAATTTTTGCCATATAAAAGTCAATACGGGAATGAACCGTTCGGGCTGTAATCTTAACGAACTTAGCAAAGTTTTAGACGCCGTTAAAGCTGAAAAAATAGTTAGCGTTTATTCGCATATGTACGCTCCCGAACTATCCGCCGAAAGCAGAAAACAGCTTGTTCTTTTCAACCGCGCTTTAAAGCTTGTAAAAGAGCGAAACTCAAACATATTCGGGCACTTATCGGCAAGCGGAGGCATTTTGCGGGGCGGAGATTATCTTATCGACGGAGCGCGTGCGGGTATCCTTTTATACGGGTATGCGCCGAGCGGTTTTTACGCAAAAGGTTTTACTCCCGCGCTTAAAGTTTACGCCAGACGAACACAGCAAACCCAGTTTATCGGCGGTGGAATAGGATACAACGTGGCCGACAGAAATTACGGGAAGCTGAGCGTTTACCGCCTGGGTTACGCGGACGGTTTTTTCCGAGGCGTTCCGTTAGGCGAGAAAACGCTTTGTATGGACGCGTTTATATCCAACGGCGGAGAAGAAATGAAGTGCGTTATGTCCGATGCGGACGCATATGCAAGACTTGCAGGAACTATCTCTTACGAGGTGTTAACTTCGGTTACCAAGCGTTCCGAACGGGTTTATTTAAGATGATGAAAGAGGAACTGAGATACAAGCTTAAGATAAAACGCAGATACTTTCAAGGTGTTAGGCGGCAGGTTGCCGACGAAAGTATTCTTTATAACTTTCTTGCGGCATATGGCGAGTTTGAAAGCTTTTTTATCTATAACAGCTTTGGGGACGAGGCTGACACTGCTAATATAATTGCCGCGCTTTTAAAGGCGGGTAAAGAAGTGTATCTTCCCCGCGTCGAAGGCGAAAATATCGTGCCTGTTCCCTACGGAAAAACCGTTAAAGGAGCGTTCGGTATCAAAGAGCCTGAGGGACAAGCCTATGCGGGTGTAATAGATATAACGGTTATTCCGCTGCTTGCAATAAACGAAAAAGGTTACAGAATAGGCTACGGAAAGGGCTTTTACGACAGGTTTTTAAAGAATAATTCAACCCGTAAGGTGGGGCTTGGCTATTCTTTTCAAATAGAAAATTTTATTGAGGACGAATGGGACGAGCCATTGGACGAGTTTCTTACGGAAAAGGGGATTTACGGTTTTGGAAAATAACGAATTAAACGGACGGGCAGCCGACGGCGCGGAGGGAAGCGCATCTTCCCGTCGCAAGCTCACTACGAAGGAGTGGGGTAAAAAAATTCTTTTGGAATTTAAAGATTTACTTATAGGGGCTGCGTTCCCGTTTATGCTGACGCTTATTTTAAGTGCCACGATTATAAGCTACGTTGCATACGGCGGCGAAGACGATTTGGGACTGAAAATAGTCGTTCTGTTGGTGGGCGAGGCTATGATAATTGCCGCAACTGTGATATTCGGCAAACAGAACGGCTCTTCCGCCTATAAAAAGACGGTGCAGAACGGAAATAAACGCAAAGTCAATTCAAACGATTTGGGCTCAAAGCTTTATATCGGTGAATACTCTTTGGTCAAGGGAGTGTTAATACCTCTTATTAGCTGTATTCCTTTTGCGGTTTTTTTGATTGTTGAAGCGGCTTTCCATAACGATATATGCGAATTTGCGCTTATGTACGTTTTCGGTTGGGCGTTTTTCCCCTTTAAATTGGCGGGGCTTTCAGCGTGGCTTGCATTAATCTGGATTATACCTTTTGCGGGCGTGCACCTTGCTGCCTACGTTTGGGGCGGAAAAGTTGAAAAGCGCAAGCAGGACCAACTTGCCGCAGTTGAAGAAATTAAGGATGCCAAAAAGAAAAAATGAGAATAATCAGCGGTAAATATAAGGGCTTGAAGCTTGCCGAGTTTAACGTGGACGGCGTTCGTCCCACCGCCGACAGGGTTAAGGAAAGTCTTTTTAACCTTTTATACGGCAAAATTATGGGGGCAAGCGTTCTCGATTTGTTTTGCGGAAGCGGCAATCTCGGCATAGAGTGTCTTTCGCGAGGGGCTGAAAAAGTACACTTTAACGATATTTCTTCGCAAAGCTTGGAGATTTTAAAAAAGAACCTCGCCCGTTTGAAGAACCCTCAACGTTACGATATAACGAATTTGGACTATTCCGTGTGTCTTTCGCGTGCTGACGGGTACGATTTGATTTTTATCGACCCGCCATATCGCCTCGAAATAGGCGTGGAAGCGCTGAAAATTATAGGCTCGGACAACCTGTTAAATGAAGGCGGTTTGGTTGTTTTCGAACGCGACAGAAGCTTCGAGGGCGAAATCGAAGGGCTAAGAATAACGGACGAAAGAAAGTACGGGAAAACTTATTTAACCTTTTTTGAAAGAGCTTAGGAGGTTAGCGTGGAAAAGAAAAAGTGCGTGTTTGCTGGGACGTTCGACCCGCCCACAAAGGGACACGAGACGATAATAGATAACTGCCTTAAATTGTTTGACGAAGTCGTAGTTGCGGTTTTGATAAATCCCGATAAAACGCCGTATTTTACTGAAAAAGAGAGAATTTCACTCTTAAAAACCCTTTTTGCGGGCGAAAACAGGGTAAAAATACGCTCGTTCAGCGGTGCAGCCGTAGACCTTCTTGAAGAAGAGAAAACTCCGTTTTACGTTAGGGGAATAAGAAACACGGTTGACTTCGAGTGCGAAAACGCCAACTTCTTCGCGAATAAAAAACTTAAAAACGATATAGTTACAGTATATTTACCCGCAGAACAGGAGAACTTGCATATAAGTTCAAGCCTTGTGAAAAATTCTATTAAGTTCAATAAAGACTTCGAAGAATATATCCCCGAAAAGATAAGGGAAGAATTTTATGCGGTTTTGGAGAAAAAAGATGTTTGAAAAGCAAATTAAAATACCTTCTGCCGAGGAAATCGTAGACAGTATGCCGCTGCCTGAAAACCTTAAAAAGATAAAGTCGGAAAGGGATAGGTTGGTAGCTGACGTTATTAGCGGCAAAAGCGATAAACTTTTGGTAATTGTAGGGCCTTGCTCCGCACACGAAGCTAAGCCCGTTCTTGAATACGTAGAGAGGTTGGGCAGGCTGAACGAAAGGGTGGCGGATAAGCTCGTCCTCGTTCCGCGCATTTACACGAATAAACCCCGCTCCAAGGGGGTGGGATACAAGGGAATGTTTTCACAGCCCGACCCCACAAAATCCGAGGACATTTTAAAGGGTATTTACGCCATAAGAGATTTGAATATCAAGGCTATCGAAACGAGCGGTCTTGCCGCCGCCGACGAGATGTTATACCCAGAAAATATTTATTACGTCGAAGATTTGCTTTCTTATATCGCGGTGGGTGCAAGGAGCAGCGAGAACCAGATGCATCGCCTCGTTGCGAGCGGAATTGACGTCAGTGTGGGCGTAAAAAACCCTATGAGCGGTTCGATTATGGTGCTTTTGAACTCCATTTTTGCGGCGCAAAGCGGACAAACTTTCAAACTGAACGGTTGGCAGGTCAAGACGAACGGCAACCCTTTGGCGCACGCCATTCTTCGCGGGGCGGTGGACGGCTACGGCAACGATATACCGAATTTCCACTATGAAACGGTTATGCAGGTTGCGGACGGCTATGCCAAATCGGGCATTAAAAATCCCGCGATAATTATTGACGCAAACCATTCAAACAGCGCCAAAAAGTTCAAGCAGCAGATAAGAATTTGCGAAGAAGTGATGCAAAACAGAAATTACGACGCAGACTTCAAAAAGATAGTAAAAGGCTTTATGATTGAAAGCTTTTTGGAAGAGGGTAACCAAAAAGAGGATAAAGTATTCGGGAAGTCTATAACCGACGCTTGCCTCGGTTGGTGCGATACGGAACGGTTAATTCTCGATATAGCGGAGAAGGCGTAAAATGGAAAGATGTGCCTTTTTAGGACCTTGCGGAAGTTACAGCCACCTTGCGGCAATCAAGATGCGCCCAAAAAGCGAGCTGTTGCCTTGCGGCAATTTCCACGCCGTAATGAGCGCAGTTGTAACGGGTGAGTGCGACTTTGCCGTCATTCCCATAGAGAATACTCTAAACGGCGGCGTTTTGCAGAATATCGACCTCTTGCAGTCGGTGGAAGGTGTGGTTGCCGTTGAGGAAATGACCTTGCCTTTGGACCACAGACTTGCCACTTTAAACGGTGCAAAATATAGCGGTATTTCGCGCATATATTCGCACGAACAGCCCTTGGCGCAGTGTCGGGATTATCTTTTGGAAAACTTTCCCGATGCACAGCTTATGGCAACCTCGTCAACGGCGGCAAGCCTCGATATGGTTAAAACGTTTTCGGATGCGGCTATCGTGGGAGCGCACGTAAAAAGAGAGGGAATTGTACTTTCGAATGAAAATATTGCGGACGGAAAAAACAATTTTACGCACTTTCTTCTTGTGCGCCGCGGTTGCATTGAAGAAAATAAGCAATCCTCTAAAATATATTTTTCGGTTACCTGCGCGCACCGTTCGGGTGCGCTTTTGGACATTTTAGAGCCCATGCGCGCGGGCGGACTGAACATGACTAAAATCCAATCCAGACCCATAAAAGACAGAGCGGGAGAGTACCGTTTCTTTATCGAAGCCGAGGGCGATTATTCAAAAATTTCGGTAAGAAAAGTGTTAGAGGGTGTGAAAAACTCGGCTAAATCTTACAAGCTTTTGGGAGCGTACTAGGTGCGTTATTTGAGGCATATGTGCGGGTCTATGCTATTAAAAGCAGTATTAAAAAGCAAATTACGGCTTGCAAAAACTTGACTCCGATAAACTTCAACGGCGCAACGCCCGCGCCTAAAAGGTAGCTCAGCTGCTGTAATAAAATCGACAATCCGCCGAACGTTATCAAACCTCCGGCAAGCGCGACTTGTAACTTTCCGCCTACATCGGACAGGGCGCGGCATCCCGTAGTTGCTTCAACGAAGCCTAAACAAAGAGCGGAGGAAGTCGTTTCGTCAAGGAACAGATTAAAGAATTTTTCAAGCGGATAAAAAAGTGAAAAGTCGGCGCAGAAATTCGCAACCACGTAAAAGAACGCTATAAAGCCGCCTGCAACGGTTACGGCAATTACAGCGCCGTAAAACGCCTCGTACAAAACGTTGCTTTTCGGCAGAGCGCGTCTTACTTCCGAGGAAGTACTTTTTTTGGAAATAAGGGCAATAATCAGAGAAACTGCGGTTACGGCAAATACGTGTGCTAAAAGTATTTTTAAGCCTATAAGTTTGTCCCCGAACATTTTAAAACCGACGCTGCCGATAATAAACAGCGGGCCTGAGGTCGAACAAAGATAGGCGATTTTTCCGCTTTCTTTTTTTGAAAAAGCCCCGCCTGAGTAAAACTCGCTCACCACTTTACTGCCTGCGGGATAGCCCGAGCACACGCTTAAAAGGAAGCAAGCCGCAGCGGCGGGCGGGAAATTCAGTTTTCCCGTAATTCGCTTTAATGGAAGTGCGGCTTTTTCTGCAATTCCCGTTTTAACGAAAATCAAAGTTATACACATAAAAGGGAACAGTGCGGGTAGAACGCACTCCGCCCACATTGCAAAACCTTGAAAGCAACAACCAACGTAGCGTTCTGGGTGGATAATTATGGCCGCGGCGAAAAATATCAGGGCGATACATAAAAAGATATAACCTATTTTCTTTTTCATTACGATTATATTTTATTTATCGACACAGCCGAAAATCACATTTCTGTCTTGTCATTACAGCGTGATTTTCTTAAAAAGGAGAATAAATGAGCAAAACTTTGGGACTTGCCCTCGGGAGCGGCGGTTCGCGCGGTGTTGCGCACGCCGGTTTTTTAGAGGCTTTGGAAGAAGAGGGAATTAAGCCCGACTTCATCGCAGGGTGTTCAATGGGCGCAGTCGTTGGCGGTTGCTACGCAAGCGGTATGCCCGTTTCGGAAATGAAGGAAGCCATTCTTGCACTTAGAATGCGGGATATTTTGGACGTTTCCCCCGCCGTAATCACCAAAATGTCCGTTTTGCGTGGAAGAAAGGTGCTTAATCTTCTTATCAAGCACTTGTGCGTTGAAAATTTGGAAGATATGAAAATTCCCTTCAAATGCGTTGCAACAGAGCTGTATTCAGGTAAACTGCACGTCTTTCACAAGGGCAATGCGGCAAAAGCCATTCAAGCTTCAAGCTGTATTCCTACGGTTTTCAGACCCGTTCAAATCGACGATAAACTTTTCGTTGACGGCGGCTGTCTTTGCCGATTACCTGTAAAAACGGTTAAAGAAATGGGCGCGGACGTTGTGGTGGCGTTGGACGTTTTGAAAAATACTGCCGAACCGATAGACGACGTGCACAATATTTTGAGTATGGTTTTACGCGTTTTCGATATTATGGACGCCAACCAAACGGAGCTTCGCCGCGAAACCGAAGAGGGACTTTGCGACCTTTTAATAGAACCTGAAATTAAAGGTATGAGTCAATACGTAATAAAGGAATTGCAGAGAGCCTACGACGAGGGCTATCAGGCGGGAAAAGACAACGCAGGAAAAATAAAGGAACTTTTGAAATGAACGACCTTTTCGATTTAAACGGCAACGAAAGCGGGGCTAAACCCCTTGCAGAGCGTATGCGTGCGAACAACTTAAACGATTTTATCGGTCAAAGACATATCGTTGCGGAAGGTTCGCTTCTTCGCCGCGCAATATCTTTGGACAGGCTCGGAAGCTGTATCTTTTTCGGTCCTCCCGGTACGGGCAAAACTACGCTTGCCAACATAATTGCGCAGACCACGCACGGCGAGTTTATCAAGTTGAACGCAGTACAGGCGGGCGTTGCCGACGTTAAAAAAGCAGTAGAGGATGCAAAAAACAATCTGAAAATGTACGGCAAGCGTACGTATCTGATGCTTGACGAATGCCATCGTTTCAATAAAACTCAGTCGGACAGCCTTCTCCCTGCAATAGAACAGGGCACGATTATTTTTATCGGTTCTACTACGGAAAATCCGTTTGCGGCAATGACCCCCGCAATAGTTTCAAGATGCAGAGTTTTTGAGTTTAAAGGGCTTTTGTTCGAGGATATTAGGGGGGCAATGGTGAAAGCTCTTGCCGATAAACGCAAAGGTTTGGGCGAATATTCGGCTGTCGTTGAAGATGCGGCGCTTGACCATATAGCTCGGGTTGCGGGCGGTGATTTGCGCACGGCGTACAACGCCTTGGAGCTTGCCGTTCTAACCACACCGCCCAAAGAGGACGGAAGTATTTTCGTTGCTTTATCCGATGCGGAACAGTCAATTCAGAAGAAGGCAATGTCTTACGGCGAGGACGCGTTTTACGACTACCTGTCGGCATTTTGCAAATCTCTCCGTGGCAGCGACGCCAACGCCGCGCTCTATTATGCAATGCGCCTAATCGAGGGCGGGTGCGACCCTATGATAATTGCGCGAAGACTTTCTATTCACGCTGCCGAGGACGTGGGAATGGCTGACCCTAACGCGCTTATTATGGCGGCTTCGGCTACTTACATATTTGAAAAAACGGGCTATCCCGAGGGGTTAGAGCCGCTATGTGAGGCTATAATTTACGTGTGCGAAGCACCGAAAAGCAATACGGTTGAAATTGCAATGAACGCGGCTAAGCGCGATGCGAGAGAAGTGCGCGACGACGAGGGAGTTCCGCCGTATCTTAAAGATAATACTTTCGGCGATAAGGCAACAAAGGCGCAAAGTAAAAAGTATAAGTATCCGCACGATTACGCAGGCGGATACGTAGAGCAGCAATACCTTCCCGACAAACTGAAAGACAAAATTTACTACGTACCGACTGACTACGGCTTTGAAAAGACTGTAAAAGAAATAAGAAAGAACAAAGGGAAATTGAAATAATAAAAGCGGCGGCGCAGTTTAATAAC
>CAMWIW010000027.1 GCA_947174415.1 uncultured Clostridia bacterium
AGTTGGTAGAGCAACTGACTCTTAATCAGTGGGCCCAGGGTTCGAGTCCCTGAAGCTGCACCACGGAAAACCTAAGTCGAATAGACTTAGGTTTTTTCGTGGTGTATTTTCAGTTCGTAGCGAACCCTGCGTTCGCGCGAGGGCGCAGCCCGACGCCCTTGCCGTAAGGCAAGAGTCCCTGTCGCGTTGGAACAGTTCCTGTGACAACGCGTTTACTTAGGTTTTTTCGTGGTGTATTTTCAGTTCGTAATGAAGCCTGTGGTTCGCGCGAGGAGCGTAAGCGACGACGCTTTGCGCACATTATTGTAAAAAAATTCGGCGCAAGCTCCCTGAAGCTGCACCAAACAAAGCCTGAGGCGAATATTCGCCTCAGGCTTTGTTTGTGTTTTGTCGCATATCATTTCCGTCGGCGTCAAGCACGGCGTGGTTTCCCCATGCGTCGCAACAACGGTTGTAAAGCATAATACAGATATTCTCAATTTTGAAAATATCTGTATTAAATTTATTTACTATTCAAAATTTTTTCACAGACTTCACACAACCCTTGCTCGTTAATATGTAATGGCTGAAAGTACTTTTTTAAATAATAAACATCTAATGCACCTTCAACGATTGAAATCTTTTCTGGCAATTCAGGATTATATCCTTTTCTGTGGCAACACACGCATTCATTTATCCATTTTTTTAAATTTGGAAAAGCAGCAATATAGTTTTCACCTTTATTTTCTTTTTTCATTGTTTAATTACCCTTAATGGAACTTAATATTTCTCTTAAATTATCAAGTAATCTTTTTAAACTATCTGCATAAGGTTTTTTTTCATTTAATTCATGTAACCTTCTAATTAAATCTTTATCTTCAATTTTTAATTGGCGCATTGCTTCTTTCCACATTTGTTTCTCATATTGGTTATGACCCATCCTAGGTCCTGAACCTTTAGCCATCAATACTTGCACGCCAAGACCTGCAACTGCAACACCGCCGATAACAACTGCGCCACCAAGCGCCATAGAACCTATTCCGGCAGCAGCTCCTGCGGCTATCGTTCCTCCGCCGGCAAGCGCTGTCGCAAGACCGCTAAAGCCGCCTACCATTCCTAAGCCGCTACCTATCATTGTTCCGCCAATGCCGATTATCGCGCCCGAAAAAGCTCCTATTGCTCCGCCTAGTATAGCTCCACCTAATATTGCACCGAATAGCTCCCAACCTGTTGCACCGTTGTTAGATGCATTTACTCCGCTTATCGTTGCGCCAGCTACCGCTCCTACTACCAACCCCACCAATAAGCATACTAAGAAAAATGAAGTACCCGTAGGGTCAATGTTCATTACGGGATTGTTGCCGCAATACGCGTAAAGGTTTATGCCGTTTACGGTTTCGGGTTCGGCGTATTCTACGCTGTCTTGCGAGATAAATCTGCCCGTTTCAGGGTCATAGTATCTCGTCTGTAAGAAATACAACCCCGTTTCTACGTCGTAGTAGTATCCGCGGTATCTGAACGGGTTGAGGTTTCCTATATGCTCAATATCCGTTATATCCTTGCCGTCGGCGTCAAGCACGGCGTGGTTTCCCCATGCGTCGTAGATGTATTTTACCACAACTGCGCCCTTTTCGTCAAGTATGGCATTTTAAACAAAATATGGCGGTTATTATAAACCGCCATATTTCTTTGTTAATTGGTTTTAAGTTCTAATTGTTGTTGGATGTATTCAGGTGCTACTTGTTTTATTTTTTCAAGTTTGCTTTGAGATAGAAAAAAATATATATTATCTTTTCTACAACGCGCGCTTGATAAAAATTTTTTGGTTAAATCTGTTTTAGAAAAAAATACCCACTGTTTAAATTGTCCTTTTAATTGAACAAAATTAAAGTCTTCCCAACTAAAACTTTTAAGCTTGCGACCTAAAAAAGATTTTATTATCCCTTGTTCAGTTACTTCTAATCGAGGGGTCATAAATATTATACTCCACATTAGCAATACAGATGGTAACAAAATCAACATATTTAATAAAAGGATATCTAAAATAATATTTTCTCCAAATGAATCAACAGCGAACCAAACAAATAGACCTATGCCTAAAACTAAATAAACTATTAAAACATAAAAAATTTCAATAAATACAAAGAACTTTCTTTTCATAGTAGTTATTTAATTTACCTCTTAAATCATTTGGGTTAAAAAATGGTAATGTTCCAATAAATACTGATATACTAATAGGTATACTATCTATAACTAAATTTTGTGCAAAACGAGCAATAAATGTACTAGCTGTACTAAACATCCCAGAAACACCCAGTCCCGTATACATCATTAAATTTGTTACGGCACCAATACCGCCAGCTATTGCTGCTACTTTCCAATCAATATCACCAGACGACACAGCTTGCGATATTATATTGCCAGCAAAACCGCCTAAAAAGCCAAATCCAACAGCAATGAAACCTCCCACAATACCGCCTACTGCCAACCCCACAGCTAATCCGATACCGCCGATTATACCGTTTACGAATCCACCTAAGAAAGCAGCACCAAAACTTTCACCTTCAGCCGCATTCGCTCCAGCAATGAGTCCGTTTACAACTCCACCTACTAATATCCCTCCCAAAATTAGTAGAAATGCAATTAAAGAGCGCCCCGTAGGGTCAATGTTCATTACGGGATTGTTGCCGCAATACGCGTAAAGGTTTATGCCGTTTACGGTTTCGGGTTCGGCGTATTCTACGCTGTCTTGCGAGATAAATCTGCCCGTTTCAGGGTCATAGTATCTCGTCTGTAAGAAATACAACCCCGTTTCTACGTCGTAGTAGTATCCGCGGTATCTGAACGGGTTGAGGTTTCCTATATGCTCAATATCCGTTATATCCTTGCCGTCGGCGTCAAGCACGGCGTGGTTTCCCCATGCGTCGTAGATATATGTTACCACAACTGCGCCGTTTTCGTCAAGAAAGCTTTAACGCTCCACGCATTGCGAGGAGCGTTAGTTGATAATTCACAAAATTATTTATGATTTAAGTTTTCGCTTAATTTTTCCTTCAAACAATTTTTCAAAATCTTCAATAGTGCCTTCAATAATTAAATCCTTTTGACATACAAGCCCGTTGCTTGCATCCCATCTACTAAAATATAAATAAAAGTATTCTCCAAAATCAATTACTTTCTTCACATTTGAAACACATTTTCTTTGCACTGCTCCATTTTGGTGCATAAACTCAATTGTTATTACAGCGTTTTCAAACCTGATATAAAAGTCCCATTCAAAGCATAGTTTTTTCTTTGAAATTGGAATCCCCACACCAATAAAAACAATAATCATAAGCAACAACAAAATAGAATATTTTAATAATTCATTTTCCGATTCAGTCAATATGCAAACAGCAACCAAACAAGGAAAAATAATTGCAGCAATAATCAAGCCTAAAATCATTATTTGCGTATTACGCAACTTCATTATTTTAGTTTGAATTTCATTTGTTATTTTACCCGAAAAAACAATCATATTCTTTGAACCTAGCTTGGTAATTTATCAAATAACCATTTAATTAAGTATCTACTTCCAGCACCAAACGAAGATAAATATAACATTTTAGTTAAAGATTCACCAAACAATATAGATGTTGAATAAAACAAGCGAGAAACTAGGTTGATTTTTCCAGTTGTATTAAACATATTTACATAAAAGGAATCCATCGTTCTAAAATTACCTAATTTATTAAATAATCCGTTCAACCCACCTAGATAGCCTACCGCAAAAGTTGTACCTGCTTGTAGCCCTCCACTTAATAACGCTTTTGTAGCCCCACCTAAAGATATACTTTTGTCTTTATGCACGCCATTAATAATTAAATAAGATTCAAGGCTTGCTCCTGCCCCAATACAAACTGAAGAAATCAGTGCAGTAGTAGTAGATAAACTGAAACCCGCAACCGTTGCTCCTGTTGCCGCTAAACCAGCAGCTCCTCCGAGGACCATTACAGCACCCATAGCTCCACCAACAATAGCTCCCCCTAATATGCTAGCTACAAGCTCAACACCTCGTCTCCCTTCGTTATATGCAAATATACCGTTAACTGCGCCTCCAATAGCCATACCGAGCAAAGTGCCTACTAATAAAGCAATCAAGAAAGATTCACCGCTCGGGTCAACGTTCATTACGGGATTGTTTCCGCAATACGCGTAAAGATTTATGCCGTTTACGGTTTTGGGTTCGGCGTATTCTACGCTGTCTTGCGAGATAAATCTGCCCGTTTCAGGGTCGTAATATCTTGTCTGTAAGAAATACAACCCTGTTTCTACGTCGTAGTAGTAGCCGCGGTATCTGAACGGGTTGAGGTTTCCTATATGCTCAATATCCGTTATATCCTTGCCGTCGGCGTCAAGCACGGCGTGGTTTCCCCATGCGTCGTAGATATATGTTACCACAACTGCGCCCGTTTCGTCAAGTATGATAACTTTTAACAAAATAGGGCGGTTAATTAACCGCCCTATTTTGTTTATATGTTGATCTTAACTTCTAATTGCTGTTTTATAAATTCTGGTGCAATCAACTGTATTATTGATATCTTTTTTTTATTACAATAGATAAATATTCTGTCTTTGCGAGATTTATAAAACGAAATTGTCCGAGCAACTATATTACCATAAGTTTTAATTTCCGATACTTCTTCCCATTTAAAACTTTTAAGCTTTATGCCAAATAGTTTTTTAGTTATTTTTTCTTCATCTACCTCAATAATAGGAAAGCACACAAATAATATTAATATCATAACTAATAATGGCATAACAAAAAGCATAATAATTAAAATAGTTAATAAAGCTATATCCTCATTAAGAGGTGTGGTTGTTGGAAGAAAAATCAAAAAACAAGCACAAATAACTATTAAAATCAACATAAAGACTTCAATAAATATTCCCAACTCCAAATTAATAAAAAACTTTCTTTTCATAATAGCTGTTTAATTTGCCTCTTAAATTATTTGGGTTAATAAATGGCAATGTTCCTAAGTATACCGCTATACCAAGCGGTATGCTATCTATAACTAAATTAGATGCAAAGCGAGATATAAAAATATCAGCTGTACTATACATTCCAGAGACACTCATCCCCACATACATCATTAAATTAGTTGCAGCACCAATACCGCCTGCTATTGCCGCCACTTTGTAATCAATATCGCCATACGACAGAGATTGTGATACGACATTGCCTGCAAAGCCGCCTACAAAGCCGCCAATTGCAGCAACAGCTCCGCCTAATAAAAATAGTCCAATACCACCGCTTGCGGCAATCGCTAAACCCGCAGCTAAGCCAACACCACCGATAACGCCGGTAATAAATCCACCCAAAAAAGCTGAACCAAAACTTTCACCTTCAGCTGCGTTTGCACCAGCAATGAGTCCGTTTACAACTCCACCTACTAATATCCCTCCCAAAATTAGTAGAAATGCAATTAAAGAGCGCCCCGTAGGGTCAATGTTCATTACGGGATTGTTGCCGCAATACGCGTAAAGGTTTATGCCGTTTACGGTTTCGGGTTCGGCGTATTCTACGCTGTCTTGCGAGATAAATCTGCCCGTTTCAGGGTCATAGTATCTCGTCTGTAAGAAATACAACCCCGTTTCTACGTCGTAGTAGTATCCGCGGTATCTGAACGGGTTGAGGTTTCCTATATGCTCAATATCCGTTATATCCTTGCCGTCGGCGTCAAGCACGGCGTGGTTTCCCCATGCGTCGTAGATATATGTTACCACAACTGCGCCCGTTTCGTCAAGTATGGCTAAAATCTTGCAACTAAGCTAAATAATAAAGAAGGCGAGTAATACTCGCCTTCTTTATTATTTAAATCTAAGTGGCATGCAAAGAAACAAAATCAATTTAAGAATGAACGACACACCATATATACCTACAACTAACCTTAAACAATATGACAGATAGATGTTCGGTACGATTAAATGCCAAATTCCCAAACATAATATTAATAATACAGATATATTCAATATAAATGAAACAACTACTATTGAAGTATTTATGCACCCTTTTAATCCCAATAAAAATAGTTTTTTATAAAATGGATAATGAAAATATGGAAATTGCTCTTCATTCTTTTTCCACTTTTTTTTGGCTTCCAATCGAATATGTACCATTATAATTCCAGAGTAAGCCACCCATACTAAAAAACATATAATTATTGTTAATAAAGTATCAATAAAACTAGCCATAACATCACTTTTTAGTTTAAAAAATTATGTAATTTTTGAATCCAATAGTTAGAAGTATTCGCAATAGCTGTTATACCACCAGTAATGATGGTTTGTTTAAAAAATGGTTTTACAAATTCCGCAAAATATTTTGCTCCTCTACTCAATATTGTAGAAAACACTGGTGCGCCATAACTCTGAACATCCCTAATTGTATATTTTACGAAATCAGATTCAATTTGGCCAATTCTCTTAAACCCAGCCGCAGCATTTTTACTGCCAATAGCTCCTAATGCACCAGCAAACAAAAATGTTGCAACGACTTGCGCGAAACCTATAGATGATACTTCCCCATTTAATGCAGCGACAGAATACATCTCACCAACAGCTAAAGCACCCTGTATAATAAACTGTCCAACTACACCTCCAATACCAGTAAACGACAGCATTCCTCCAACTGCACCAAACAATGCAGAAATTCCTACCTGAGCCCAATTAACTTCACCAGTAGTGGCAAATTGAACTACAGCAGAAGATGCCGCTGCAACTACCGCACCAACTAACCCTGCTATGAATAACGACAAGAAAAACTTGCCGCTCGGGTCTACATTCATTACGGGATTGTTGCCGCAATACGCGTAAAGGTTTATGCCGTTTACGGTTTCGGGTTCGGCGTATTCTACGCTGTCTTGCGAGATAAATCTGCCCGTTTCAGGGTCATAGTATCTCGTCTGTAAGAAATACAACCCCGTTTCTACGTCGTAGTAGTATCCGCGGTATCTGAACGGATTAAGGTTACCGATATGCTCAATATCCGTTATATCCTTGCCGTCGGCGTCAAGCACAGCGTGGTTTCCCCATGCATCGTAGATATATGTTACCACAACTGCGCCCGTTTCGTCAAGTATGGCTATGATATTGCCCTGTATATCCTTGCGGTAGAAGTATTGTGTTTTATTATGGATAAAGCCTGTTAAACCCGCATTATCGTATACAAACTGCAATCCCTCAAAGATACATATCAATTCCCCTGCATCGTCGTAGATATGCTGCTTTCCGTTCTTTCCCAATCTTCTGCCGCGGCTGTCGTATAAATACTTGTTCCCGTCGTATTCGGTGAGGTATTTACCGTAAAGCCAGCTTATTGATTTACCTCTATACCTCGTAGGTTTGCCAAGCGCATTGTATTCGCTCGTTTCTCCGTTATACGAAATCAGCTTATCTCCGTCGTATTCGTATTCGTCAACGGTAGTTTCACCGTTTGCGGTCGTATATTTATAAAGTATATTTCCGTTGGTATCGTAAACGAATTCAAACACCTTTCCGAGCTGTTTGTTATCCTCTTTTACAAGGCGGTTTAATTTATCGTATTCGTACGTTACAGCAAGTCGGTTATTCTGCGTTATTTCGCATATATTCCCGCACCTATCGTATTTGTAGCGGATATTATCCTTTACTTTTTCGCCGTCTGCGAACCATACTGTTGAAGGCAAATTAGTGGCGCGGTCGCCCACTTTCTTATATGATATATATTCTGCCGCTACTCGGTTTTCGCCGTCGTAGATTTCTTTGCCCGTGTTCCTGCCGTAAAGGTCCGTTAAAGGTTTAAATCTGTAGTTCCCAAAAGATACGAAGTCCAAATTGCGCGCCGCGTTATTTTTATACGTAAATGAGTACTCGTGTCCGCAACAGGTTGCTATCGCACGCGTTTTCAGCAGTCCGTATTCGTTATAGAGAAAATCTTCTTTTACAGAATACATTCTGCCCATTTCCAACATTGCAGGGTTAAGTCTCGAACCTATGCTTTTGATTTTCCCGTAATCGTCATAAGCGTAGACGGTATAATATGCGAATTTTTCGTTGCTTTGGTTTTCTTCCGAAAAATGTTCGGTTGAAACGTTATAACCCAATTCGTTGAAAATGTCGCTAACGGCTAAGTCGTTACTCAAAATGTAATTGTATTCTTCCACCAGCCTATCATTACCGTCGTAGTTTTTTACGTTTACGGTTTCGCCGTCTACCGTTGTTTCTTCGGATATTTTTAAAACGCCGGTTTCTTCGTCCAGTTTTCCCGTCTTTGTAGTTTCAAACGTTACCAAGACGTCGTCGGCAACAAGAGATTGAGATTCCGTAGAAATAAATGCGGATTCTGTATCACCGTCGTAACTATAATTATCATTATATGAATACGATATTTGATTAACACCGTTTACAATTACTTGCGTTTTTCTGCCCTTGTGGTCATACGCGTAGCATAAAACGGTGTTTCCGCTTTTAACTTTTACGGGCAAGCCGTTTTCGTAGACGATATCCGTAGTATTTGCGTCTCCGTCGTCGGTGCTTTGCGTTACGGAAGTTACCTCGTCGTTATTCGGGTTTCTGCCGTATGCGATTTTACTGCCGTTGGCAAGCTTAACCGAATTAACTATGGCCGTATCACTTATATATTCATACTCCGACGCAACTTCGCCTGATTCGTCAGTGTCCGCAGTTACCTGTCCGTTTTCCGCATAAACCTGTTCCGAATAAAATTTGGTCGAACTGTCTAAGCTGTTCCAACTAACGGTTTTTATAACGTTGCCGTTTTCGTCGTAAAATCTCTGTTCAAAGTTTATGCCCGTAGAGAGTTGTTCGCCTTCGACGTAGCTTTCCGTCAAACAAAGGCTGCCGTTGGGGTTGTAGCTGTATTTTACAACGCTTACAATATTTTTATTTATACCGTTTTCTTCAAACGTTTTAGTCGTAGTTTCCAGTACTACGCGGCTATTTAAATCGTAAGAGTATTCGGTGAGCGTTTTTACGCTGACAGTATCTGAAACCTTCTGCCAATCGACTTCTTTGGAAATGAGCAAATCGAACTCGTCGTATATTTCCGTTTCGGTTATTGTTTGAGGATTTACGTTACTGCTTTTTTCAGTAGTTACAGTTTTGCCGATGGAATAATCGTAGGATATTTTTGTGAGCGAATAAACGCTAAAATTACTGATAGAGGAGATCTGTACGATTTGTTTTGTATCGTCAAAGTTATACGAGGTATCTCCTTTGTAGTCGTTAACAGATGCATAATTTTCACTAAAAAAGAATGAATACCTTGCGATTTCTTTCGTTTGATTATCGCTGACGCCGGAAAGAATTAAATCTTGAAGTTGTCCGTTTTTATATAATAACTCAGCCGTTTTGCCGTCGTCGTAAGTTACAGTATGCAAGCCGTCCTGACCGTAGCTGAACTGAATTTTACTGCCGTCGGGATAAATAATATCGGTAAGGTTTAGTTTTTCCTGATCGTAAACAAATTTCACTTTTCTGCCGCGATAATCGGTAATGCTTTTAAGTTTGTTGTCTGCGTACTCAAAATTAACGATAGCTTTTGCACTGTCGAAAACGGTTGAAAGTTTACCGTCGGGGTCATACTGCAAGGCAGCGTAATTGCCGTAACCGTCGCAAATATAAACCAAATCGCCGTTGGAGTTAAAGCCGCTGATAATGCCGTTTTGATCCCTTAAAAAGTTTACGGGGGTGTGCTTAATAAGCATATCGAGTTCTGCTTTTTTTGAAAAGAACTGTCTAAACGTTTCTTTTACGTTATCGAGATTTGCCTTAGCCTGATTTTGGATATATTCAATTTGTTTACCTGTTGCAAAAACTTGTTCGTGAAAACGTAATTTTTGATTTTTTGAATTGGCTATTCGACTTTTAGCAATATTTATTTTATTCCAAGCAACATCTACCCCATCTTGATCGTTTTTTTGCGCTAAATATCTCATTTCTTCGTTTAACGCGTCAATCTGTATTTCAAGCTCTTGTATGGATAAATCTGTCTGCTCGATTTGCAAGTTAATTTGCTGATTACTTCCTGAAAGCGACTTTATTTGCAATACTTCGCTTTTTGACAAAAACAAAGTCGAACTCGAGTTTGACACATAAAACATTATTTGATCGTATTCGTCCCTTGTTAACTCGCTAAATTCAGCCAAAACCGTGTTTGACGTTAAATCTACCGCGCAATAAGTTTTAAGATTTGGTTCAAGTTGATTAACGTAGCTTTCAATCTGAATGCGTTCAGACTGTCTTTGCTCCAAAAATTCGGTATCTATAAATCCTTTAATTTCGGGTATAAGCGTATAACTGTTACAAACCTGATGTTTATAAACCGCGTGTCCGCCGTAAGATAATTTACCGTTTAAGTCAACTATAACTTCGTTTTTATTAACGGAAACTTTTTTGCCGTTTTCAACGTAATAATAGGTTTCTTTAAAATCGTACTTATTACCCAATTCGTCTAAAAACGTAAACTCGCTGTCTTGAAATGAAGCCGGAGCTTTAGAAATAAGCTTTTTATCCAGATTAAGCCGCCATTTCTGACCGTAAACGCCGCTTGCACCGTTAGTGTTATAAATATGCGTCAAATTCAACGGAACAGGAAAATCTTCCCCTGAAAAAGTCGTAACTGCCGTAGAAACAGTTCCGTCGTTCAAATCTACGTACCCTCTCGCTTTTTTGCCGAGTGAAAACTCTTTTAAATTGTAAATCAATGAGTCTGGTTCTTTTTCAACTTCCACCACAGCTAAAACTTTGGGGGCGTATACGCCCGTTGTATAGAACTCGATAAAAGTGTTATCACCGCTCGGTCGCATTTCAAAACGCACTATATTGTTAGTCTTAACCTTATCAGATATATCAAACCGATATTTTTTATTGGGTTCTGCATCACGCCAATCTCCTTCGAAACCAAACTGTCCCGTCGCACCGCTTTTTGTAGTCAATTCAATCAAAAAGCCTTTAATATTATTCCATTTAGGCAGTTTGGTTGTGTTCATATGTACGACTGCCGAACCAATTGTTGACCAAGATATTTTATAAAATAATCTGAGTTCGTCAGGAAAATCGTCAAGCACATCACCACTGTCTTCCGTCGTAACAAACTGCAACATATCCGTCGTGTCCACTTCCCTGTAAGTGGTTACGGTTATGGTTGCCGCTTTTTGCACGCCGCTTTGCTCTGCCATAGTTACTGCCGGCATTTCCGCCTTTCCGTTATTCTCACCTTCGAAATTATTAAGTTTTAAAATTCCCATTTCTAAATCTCCTTGATTTTTTTAAACATATGTTTGCTTATTTTATAACAAAAAAATTCAAGTTTAAACTGAGAATAAAAAAATTTTCTTTCAAAAACGAATAAAAAAATTGATGCGATTTCACAATCCCCGAATAAATAAAGGCAAGCAAAATTGGAAAAAATTTCCTATTGCCTCTGTACAAAACGAATTAAATATGTTATAATATGGGCATAATAAATATAAATGGAGAATTTTTTATTATGGAAATGAAAGATTTCAGACTTGACGGAAAAATTGCACTCGTTACGGGTGCTTCTTACGGCATAGGCTTTGCAATTGCAATGGGCTTTTCTAAGGCGGGCGCGACTATCGTTTTCAACGATATCAATCAGGAACTCGTCGATAAAGGACTTGCCGCTTACAAGGCGGAAGGCGTTAAAGCGCACGGCTACGTTTGCGACGTAACAGACGAAGACGGCGTTAACGCAATGGTTAAAAAGATTGAAAAAGAAGTCGGCGTTATCGATATTCTCGTAAACAACGCGGGCATAATCAAGCGTATTCCTATGACCGAAATGACCGCTGCTCAGTTCAGACAGGTTATAGACATCGACCTTAACGGACCTTTTATCGTATCCAAGGCAGTTATTCCCTCTATGATTAAGAAAGGACACGGCAAGATTATTAACATCTGCTCGATGATGTCCGAGCTCGGCAGAGAAACCGTTTCCGCATACGCTGCGGCAAAAGGCGGGCTTAAAATGCTTACGAAAAATATTTGCTCCGAATACGGCGAATACAACATTCAGTGCAACGGCATAGGACCTGGCTACATTGCTACGCCTCAGACCGCACCCCTTCGCGAAAAACAACCCGACGGCAGCCGCCACCCCTTCGACAGCTTTATTATCGCAAAGACCCCCGCGGGCAGATGGCTTGAAGCGGACGAGCTTTCAGGTCCTGCTGTTTTCCTTGCATCCGACGCTTCGAACGCAGTTAACGGACACATTCTCTACGTTGACGGCGGCATCCTCGCTTATATCGGCAAACAGCCTAAATAACAAGCGTTCCGCTTGACCGATGTATCTTAATTGCGATAGTGCAATTCAACCAAACATCACGTCAAACTTAAAAGCCCCGCGCCGTTCGGCGCGGGGCTTTAATCAACTTTTAATGCGAGAGCTATCTCGTCAAGGCGACGCTTCATTTCGCGAATATCCTTTAACGCAATTTCACGCCTCTCTTCTTTAATAGGCGTTCCGTCTTGCCAATATGCGCAATCTTCAACAGGCGTAAATACTTTACTGTAATTATGCCGAAGAATTTTGTCGTGAACACAATGCCCTCCCACCTCTTTTAAACTAACTTTAAAAACAGTATAATGCTTTCTGTAAAATTTACAATTTTCACAAGTCTTTTCTATATCCATAGTTTTGAACCCCCACAAAGTTTTCTTTGTAAATTTTACCACTAAGATTTCTTTGTGTCAACAAAAATACAAAGTTTTCTTTGTATAATAATCAAGAAAGAGGTTTAAGCTATGTCAGTATTTGCAACCCGCCTAAGAGAACTCCGAACGGATAAAAAGTTATCAATGAAAGATTTAGCAAAACAAATTAACGCAACCGATACAGCCGTATCAAATTGGGAAAATAACATAAATGAGCCTAAGATATCTTATTTAATCAGTCTTGCAAGATTTTTTAATGTAAGTGCAGATTATTTATTAGGTTTAGAAGATTAACAAAAGCCCCGCGCCGAATGCACAATTCCCATAGAGATTATAAAAAAGCGAAGAACTTTAAAATTCTTCGCTTTTTTATAATTGCACTTTAAATTGTAATTTATCGCACATTTTATTTGTAAAAATTAGTTTTCAATAGTCAAGTAATCGTCCGTTATCGTTCCATTCGCCGTATAT
>CAMWIW010000028.1 GCA_947174415.1 uncultured Clostridia bacterium
GTGCTATGCCGTGGCATAGCACAGAGGGACGTCCCTCTGAAAAATCTTTATATTTACTTAATTTATTATATCATATATTTTTGCAAAATGCAACGTGTTTTTTCTTAATTCGACAATTATTTAGTGCCGAACAATCTGTCGCCCGCATCGCCAAGTCCGGGGAGGATATATCCGTTTTCGTTGAGCTGCCTGTCAAGAGTCGAAACGTAAACGGGAATATCGGGGTGGGTTTCGGCAACCTTGGAAACGCCCTCGGGCGCGCCGATAATCGCCATAAACTTGATTTTCTTACAGCCGCGTTTTTTAAGTGCGTCCAAAGCGTCGCAGGCAGAGCCGCCCGTTGCGAGCATAGGGTCTACTAAGAAAACGGTCTTGTTCTCTATCCCGTCGGGGAGCTTGCAATAGTACTCTTGCGGTTCGAGAGTGTCTTCGTCGCGGTACATTCCGATATGTCCTACTTTTGCCGTAGGGAAAACTTTGTGAACGCCGTTAACCATTCCGAGTCCTGCGCGCAAAATGGGAACTATGGCAACGCTTTCCTCAGGTACTTTGTACTGAGTGGTAACCTCCAACGGGGTTTCTACCTGTACGGGCATAAGCTCGACGTCGCGCATGCTTTCGTAAGTCATTATGGTCGTGATTTCCTCGATAAGCTCGCGGAACTCTTTCATTCCCGTATTCTTATCGCGGAGGATTGAAATTTTGTGCTTTATAAGCGGGTGGTCAAAGATAAAAACGTTCTTATAATTTTTCATTTGTGTTCCCCTCGTTTTCATTATTAGTATTTTCTTCGGTAACAGTGAGGTCGCTCAAAACGTCGCCCTCTGCCACTTCTTCCATTACGAGCTGTTCGTTTTTGTCGGACTTTTTGTCCTTGATATGAACGAGTACGTTGGTCAATATACCGAGAATGAGCGCGCTTGCGATTGCTGTAACCGTTACTTTACCGAACTGCAATGCCATACCGCCTACGCCCGCGATTAAAATTACCGAAACGACGAACAGATTTTTGTTGTCGCCGAGGTCAACTTTTTGTATCATTTTAAGACCCGATACGGCTATGAAACCGTAAAGCGCTACGCAAACGCCGCCCATTACGCAATCGGGGATAGATGCAAGGAACGCCACGAAAGGTCCGATAAACGACGCAACCACCGCCATGATTGCTGTAACGAGAATAGTTATCACCGAAGCGTTACCCGAAATAGCTACACAGCCTACACTTTCGCCGTAAGTCGTGTTGGGGCAACCGCCGAATACCGCGCCTACCATAGAGCCGACGCCGTCGCCCAGAAGGGTTTTCGAAAGTCCGGGGTCTTTCAAAAGGTCGGTTTCTATAATCGAAGAAATGTTTTTATGGTCGGCAAGGTGTTCCGCAAAGGTTACAAACGCAACGGGGATATATGCAACCGCGATTGTGCCGATATACGCGCCTATGTTCGCGTCGCCGAAGTCGCCGTCAAATAACTTTATAAACGAGAAGTTGGGATACCATTCTATATTAGATGCATTAAAGTAATATTCGAAATTGATAATGCGCATGGATTCAGCACCGTCGATATAACTGAACGCGGTGAAGATTGCCGCCATAACGTAGCCTGCGAGAATACCCAAAACGAAAGGTATCATCTTCATAAGCTTTTTGCCGTAAACGGAGCTTACGATTGTAACGACAAGAGTAACCAAACCGCAAACAACGCAAAGAATACCGTTGACGTTCATTTCGTACGCGCCCGTAGATGCTACCGTGCCGCCCGTAAGCTGACCTATGGCACTGCCTGCAAGAGAAAGACCGATTATCGCAACGGTAGGACCGATTACTACAGCGGGCATTACCTTGTCTATCCATTTAACACCGGCGAACTTGACTATAACCGCAATAATTACGTAAACGAGACCCGCAAGTATCGCGCCGATAAGTATTCCCAAATAGCCGAGCGTTGCGGTTGCCGCACCAGCAAAAGCCGCCGACATAGATCCTAAGAACGCGAAAGAACTGCCTAAGAACACGGGGCTTTTAAATTTTGTGAACAGAAGATAAACAACCGTTCCGACGCCTGCGCCGAAAAGAGCTGCCGAAATCGACATGCCGTGCCCCACTACTATGGGGACTGTTATAGTCGCCGCGAGTATTGCCAAAAGCTGTTGCAAAGAGAACAGTATCAGCCTGCCCGCTTTGGGTCTGTCTTTAACGCCGTAAATCATTTGCATCGTTAAATTCTCCTCTTTGGTATATTTAATTTTCTTGTTATTATATCATACCCGCCGCAAAATTGCAATAGTCGGACGGGCAAAGAAGCAAAAATAACTTGACAAGTATTATTTCATTTGTTAATATGGGATAGCAAAAAATCAGATAATGCCCGAGTGGTGGAATAGGCAGACGCAAGGGACTTAAAATCCTCTGTGTATTGAAAATACAGAGAATTTTATACAAAAACTGAATAAATATGCTCGTGTGGTGGAATAGGCAGACGCAAGGGACTTAAAATCCCTCGGGATAACACCCGTGCCGGTTCAAGTCCGGCCACGAGCACCAAAAATCGGTGATAAATTCAAACATTTACCACCGATTTTTCTTTGTTTTTCTGATATTAAATCACAAATGGAACTTTGTGGAACTAAAAATAGCCGATTTTAAGCTGTTTTTGCATAAAAATACGCCGTCTGCCTAATTTACGCAAACGGCGTGATTTTATTTGGAACTAAAATTCGTAATCTACTCTTTCAATTTCTTTAAAGTAGAAATCGTCGCTGTAAGTAGTATATCCACGGTTGACTTTCGAGCTTTCCACTTCTTTATCGTCGGTATGCCCCGACCAAAGCATTACAAGTTCAAGACTGCAACGGCACTCTTTACAACGGCTGATAAACGTATATCGAAGCTCGTGCAATTTACGGTTAGGCAAGCACATTTTAAAAATGTTGTCTATGTATCTGTAAGAACAGGTCTTTGCTTTCTCAAAGTCAATGTAAGGCAAAACTTTTTTAAGCATAGGCGAAACGGGTATCTGACGGTGGACGTCCGGAAGTCCTTGCCTTGTTTTTTCAGTTATGCAATCAATATAGAAAAACTTGTCATTGAATACGGTCAATGTATCAAGTTCGCCTGAACGCATACCCGTATAAAGTAAGGTAAGAATTGCGGAAACAGCTTTCAGGTGCTTATTGGCAATGCAGAAATCAACGAGTTTGCGTTCATCTTCGTAACTTAACGCTTCGCCTTTATCTACCTGATAACGGGGTAAAACAACCTTTAAAAGCGGGTTTTTAATCGAGTAATCCGAGCAGGCTATTTTATAGCTTGCGCCGAGCTGTTGTTTTACCTTTTTTGCCGTTCTGTTTTTGCCTTCTTCGGTAAGCAGATAAATATAGTTCTGAATATCGTTTCTGGTAAGCTCGTCTAAATGGATATGTCCGAACGCAGGAATAATGTGTGTTCGCCACGTTGAAACATAGCCGTTATATGTGCTTTCCTTCGTGATGGGTTTAATGATTTTAAGCCACTCAATAGAAAAGTCCTTAATAAGCGGTGTTTTACTTTTTTGTTTGGCTTTGTCTTGTTCGATAAGTTTTTGAAGTACTTTTTGTGTTACGGTTTTAATGCTTTTAGATGCAACGTCAATATTGTAACCGTCCCTATGGTAACGTGCCTGATACATACCACGCACTTCACGATAAGGTATGGCGTTGCCGTTGATAATCAAATATTTTTTAACGTCGTCGGGCATTTGCTCAATCTCCTTTTTAGTGAATTTCAAATACTTTTTATCGCCCGCTTCATTTGTACTGTCTATTGGCTTGTTTTTAACTGCTTTGAGTGCGGCGCTGTCAGATGCCATTTTCAAGACTATTGAAACAAGTTCGTCGCCGGCGGGCGAATTTTGCTTTTGTATGAAGTCTAACAGCGTGTTAAGCTCCTGTTGCTTCATATCGGTTACTCCTAATAGTTGATAACTGCATATTAGCTATTAGGGCGGCGAAATAAGAATAGTGTTTACCGTGGGGAAACCGCTTAAAAGGAACGGAAAACAGCGGATTACCCTGTATCGATATACAAACGCATATAACTCACCACCTTACCGAAAACCGTTAATTTTATCTTTTTTTGTTTTTCGGCAAAGGGCATCGGGGCATAGGCTGGGTTAAGTCTTGTTTTTCGTGGTCGTAATGTAAAGGACAAAAGTAGCAACCGAATTTTAATGATTTAGTCGGTCTGCTATACAGGTAAAAAATCAATAAGATAAAGAAATAACCGAGCTGTTGAAAGCTCGGTCTTTTGATATTTGGTTACTATGTACTACTGATTTTTTACCGCACACCTTTTGTCCTTTACGAAGCCTATGCTACGATAGACCAACGAAAAACAAAAAATAATTATTGCGTTCGTATTCGGTTTTTATAAATGGCAAAAGTTTAATTAATTTTGATTTATTTAATATTCAGTTCACATTTGCATTATAAAATTGTTTAAAGTTTTACTTACTGTCAAATGCTAAAATGAACTATCTTGAAGTTAGGGGAAATTGACAAGTAAGAGCAATTTTTGTATAATTTATGTGCGTAAATCGAGCGAGGAATTTGTATGTTTAAAATTTTAATTGCAGAAGACGACGATAATTTAAGAAACATTTTAGAAATAACTTTAAGTAAAGAAGGTTACTCCGTTGTTGCGGTCGTAAACGGACAGTTGGCTTATGATGAATTTTGCAATAGCAAAATAGATTTAATTGTTACTGATATAATGATGCCCAAAATGGACGGAAACGAACTGACCGCAAAGGTTCGTACTCTTAAACCGGACGTGCCGATTTTAATGTTGACTGCGCTTGAAACTTTGGACGATAAGAAAAAGGGCTTCGGTTCAGGCGCTGACGATTACCTTACAAAGCCTTTTGACTTACAGGAATTATTGTTGCGTATAAAAGCGCTTCTTCGCAGATACGGCGAAGTTTATGAAAATAAAATCGTTCTGCCCCACACGGAACTCAATTATCAGGCAAATACGGTTATTCTTAATGGCAATAACATAGAGTTGACTAAAAAAGAGTTTTTATTGCTATTCAAGCTGTTGTCTCACCCGAATTATATATTTTCACGCGAACAACTTATGAATGATATTTGGGGGTATGAAAGCAATAGCGCAGACCGCACCGTAGATACGCATATTAAATTACTACGAAACAAAGTTGATAGTTCAGATTTTAAAATTGTAACTATACGAGGACTTGGATATAAGGCGGTATTACTATGAAAAAAGGACGCAAAAATTTATTAGCTATTGAGTTGATAGGCTTATTAATTGTCATAATGCTGGGACTGTCTGCTCTTATTGCCTTTATGACTTCTCTTTTTTGTCGAGGACATGACGAAAGCGTGTTTGTGTCGGCTATGTATCTCGGCAACGGGTTAAGTATGGTATTTGGACTTATTGTTTTCTTCTTTCTTATAAATACATTTTTTACGAAGCGTATTCATAAGTTGAGTAAAGCAGTTACCGAAATTGCGAACGGCAATTACGATATAACGGTAAGTGTAAAAGGCTATGATGAATTGTCTGAGCTTGCTAAAAACATTAATAAAATGACTGTTGAGCTTAAAGCGAACGTAATGTTAAGTAAGAGTTTTACAAGGAACGTTTCGCACGAGTTTAAAACGCCTATAAGCGTTATAAAAAGCTATGCACAAGCCGCTACGGATGCGGACGATAAGGCAACTTTGGAAAATTATATGAAGATAATCGTTTCGGAATCCGACAGGCTTGCAAACCTTTCCAAAAACGTCTTAGAGTTATCACGTATGGACAGTACGACAATTATTTCAAAAGAGGATGTATTTGTTCCTGCCGAACAAATACGTTCCGCAATATTAGCAACTCAACTAAAATGGAGTAAAAAAGATATTTCCGTCGAACCCGACCTTGAAGAATTTGAAATTAAGAGCAATGAAAACTTATTGTTCCGTGTCTGGCAAAATCTGATAAGCAACGCAATTAAGTTTACGGACGATAACGGCACGATAAAAATAAATCTTAAAAAGCAAGAAAATTCTTTTTTGTTTACAATAGAAGATAACGGGATCGGTATTGCCGACGAGGACAAAGACAAAATATTCGATCCGTTCTTTACGGGCGACAAATCGCATAATAAAGAAGGAAGCGGTTTGGGGCTGCCATTGGCAAAAACAATCATTGAAAAACTTGGCGGTAAAATATCTTTTGAAAGTGAGCGAAACAAAGGAACGACTTTTACCGTTTGTTTACCGCTTTAATAAATAATTGAAACTGAAAAGAAATACGCAGAGAATTATCTGCGTTTTTTTTATTTTCTTAACTTATTTCAAATTCATTTAACAAAAGAGAAATAAAATTAAGCTACAAAATAAGGAGGTATCTTATATAAGGAGGAAAATATGATGTTATAGCAATATATATTATTTAGAGCATTATTTATTTGAGGAGATTTATTTATGAAAAGCTTATTAAAAGTTATTACAGCAGCAATATTTTGTTTATTATGTGCTGTTGGAATGATTGGCTGTACAGAAAATGAAACAGTTGATGTCGTTTGTGGTTTTTGGTCAACAAGGGAGATAAGCATAAATGATAATTTTAAAATTGATGAAATATGCCTTTCAATCGAGGAATGCGAATATGAAACAGCATCGGCAAATATCATTTCTCTTAATGAAAAGAATTATGCAGTTCAACTGAAAATCATTATAAACGGTCAACCTGAAATTTTTAATGATAATCTTGGTGTTACTTATTATTCAAAGGTAATGAGAATAGCTTTTTCTCATAAAGAGGACAACATTTACATGACTTGTGCTTTTAAAAAATGTAATGAAAGTATCTTTATTTCCGCAACAATTTTATTAAATGATGTTAGCACGAATATAACTTTGTCAACTTAATTAGAATTTAAAAAATCAATGGAGGATTTCATGAAAAGTACTGACACAAAAAGAAAAAGTTTTATAGCAATTTTTATGGCAGCTGTTATACTGAACTTGCGAACGGCTATTGTGAGATAGATGAAGATATGCGGACAATTAGACTAAATTGTTGCGATGCAAATAATTTCAGAAATATAACAACTGAATTTCCTATTACTATAACTTGTTCTGACGCAGGTCTAAAATTAACTTTTGACAGTAAGGTTCTTGCTTATGATTGAACTTTTTGACATAACTAAATTTTGTAAAAACATAAAAACGCAGAATTGTTTTCTGCGTTTTTTTATTTTATTAACTTTCAATTTTATTAAATTATTTAAAATTCAGTTCACATTTCTGCCGTAATATTGAGCCAAAGAATAAAAAAAGGAGAATTATTTATGAATAAAAAGATTTTGATTACATCAGCAGCTTTTACGGGTTTTGGTATCGCAAACGCTATTGTATTTATTGTTCTTGCTTGTTTGAATATTGCACCGTCAATCTCTTTCGGTAACATTTATTCAATACTTCTCATTTTCTTATATTTTTTGGCTGTATGGGCGCCGGTGTTACTCACATTGATATTCAAAATAAATTTCAATTTACCGCTTATTATTGCTTATGAATTATTTGTTATTCTTGCTCTTGTCGTCGGTTGTCTGTGGAGTGTTTATGATATGACTTCCGTGTACGATAAGGTTGTGCATCTTGCAAGCGGTATTCTGTTGGCAATGCTTGCCTACAATCTAATAACGGAAACCAAAGGCAATACGTTAAGTCCTGTTTGGATTTTTATTTTGGCACTTTCGTTTTCAATGTTGCTCGGCGGTTTTTGGGAAATATGCGAATTTAGTTTTGATACGTTTCTCGGGGAAAATACCCAGCATTGGATGGGCTTTGAAGGCAGGGACGTATTAATGGATACAATGTACGATATTATTTGCGATTTCATAGGTGGAATAGTCGGCGGTGTTTCGGTTGTTCTCTATGCTAAATATAAACAGAAGAAAAGCGTCGTGGCAAAGAGTAGCGCCGTAGCAGAGGTGGAACAATGCTCTATTTCTTAATAATTTCGTTGGTTGTGGCTGGAACGCTGGTATCTACAATTTGCGTTTCGTGTTTGGCTGGAACGATAACCCTTTCCTATGCAATAATCGCACCCTTATTCGTACTTTTATACGTTTTTATACTGTTAGGTATTCTGGATTTAATTTTAAGATTTTGTTTGCCTAAAACTTGTTGGAATTATGAAAGAAAGTATTTTGCAGTAAGCAAAAAAGAAGTCAGGTTATATGAAAAACTTAAAATTCGCAAGTGGAAAGACAAAGTTCCCGAATGGGGAAAATCTGCGGGATTTGCAAAAAGCAACCTTCAATCATTGGAAGTTGATTATCTGAAAAAATTTATTTATGAAACCTGTATCGGAGAAATCCTGCATTTGTCGGCGGCAATATTAGGATTTACCTGTTTGTTTATTTTTCCGATAAAACATTATTATTTTGTGCTTCCTATTTTGCTTACGAATTTTTTATTAAATCTTATGCCTTGTTTTATTCAAAGGTATAACAGAGCAAGGCTGCTTGTAGTTTATAAATTCAAAACAAGACATTCGATTGTTACTGATACGCAAAAAAATGAACAGTTAAACGAGGCGGGGCAAATTGTATGATAATTACATTGGTTACAGACCAGTTTTTTCAGAGTAATCACGGTACAAGCGTTTCTGCGCAATGGCTTTATCAAGGGCTTGTAAAACAAGGACACGTCGTAAGAATACTTACCATAGACGACGGAACGAATACTCCCTACGCCCTTAACGAACGGAGTTTCGGCAAACCCATTGATAGAGTTATCCATTCACAAGGTATGCAGCTTGCGAAGCCTGATAAAGAAATAATTTTGAAAGCCATCAGAGGTGCAGACGTAGTTCACGTATTTATGCCGTTTAAGCTCGGCTATAAAACGATAGAGCTTTGTCGGGAACGGAATATACCTTGTACCGCCGCATTTCATATTGCCCCTGAAAATATTACTTCCACCTTACACTTAAACAAGTTTAAGTTTATAAATTATCTTTTATGGAAACGTTGGTACAGAAAGGTATATCAATACGTTGAGCATATTCATTGTCCGTCTGAAATGATTAATAAACAACTGAACGAGCATTGTTTTAATACTTGTAATCACGTTATATCAAACGGATACAAAGACATATTCAAAATGCAGCGTGAAGAAAAACCGACCATTTATAAAGATAAGTTCATTATAGTTGTAAACGGTAGATTTTCACGGGAGAAACGCTTTGATTTGGTAATTAATGCAATCAATAAAAGCAAGTACCGTGAGCGCATTTTATTAATTCTCGGCGGTAAAGGGCCGCAAAAAAAACGACTAATGAGATTGGCGAGAAAGTTACCGGTCTATCCCGTTTTTCTCGGTTCTTACAATCGTGAACAGCAGCTCTCGTTTCTCAACTTTGCGGATTTATACATACACCCCGCAGACGTTGAAATTGAAGGAATGACTTGTATAGAAGCGATAGCCTGTGGTTGCGTTCCGATAGTTTCCGACAGCCCGAAATCCGCTACTTCTCAATTCGTTTTGCATAAACGTAGCAGTTTCCGGCACGGCAATTATAAAGATTTGGCAGAAAATATAGATTGGTGGATTGAACACCCGAACGACCTGCAAGCTCATCGGACGGTAATAGCAAAACACGCATTGAACTTTACGATTGAACGCAGTATGCGTTCTTATATTGAAATGTTTGATGCTGTCGTGTCTGAGCGTGAAAACGTTTACGATTTAGGCACAAGAAAAGTTGAATTTGAAAGTTCGGAAGAATGGATATACCTTTCTAACCCGACCTGAATTTCGGAGGATTACATATGCAAGCAATAGCATTGCAAGGCGCAAAATATTATCCGTTGGATAATACAGCGATTATACATATAGCTACACGCAATAAAACTTACAGCAATATTTTTCGTCTTGAAGTAAATTTAACGCAAAAAATCAACGTGAACCAACTGCAAAACGCACTTGATAATATTACTCCACGTTTCCCGACAATCGTGGCGGGACTAAAAGCTGTTTGTTCAAAATATAAGGTAGTTCCCATAACCGCACCGTTAAGGGTGATGCGTGAAGGCAGCAGACTTGCGAGCTTTACAGAGGAAGAAATGAACGAGTGTGCCTTGCGGGTTTTTTACGGCGAAAAGACTATTTCGGCTGAGTTCTTTCATTCGCTTACTGACGGACACGGCGGTTTGGTGTTTTTGAATACGCTTGTTGCGGAATATTTGCGCTTACAGTACGGATTGAGATATTCGGATAATTCTTTAACGCTTAATCCATTTGACAAAGTTGATGAAAGTGAGATACGGGACGATTATTCGATTTTCGCAAAGCGTGGCAAGTCGTCCTTAACGTATTGTTCAGCTTACAAACTGCCGGGAGAAAAACGAAAAGACAATACTATTCAGACAGTAACGGGCGTTTTTGATTTGAACGGCTTAATGAGCATTTCCCACAAGTACAATACAAAACTCACTACATTTCTGACAACTGTAATGGCAGAAGCTATCTTTGAATTACAAAACAGATATAACGACAAGCGTAAAAAGTGTAAACCTATAAGAATTATGATACCCGTAGATTTGCGGCGGCGTTATCAAAGTAAAACGTTACGCAACTTTACTCTATACGTTACTCCCAAAATTGCAAGCGACGATTACGGATTAGCGTTTAACAGTCTTATTGATAAAATCGGCACTCAGATTAAAGAGCAAAACCGAAACGAAATTCATGCGTCCACTATGGGCGATTATGAAGCAAAGAATAATTCGTTTATCATAAATCATATCCCGTTACCGTTAAGGTGCTTACTGCTTCGTTGTGCGTATAACATTTTCGGGGATTGCAGTACAAGCATAACCCTTTCAAATCTCGGCAAGGCGGAATATCCGCAGGAGATAAACAGCTATATAAACGGTGTGTCCTTTTTTCTGACGCCCAAAAAGAAATCAAACTATAACTGCTCTATAATTTCATTTAAAGATAAGTTATATATCAGTTTTAGTTATAGATATATCAAAGCCGAATTGGCGGAAATATTCTTTCGGAAACTGACGGAGTTCGGCATAACTCAATATTCGGAGAGTATTTAAAAATGGGAAAATATATCAACTTAAAGGAGATTATAAAAATGAAAAAGTATCTTATTTGTATGGACGTTTCCGGCGACGTAAACGAGGAAGCGGCAAAGGAATTTCAACTCAAATTTATTCCTATGGAATATTCTTTTAAGGACGATATGCGTCTTTGCGAAAGTATTGAAGACGATAAAGTTTTGAAAGAGTTTTATGATGGGCAACGTGGCGGCGCTCTTACAAAGACCACCCAAATCAATCCGTTTATGTATGAACAATACTTCGATAAATATATGAAAGACGGCAATTCGATTTTATATCTTTCGTTGTCGAGCGGACTTTCAACCACGTTCAATTCAGCTTGCGAAGCAAGGCGAACGTTAAAGCAGAAATATCCCGACGTTGATTTATACATAGTTGATACATTATCTGCAACGGGCGGTATGGGTATTCTATGCGAACGAGCTTTCCGCAACAGAGAAAACGGGTTTAGCATTGAAGAAAATTATAACGACATTATGGAAGTGCGCAAAAACGTAAATTGCTGGTTTATGGTTCAGGATTTAATGTACTTAAAACGGGGCGGCAGAATTGGCTCGGGAACAGCGGTTATAGGAACAATGCTGAACATACGCCCCATATTGAGAATTGATAAATACGGTAAGCTCATTACTACCGATAAAAAGCGTGGTAATACAACCGCAATTTCAGAACTATGTAAATTGTTCGGAATGTATTATACTGATTTACACCGTGATGACGTAATTTATATAATCCACGCTGATGCGCCCGAACTTGCCGAAAAGTTAGAGCAATTCGTAAAAATAGCAAAGCCGGACGTAACTGTCAGAAGAAGAATGTTAAGTCCTATTATAGGCGCACATACGGGGCCGGGAATGGCGGCGGTGTGTTTTATGGGAAAAGAACAGCAATGAAACGCCAGAATATAGTTTTAATTATTATGCTTTCAATAGGCGCAGTTTTATTTGCGCTCGGTATCGTTTTTATGACAGCCTGTAATTTTCCCATTGTCGGCTTAACGGTAATGTGTATCGGTTTAGCGGTCTTTATCCCGCTTTGCCCTATATATCAAAAACTCGGCGGCTATGATATTGTGTTTAAAGATAAATTGCAAACATTCTTATATATTGTTGGTATAATATTAATTATTGCTGTCGGTGTTGGGGTAACACTTGCTTGCTATCCTTTAAATATTGCGGTTGAAGGTTTGCAATTAGGCGGATTTATGTTAGCGGGGTTAGCGTTGGCGTTGCTGCTTATGAATGCTTTTGTTTACGATTCGATTAAAGGAAAAGATTAATTTATTGAAGGTAAAATTTATTTACCTTCATATGCAGAAGAAAGTTCGGCGTATTTGCTTTATCAGGTAGATGCGTTGTCGGGTGCAAATCCCGTCTTCTGC
>CAMWIW010000029.1 GCA_947174415.1 uncultured Clostridia bacterium
CTATCTCAGTTAATCTTTCATTCGTTTTATCTTTAATAATTTTCTCTCTTTCAAAATAAGATTCACCATTGGGCAAATTTTGAACTTGAACTGCATATCCAGTATGAACCGGATGACGAAGATAGTTTATTCCTTCAAATGTATTTATTTTTTCAACATCTTGAATCCCATACATACTTGTATATGAATACTGTATATGTTGTCCTTTAAAAATCAATTTTAAATCTTCAAAATCCTTTAAAAATTCACTTTCAATTCTTTTTTTCTCGCTTTCAAGTTCATTAATACGGCTTACAATATCTGTTTTATAATACTCAGTTAATTTTTCTTTATCAATACATAACGGAATTAACCCTTCGTTTCTCTGCAATCTAGAATAATCATAGGGATATAAGTTTTTATATAAAGCTAAAGCAAATAAATTCTCTCTTTTTAAAGTCAATTTTTTATCTGAATTTTCAGATAATTTATGTACCATAATAACATAATCGTTAAACGTGTTTTTGAGCACACGCATATCAGAAACATAAAACGAAATATCTTTTAAAAATTGTTCAGGCAACTTTAATGAAGAATCCAAAGAAACTAACTGTCTATGCATTTTATCAATATTATCAAATGTGGTAACAGGATTCATTATAGGAATTATAGGCAAAATAAATTCAAAGAATTTTGCCCTTTGATTTTCATCCTTAAACATCGAGTCTTTAACAGCATAAATAAACGTAACTTTATTAGCCTTTCTCGGGCTATTATTTATAATAGTATTTAATTCTCTAAGTTTAACGAAGATTTTTAAATTTTCTAAACGATCCAAATCTTCAAATATGACCAAATCGACATTAATGCACTCAAAAAAGTAAAGCACCTCATTAACAAAATTATTAAATAATGAATAATCTTTTGGCACATTACCTTTCTCATTGATTGCAATTTCTAAATCTTTGTATTTAACTCTCTTTAAATAACCAAATTTGGCTAAGCAAATAATTGTAATAACTAATGAAATCGTTGCAATGCAACTTGCAATAGAATTAACAATTGAAGAATTGCTAACTTTAAATAAGCTGTTTCCACTTATCTCAAAAGATAAAACTATAACAGATAATATAAAAATTATAGACAGCAACGCACAGCCGACTGTTAGCCAAAAACTTGACTTATTCGTCCTATTAATACTTGATTTTGGTAACTTATATTTTCTCTGGCTATAAAACAATTGTTGCAAGATGCTTCTTTCAATGGCATTTTCACTATAATTATTGTTATCAGAATTCACATCGTTTTCATCTCTATTAAAATCGGCCAAAGAAATCTGTACATGCTTGGGCTGACGCAGCCCTTTTTTTCTATATCTTTTTAAATAAGTATTAATAGCGCTGCTTTTGCCAGCACCATAAGTTGCCACAACACCTATATTAGTAACACCTTGTTTTTTTACCTGTGCATCCAAAATTTGTGCTTCGGTTTCATAATCATCACTTTCAACCGGAGCATTATCAAACAGCATTTGTTCATCTATTATCTTTTCACTCGTACGCGCCATAATCTCACCTTGCTTAATTCGTTAAGATTCTACCTATACTTATTTATAAAACAAATTAAAGCAGTTTACACAAAAATTTCCATATTTTACCAATATCAAAGAACTTCAACTTTTTAAAGAAATAAATTGCTGACCAAGCACGGACAGCAACACGTAAAGCCAACAATTTATATTTTTGTAATTTATTTTAAACATTAGCTAAATAATTTAAGTTTAGTTTCTTTAAATAAATCCATCTTTTATCAATTAATACGTTGCGGTTCAACCCTTGCTACTACCCACTCCCTTTTTGAGCGTTTTAGTACGCTACTTATCATTCATCATTGACATTTGAAGCCTAAATTGAACTTCTCGTTCAGTTTAGGCTTTTTTGAATTGCTATCATAATTGGTTTTTGCTATTATTAGTGTATGTTAAAAATCTTTTGGGATAAAGATAATATCGCATTTATCGGAAATCAAGTAAATGCAACAGAACACTCGCATTGTGTTTTACAAGTGTTTTTAAGCCTTGACGAGCCTTTGCAAGTTTTTGTCGAAAACGAACAAATAAGCGGTAAATGTATTATTGTAAATAAAAATGCACGACATATATTTTCGTGCAACAATAAAGTACGGCTTTCTATTCTTATTGAACCGAGTTCGGGTTTTGCAAAAGAATTAATGAAAAAGATAGACGGCAACTATTTGATTTGCGACAGCGGAATAGAACGCATACAGCAACAAGCCTCTGCTCTTCTATATACTGACGATAAACAACAATATTCAGACTTTATACAAGATTTTTCTAAATACTTAGGCATTAAGAGAAATTCAAAAGTTTTAGACGAACGAATAATAAAGCTTTTTGAATTATTGCAAAATTGCGACTGTTACAACCACACGATAGAAAATTTTGCGAAAATCGTTTGCTTATCGCCAAGTCGATTATCTCATTTATTCCGCGAACAAATAGGTGTTCCGCTGAAAAGTTATATTCTGTTCCACCAACTTGAAAAAGCGTTTACAGCGTTACTAAACGGCACAAATATTACTGATGCCGCAATGCTTGCCGGGTTTGACAGTCCTTCGCATTTTGCGGCAACTGTCAAGAAATGGATGGGCATGCCTGTGAGCGCATCTATTAAAGATAGCGAATTTTTGAAAGTCTTTATCTAATTGAAAAATTATAATCAAAGTATCTATTAAAGGTAGGTACTTTTTTTATGAAAAATTATTTGAAAGATACGGCTTTGCTTAACTATCGCGAACAATCAATCGTAAATTTAATCGATTCGCAAAATTGGAATAACTTAAACGAGTTTGATAAAATCGGCGCAATTTACGATTATGTACAAAACGTTATTTTGCTCGGATATAACAAATACGATAACCTTACGGCAACACAAGTTATAGCCGACGGATTAGGACAATGCAATACAAAAGCGACTTTACTTATGGCTTTACTGCGTGCCGTCAGCATTCCTTGCAGGTTGCACGGAACAAAAGTTACAAAAGTTTTTCAGCGCAGTTTAATGTCTAAATTTATGGCGAAACTTGCACCGCCGCTTATCGTGCATACTTGGGCGGAAGTCTATTATAACGGCGAATGGTTAAGTTTAGAGGGCGTAATAACCGATAAAGCATATATATCGGGTGTACAAAAATTATTTCCAAAATGTAAAGGAAAATTCTTTGATTATGCCATAGCAGTAAAAGATTTCGGCAACTTACAAATTGATTGGAAAGGCGAAAATACTACAGTACAACAGCAAGCCGTTGTGGAAGATTTAGGCGTGTTCGATACGCCCGACGAATTTTATTCCGAATACAAACAAACCTATCGCGGACTTAAAAAGTTTACGTATGAAAATATCGGCAGAAAAATTATGACAAAGAAAGTCGCAAAAATCAGACAAGGAAAAATTAAGAACTCAACGAAAATAAGAGAGTAGTTGCAACTACTCTCTTATTTGTTTGCGGCGAGCTTTGAGAATTTCTTTTTGCGTAAAAGGATTTCGACCAACTCTTCGCCGCTATCATACGCTTTTTTATAAAAGTCGTAGGCTTTTGCTAAATCTTTTTTTACTCCGTCGCCGCGCTCGTACATATTGCCCATACTCAAAAGCGCGTCGGTACTGCCTGCCTGCGCCGCCTTTTCATACCACTCTATAGCTTTTGAGCCGTCTTTTTTTACTCCGTCGCCGTGCCGATAATTGCAACCTACGTTATACATTGCCATTACGTTATTTAGTTCGGCGGCTTTCAAATACCATTTGAAACCCTCGGCTTTATTCTTTTTAATTCCTATTCCGCTAAAATAGCAATATCCTAAATCGCTTTGCGCCTGAGCGTTGCCTTGCATTGCAGACTTTTCAAGCCATTCGAACGCTGCTTTACCGTCTGCTTTCACGCCGTTTCCGACCTGATAACACCAACCGACGTGAAGCTGCGCCCTGTCGTCGCCCTGCTCCGCGGATTGCAAATACCATTGATATGCTTTTTCTAAATTCCGGATAACGCCTCGCCCTTCTTCGTAGCAAACCGCAAGATTGTACTGTGCGCGCATATTTCCTTGCTTTGCCGCCCGCTGAAACCATCTTACGGCTTCGTACTTGTCTTGTTTTACGGTTTTGCCGACGACGAAACACCAACCGTACGCGTTCTGCGCAGCGGGATAGCCGTCCTCCGCCGCTTCTTTATAGAGGCGCACGGCTTCTTCATAGCTTTTTTCCACTACAGTTCCGTTTTCATAAAAAAGCGCAAGCGCATATTTTGCGGGGGCGTATCCGCCCTGTGCCGCTTTGGAATAATTTTCAGCCGCCTTTTCAAGGTTTATTTCAACGCCTTCACCCTTTTCATAGCACACTCCCAACTTATAAAAAGCGGGGAAATATTCTTTTTGGGCAGCCGCTTCGAAAAGCTGCAACGCCTTTTTCTTATCTACGGGCTGACCTATGCCGTCAAAGTAACATTCGCCCAAATAGTAAATAGCGGGCGGAAAGTCATTGTTTGCAGCTTGCGAAAACCAATAATACGCCTTGTTGTCGGCAAAATCCAAATCCTTGTAATTCAGATAATATATTCCGAGCCGAAATTGCCCATGAACGTCGTCTTGTTCAGCGGATTTCTGCAATAAATCGAACGCTTTTGAAATATCGACGTCCACTCCAAGCCCAAGTTCATAGCAAACGGCAAGGCAGAACTGAGCGTGAGCATAACCGCGTTCTGCGGCAATTTCCCACAGCTTAAACGCTTGCTCTGTTTTGCCGCTCTCGTAATTCTCTTCCGCACGCACACAAAGCTTTTCGACGCTATCCGAAGCTTTTGCCTCTTCCGTTTCTTCAACGGGAATTTCTTTTGCTTTATAGAAAAATTTAATTATTCCGTCTTCCAAACCGAACCGTTCCATGATGTTAAAGCTTCTTTAACGCTTTTTTTGCTCTCGCGTTGCCTTGAGCAGCCGCGCGGGCGTACCACTCCTTAGCTTCGTCCAAATCAACTTCCACGCCCATTCCCTCTTCGTAGCAAAGCCCAACGGCATACTGAGCGTCGGCGTCCCCCTGACTTGCCGATTCCGAATACCATTTAAACGCCTCTTCGGGGTCTTCGTCAATGCCTATTCCGTACATAAGGTGTTGCGCAAGGTTATACTGCGCCGCGGCATGACCCGATTCCGCCGCCTCCGCGTAATATCCGATGGCAAGCTCTGCATTTTCCTTGACGCCCTTGCCGAATGCGTATACGTTACCGAGATTGAACATTGCGTCCAAGCTGCCGAGCTCCGCACCTTTTTCATACAATCCGATTGCGGTTTTCATATCCTTTTTTACGCCTCTGCCCTCTTCGTAACAACAGCCGAGATTGCAATACGCCTGAAAGTAATTGTTTTGCGCAGAAACGGTGTACCATTTAAGCGCTTCTCCCATATTACGCGAAACGCCTAAACCGTACTCGTAACAGTAACCCACGTAGCACTGTGCCTTTGCGTGGTTCTTCTGTGCGGCAAGCTTATATAATTTAAACGCTTCGATAGGGTTTTCATTCACGCCCTCGCCGTCGTCGTAACATTCGCCAAGGCGGAAAAGCGCTTCCGCTAAGCCTTGTTGCGCCGCCAATGAATACATTTTAACGGCTTCAACGTAATCACGTCTGACGCCGTTGCCTTCATAGTACGCGATACCCGCATAAAGTTGCCCCGTAGAGTCGCCCAAAGCTGCCGATTTTGCAAACCACGCAAACGATTCTTCGTCATTCTTTTTGGGGTCTTCCGCACCTATTCCCTTGTCGCACAAAAGTCCAAGATTATTCATTGCCGCCGTACAATTCTTTTCGGCGGATTTTTTTAATAATTCAACCGCTTTCGTTTCGCTCTTTTCTACTCCTATTCCGTGAAGATAACAGAGCCCCGCAAAGCACTGCGCGTCGGCATGACCGAGGTCGGCTGCCTTCTGAAAATAACCGCTTGCAAGCGCGGCGCAGTTATCTTTGTAGGCTTCGTCAACACCCAAATTATAGTTATAACAGATACCGAGCATATACAAGGCTTCCGCGTTATTCTCTTCTGCGGCAGTTTTCCAAAGCTCTAACGCTTCTTTATATTTCTTTTCGCCGTAAAGTTTCATTGCATCTTTACAGAGTTCTTCGGCTGATTTGTTATTCCGTTCCATAATTTCCTCCCGAAATTTTATCGTTCCGATTTATTATATCAAATATTTTACAACAAATCAATTTCAATAGCCGCCTACTTTTTAGTTGACAATGCTTTTATTTTAGTCTAAAATTATCAATGAATAAAAGTTCATTCATAAAAAGGAGTTTATTTTATGCCGAAAACACCCGAAAGATGTCAGGAGATACGGGAAGAAACCCGAAAGAAGATTTTGCACGACGCTATGCTTTACTTTGCAAGGAACGGGTTTGCGGGCACGAAAATAAGCGACCTTGCGGACTATATCGGCATTGGGCAAGGCACGTTGTATATTTACTTCAAGTCCAAAGAAGATTTATTCAAAGAAATTTTCACCGTTTGCAATAACGACAGGGAAATCAAAGAATTGAAAATGCTGTCAGGCTTGCCTATATCAGCGAAAAGTAAAATAAGCAAGCTGTCAAAAACGGTTATCGAGAAATTGGAAAAAGAAGGAAATTACGCAGCAAAAGTAACTTTGACTACGCATGTACTTTTCGAAAAAGACGACTTTGCGTCTGAAAACACTACCTATCAATCTGAAATTTATAAATACACAGCGAAAATAATCGAGCAAGGTCAAAAAGAAAAAAGCGTTGTTGCGGGTTCTTCAATGAAATTGGCAGACTTCTATTGGAGTGTCGTTTATCTTTACGCGTTAAAAAAATTATTTACCTCGAAGTACGAAACGATTACCGCCTCGGATTTGGAACGGGTTCTATTAAAGGATAAACATTAGTATGAAAAAAATTGCTATTGTAACGGGTGCTACCGGCGGTATAGGACAAGAATTCGTTAAGAAACTTATAAATGAAAATATCGATGAAATGCAGAATTGAAGCCGCACAAAATAACGGTTACAGCCGTTTGTCCCGGTTGGGTTGATACCAAAATGCTTACAAGGGTCGTTGACGGAAAAAAAGTGCGCTTCCCCGGAATTGTCGCACCCGAAAAAGTTGTAAAAAAAGCAATAAAGGACGCTAAAAGAAATAAAGATATGTCCATATGTTCATTTTTCGTTAAATGCCAGCACATAAACGTAAAGCTTTTGCCTCAGAAGCTGACTATGAAGATATGGTTACACAGCATCAAAAAATACGTAAAAATAAAGAAGGCCCACAATGAAATTGAATAATAAAACGCTAAAAATAATTAAAGTTTCTGTTTCTCTCCTTATAGCCTTCGTGCTTGTATTTACTGCTTTATTTACTTACCGTGAGCACCTTGACGAAGCTTACGAGCTTACTTTTTTGAGTAGCTTTGCAGTCGGGATATTTTATTTAATCAGCGGCGTTTTGATTTTATTTAATAAAAGTGTTCCGCAAATACTTTATCTCTGCGCTGCTATTCTGCTGTTGATAGTTTTCTTTGTGTGTATAGCCTTTTCTAATCAATTTCAAATGAGCGGCGGCTTTGCATTTTTACATATTGTTAATCCGTTGCTTGTCTTGGGCTATTATTTGACTTTGTGCGACCTTACCGAAACGACCGTAAAATTAGTGCCGACTGTTGCCGCAGTCCCTCTACTGTATTTTGTGTTTGTAATCGTATTCGGCTCGGTTACAGGTAACTACATATACTTTTTTATGAATTATGAAAAAGTCGGTATCCCCTACTCCGTCATATTCATTCTCGGCATTTTAACGGGAATATTTGCGCTCGGATTTGCACTTTACTATTGCAACAGATTAATTCATAAGAGCGTCCGTAAAAAATAAGCTTACAAACTCAAAAGAAGGCAATTTTATTGCCTTCTTTTAAGTTTGATTGACAAGTTAGCGTTTACTTGCTATATTCATTTATTATAAGCAAATCGGTAAACGGAGCAATAAATGACTTTTTATCAGGAGTTACAACTTAATCAGGCGGGTTCAAAAAGTTACGTTGCAGGGTTTAAAAAACCGAAAGATAAATTCGTACATATTCTGATTTTTATTTTTAAAGTTCTTCTTAACCTTGCGTTCAGCTCGGCGGTAATAATCGTTTCGGGAATGATTTTCGGAATGGAAAACTTTATTGCGGGGCTTGTACTGCTTTTGGGTATATCCGTATTCAGATTTACCGACCTTGATATTCGTGCAAGCCATTCCGTCGGCGGCATATTCCTGATTTTCGGTATATTCGCCTTCTTCCCAAAATTGGCGCACCTCGTTCCCTTAGGTTGCGATTTCCTGATAAACTTTATTGCCATTCTGTTCATAGTTATTATCGGTTGCCACAACGTGAAATGGTCTAATCATTCTATCCTTATTTTGTCGTATCTTTTACTCTACGGTTCGGACGTGAGCGGTTTTTCCTACGTCAAAAGAATTCTGTGTCTTCTTTTAGGAGCTACCCTTACCGCCCTCGTCCTCTATCGCAACCGCAGGAAAACCGAATTTAAATACGGCTTTAAAAATCTTTTTACCGATTTTAAACTGTCTGATGAGCGCAGCCGTTGGCAAATCAAAATTGCCTTTTGCGTTGCGGGCGCTGTTACTATTGCCTCGCTTATCGGCGCTGCTAAACCCGCTTGGGCTGGCATAGCCGCAATGTCGGTTACTATTCCGCAAGGAGCTATGCATCCTCGCGTGGAAAGCCGAATAAGGGCGAACGTTATTGGCTGTCTGATAATGACCGTGGCAAGTATTGCTTTACCCGCAACCCTATTCAGATATTTCGGATTGGTCGGAGGCTTTTGCGCGGGCTTCTGCGGAAAATATGAGGGACAAACGGCTTGGAACTCGTTCAGCGCGGTTTCAGCCGCGGCTTCTACTTTGGGGGTACGAACGGCGCTTGCGTTCAGAGTTTTGAATAACGTTTTCGGCGCACTGTTTGCTCTATTGTTTGGAAAAATAATAGAACAGCTACTATTGTCGCTAAACGATTTAATTGTCAAGCACAAGCAAAAAAAGATTGCATCGCAATAAAAAATTTATAGCCCGATTTTGAAAAAATCGGGCTTTTTTAATTAAGTTGACAGCCTTAAGGCGGCAGCCGCGCCCATAGAAACTGTTGCTCTTGTGCTTTAAGGGAATGTTTTTCTTTTATAGTTTAAGTTATGCGCTTATCTGCTTGACAGTTAAAGTTGTATTCACTCCGCTGCCCAACGTAATACCTACGGCAAGCAATGCAGAAAGCGCCATATCAATTACATCACCAGCAGTCAACGCAATAATAATACTTCCGCTATAAAGGGAGCTTACGCCAACCGACAAAACGCGCGATATAGTCGCCTGCGGAATCGCAGTTCCGTTTCTGCGCACCGACATTGTAACCGTCGTACCAAGCGCCGCCGACACATTAGAGAAGTAATTGATTTCATATACTCCTGTAGCTCCCACCGTAAGACTGTTGACAGGCGTATTTGTTACGTTTTTCAACGGCATAGCGGAAGGAAGCGGCAATTGCGTAGTGCCTCCTACGGTTAAGTTGAGCGTTTGCGGAGTCGTATTGTACACACCGCCGTAAGCGTTCAGGTCTGCTGTACCGGTGGGTCCCGTTGCGCCGGTCGCACCCGATACACCCGTCGGTCCTGTTGCACCCGTAGCGCCTGCTATACCCGTTGCACCCGTTGCTCCTGTTGCGCCTGCTATACCAGTTGCGCCCGTAGGGCCTGTAACGCCGGTTGCGCCGCGGGGAATAACGAAGTTCAGAACGACGTTTGTATCGTCGCCCGAATTAGTTACGATTGCCGCAGTTCCGGGTTCGCCAACGTCGGTAGTGCCTATAACGAGCGAAGCATTATATCCGCGAGGGCCGGTAGGTCCTGTAGGTCCTGTCATGCCGGTAGGACCTGTCGCGCCGGTAGGACCTGTTCCTCCGGAAAGTCCGGTTACGCCCGTAGGACCTGTTACACCTGATGGACCAGTCGGTCCGGTAGGGCCTGTTACACCCGTAGGACCTGTAGGTCCGGTCATTCCCGAAGGTCCTGTAGGACCGGTAGGGCCTGTAACACCCGAAGGTCCTGTCGCGCCGGTAGGGCCTGTTACGCCCGAAGGTCCTGTCGCGC
>CAMWIW010000030.1 GCA_947174415.1 uncultured Clostridia bacterium
TGATAATAATCTGCATAGTTATAGCGATAATAGCGATAGCGGCGTTGATACTTGCGTTGAGAGTACGCAACGTTACTTCCGATTCCGACGGGTTCTACGACGATGCCAACGAAGACGATTTACTCGCCTGACGGTTTAACTCAATGGCTCGCCCCTTTCGGGGCTTTCCATATCCGCAGCCGAAGCGGCGGAGAAAGCGTGGGTTTATGTAAAGAAATAATGTGGTTCTTATTGCTTTCGCAAATCACGGCACTTTGCCCTTCGGCTACGGAATAATAAAAGGCACGGTTTTTTAACCGTGCCTTTATGTTTTTATATCGTATGTTTATTTGCGCAGCCTTGAATTTGTTGATTAATCAACAATTTTGTTTGACACTTGTAAGTCAAACTGATATAATCACAGAAATTATTTATAAGAGGGTAACCTAAATGAACTTTTTTAAAAGGATATACTGTCGTACGTTTCAATCGGTGCTTAAAATGGCGTTGCCTTTTTTGCCATATAAGAACCCGAACGTAATAGATAAAATCTGCGATATTCCCGCGGTGCTGAAAGTTAACGGTAAAATTCATCCTTTAATCGTAACGGACAGGACTATTCGCGAGCTTGGCTTAACCCAAACGTTGGAAAGTGCCCTGAAAACGGCAAATATTCCGTATTCGTTATACGACGGCGTAGTGGCAAATCCCACTACGCAAAACGCAAAAGAAGCGTTGAAAATTTATAAGAATGAGGGGTGCGACTGCCTGATAGGTTTTGGCGGCGGCTCGCCTATGGACTGCGCAAAGTGTGTGGGTGCGCTTATTGCCCGACCCAAGAAAGACCTTAACAAGCTTTGCGGTATTTTGAAGGTAAGAAAGAAAATTCCGCTGTTAATCGCCGTGCCTACAACTGCGGGAACGGGCAGTGAAACCACTCTTGCGGCTGTGGTGGTGGACTCGGTAACACAACATAAATACGCAATTAACGACTTTCCGCTTATTCCGTCCTTTGCCGTGCTCGACGAAGAGGTGTGCGCAACACTGCCACAACACGTAATTTCAACTACGGGTATGGACGCATTGACCCACGCGATAGAGGCGTACATAGGTAGAGGCGGGAATTCGTCAACCCGTAAAAACGCGTTAGAGGCGGCTAAGCTTGTCTTTGCAAATATCGAGAACTCTTATGACGGCGACAGGCTTGCTTCAAAGCTTATGCTGCTTGCCGCGCATAAAGCAGGAAGAGCTTTTTCTAAGGCCTACGTCGGTTACGTTCACGCACTAGCGCACGCGCTCGGAGGTAAGTATAATATACCACACGGACTTGCAAACGCTGTTATTCTTCCCGTTGTTTTAAGGGAGTACGGCAAGACCGTACATAAAAAGCTTTGGAAAATTGCGGTAGAGTGCGCACTTGTTGACGAAAACAGCTCTTTTGCGCAGGGAGCGGAAGCTTTAATCGGCAGGATTGAAAAACTGAACGAAGAGTTCGGAATAGGAAAAACATTTTCTCAGATACGTCGCGGCGATATAGCCGAAATGGCGGCTTATGCGGATAAAGAGGCAAACCCTCTGTATCCTGTGCCCGTATTGTGGGACAAAAATAAATTAAAGGATATGTACTATAAGCTTCGCGGCGAAAACGTGGACGAAACGGATATTTCTTTGATAGTTGCCCGTCAGCGCGAATACTTCGCAAGAGGAGGGACTTTAAAAGTAAAAGAAAGAAAGCGCAGACTGACTGCGCTGTATAAGGCTATAAAGGCTAACCTTACAGCCCTTCACGAGGGGCTTGAAAAGGACCTCGGCAAGAGTAAAACCGAAAGTTATATGTGTGAAACGGGGCTGGCAATGAGTGAACTTTCGTATATGATTAAGCACATTAAAAAGTTTGCTAAGCCTAAAAAAGTCAAGACTCCGTTGGCGCAGTCCGTGTCAAAAAGCTACAGGTTGCCTTCGCCCTACGGTACTGTGTTGATTATGAACCCTTGGAACTATCCCGTTCTGCTGTCGATTGACCCTCTGATTGACGCGATTGCCGCCGGAAACACCGTCGTGCTGAAATTGAGCGCGTATTCGCCTAATACAAATAAAGCGATAAAAGAGGTAATAGATACCGTATTTCCGCCTGAATACGTTACCGTGCTTTTCGGAGGCTCTCAGGTAAATACCGAGCTTATGCAGACAGAATTCGATTATATATTTTTTACGGGCAGCAAGAGAGTTGGAAAGCTTGTGTACGAAAGAGCGGCCGAACGACTTACGCCCGTTACCTTGGAGCTTGGAGGAAAGAGCCCTTGCATAGTGGACGAAACGGCAAATATACGCCTTGCGGCTAAGCGCATCGTGTGGGGGAAATTCTTAAATCTCGGGCAAACCTGCGTTGCACCCGATTATATTCTCTGCGCGGAAAAAATTCACGACGAGCTTATTTCCGAACTGAAAAAGCAGATAAAAGCGCAATTCGGCAGTGAGCCGATAGAGAACTCCGCTTACGGAAAAATTATAAACGAAAAGCATTATGCGCGCCTGTGCGGACTTATCGACGAAAAGAAGGTGGTTTGCGGCGGCAAAAAAGACGAAGAGAGGTTAAAAATCGAACCTACCGTTATGGACGGCGTAACCTATGACGACGCCGTTATGCAGGAAGAAATTTTCGGACCGTTGCTACCCGTGCTTACTTATCGCGAGGAGAGTGAGGCGGTGAAATTTATTAAGGAAAACGACGCGCCGCTTGCCCTCTATATTTTCTCATCGAGTAAGAACAGAATTAAAAGATTTACCTCAGAAATAGGTTTTGGAGGGGGTTGCGTGAACGACGTGGTTATCCACCTTGCAACGCCGTATATGCCGTTCGGCGGCTTCGGTGCAAGCGGGCTTGGCGGTTATCACGGCAAAGTGGGGTTTGAAACTTTCACGCATTACAAAAGTATCGTAAACAAATCAACTTTAATTGATTTGCCTATGCGTTACCAACCCTACAAAAAACTCAACGAAAAGCTTATAAAAATGTTTTTGCATTGATAGAGAGTTTTATAAAACGGCTAAATCGAAGTTTCGATTTAGCCGTTTATTTATGATCTTGCAACAAGTAACATAAAGAAAAGCCGTACAGCCTAAACTGCACGACTTTACGGCATAAAAAAACAAAGTCGACTTTTCATTATTGTGAAAAGTTCAACTTTGTTCCTGATTGGTGAAGCGGATAATTGCAAATAAGAACATAGTAATATTCAAGGTGAATAATGTGGAATTATTCTGTCAAGTGGAATTGCCGCTGTCGGACTATCCGCTTTACGGCAAGCAAATAGCCGCGAGTTAATCTTGCGGCTTGTCGGTTTTGTTTTTGGTGCTAATGGCTGTCATTGCCTCGCGGTAAACGAGCTTTGACAGCTTTTTTGCTTGCTCGTTATCGGGCGGTAAATCGGCATATATATTCTTATCTTTATCATGGAAATAAATAACTGTTAAACCGTTCGGTATATTACCCATAATAAATGCTCCTTAATTTCCCACCCATACCCACCCTAAATGGTACAGCAAGGCATAAAGAGTATTTTGTCATTTTTTATTGAATAATAGCCGATTTTATATTAACCGCCCCTGAATGTGTTACAGTGTTACGGGGTGGCGTGGTAATACTATACGCCACTGTGCGGGCGGCTGTCGCCGCCCGCACCCATTGTCGTTTATGTTCCGTGTTACGCAGTGCCTATAAGGTAATAGTATCTTATCGGCACTGCGTCGCGGGTTTTCGTAAAAGTGTTACAGTGTGACATAGTGGCGTATAAAGTAATATTATTTTATAAGTTCATATTTGAATAATAGCGGAATAATTTCTCTCTCATAATAATTTTTAAGTGTTGTATCTAACTTTTTAATTTCAGTGTTTAACGCAGAATATTTATACACAAACACTGGTTCACCTTTTCTATCTTTACGACCACTGTCAATTTTTATATTAATTTCTTCCATTATCTGCCATAATCCAAGACGATAGTTTATATTCTGTGAAATTAAAAATTTATATTCGTCTGTTTTTGTTACTTCAAATAATACGTCTTTCCAATACTTAAATAATGTTAATTCTTTATCAGTAAGGGTTATGCCCGCATTAATATATGCTTCCAATGACTTATATGCCAATGTATCTTCCTTATCAAAACATAATTCGTTTCGATAAAAACGCTTGTCACTACCAAACATTGAGCGGCACTTGTTTTTAGGTGTAAGTGCAGTATATATTAAGCAACGTTTTAAAAATTCCCTATCTTCCAAATGTTTACCTTGTCCGTCATAAGACTTAGAATATACGTCTGTCTTATACCATTTATCATAGGGGAAAACCGCCGCTACAAACAATGGCAATTTTTCTAAAAAGTTATCAGCGCGCAAGTAAAAACCGTGTGCTTTATATAGCCCACATCTGATTAGTGCAACATCTTTTCTATCAATTTGAAAATTGCTTGCCATTAAATATCCAATAATATTTTCATTATATAGGGGCATTATATATTTTTTTCTACCATTGTCAATGAACTCAGAGCCATCTCTCTCGCATATTATTCCGTCAGTACTATCCGCAAAATTTCTTTTGTCGTAAGCTTCGGATAAATTGTGGTATGCTTTTTTTATGGTAACATCAGGCTCAATACAACAAACAGTATTTGATATTATTTCATAAGGTGTTAAATTTAAAGCCTGTGTATTAAAATCGTCAATATTCTTCCACCAAATACAACCTATTGCAGAGCATTGTGAGGCATGAAATGCTTGCCTATTACATAAAAATCCCCCTGCAAACTGTTTATTAACAAGATTTTGATTGCGCCAGTATTTTGTGGGGGAATATAAAATGTAACTGTCGCAAGTCTTTTTTAAGTAATATTTAAAACCACTCCATATAAAAAGATTTGATAAATCATTTAGAACAACTCCGTTCAACTCGTTACGCATTTGCTTCATTATGTAGCTTTGTTTCCACATATTTTCCTTTTTGCCTGTATTTTGCGTTCCGCCACTTCCTGACTCGCTAAAAGGTGGATTTTCCATAAGAATAATAGCACAATTCTTATCGTTGACTTTTTCCCTTATATAATCGTTTGCTATGCCTTGTTCATTGTGTTCGGCTGGTATTATGTCGTATGCAAGCGCATCGGTATTAGGTATTACGACTAAACATTTATCGCCATATTTCAAGTTTAGTATCACATATTCATTGAACTCTATCGTAGAAAGGACGCAATGCTTAAGTATATCATCGGGCAAACCTTCTTCAAGATTTCCCGTACCAGCACATCTATCAATAATAATGTAATCCATTCCGTCAGGTATAATTTTTATGGCTTGATATAACAGCTTATGCATTTCGTCTACATATGCTTGCGGCGTATAATATGCACCTTGCTCTCTTTGCAATAAACCAGGGTTAAGGCAATCCATTATATCTTCAAATTCAAGGTTATTATCTGTAGTATAAGGGTAAATTCTATCGGAAAGAATTTTGGGATTTCTTATTTCAGCATTTGCGCCTTTAATGAACTTATCCTTATCGGGAATTACTTTATAAAACTGTAATGATAAGCCAACTATATTGTTTTTGTCAATATGATATTTTACATAATTTTCACTATTTACATATGTAAGTAGTTCTTGTAAGCCGCTACTTTTTGAATAATCAATTTCAACATATTTAGCGGTACTAACAAATTCTTCGTTACCTTTGCTGGCTGCTCCGAAATATACTTTTTCTATGTCAGAAATAAGGTCTTGTGTATTAAAGATATAGACAATTTCCTTATTTAAATCGTTTAAAATGATATTTGCAGGTAAACGTTCTCCACGAATGCGAATACGGGAAGCATATTTGATTGCTTGAAATAAAACTTTATATATATTATCTATATTAAGTTTATTTTCATATAAATTCCCTTTGTCAACGCCGTCGGTATTGTGCGACAAATCAGGATTAATCCCTATTCTACTATAAAAATCTCTTTGCCCGTCTATTTCAGCTAAATATGCTTTCATTAGCATGTCCTCTTAAGTTAGTATTTAACTTAATTATAGTGTTAAAATAACTAATAGTCAATATAATTAGTTAAATCCGCTATAATAAAACACATAAAAAAGTTAATAATAACTTGTGTGGAGTAGTTAATGAATTTAGGTGAAACGATTAAAAAATTAAGAGAAAATAATGGTTGGTCACAGCAAGAGGTTGCAGCGAAAATACCCATGAACCAATCAAATTACAGTAAAATTGAACGGGGTGCACAAGACCCAAGCATTTATCAATTGAGACAATTATGTGTAATTTTTGATATTAGTGCGGATGAGTTGTTAGGTTTCTCTCCCGAAAACAGAAAAATATTGCAAGATATTTCATTTGCTCAGAAAGTGAAAGAATTATATAAGTCAATTTATATTAAATAAAAAATGAGCCAAAAGAAAGGCTCATTTTTTATTGGCAACTTTTTCTAAATCTGCTATAATTAAGCAAGTAATATACAAATGATAGTGAGTTCCCATGTACAATTATAGAAATTCAAAAGCAAATATCATAAATATTTTAACGTCTAAAACTGAAATAAAAGAAAAAGAAAAGATACCTCCAGAACAAGATTTCACATTTAATAACGGCGTTTTATGTTGGACGTCTGCAATTTTTGTTGACATGAAAAATTCAACAGAATTATTTAAAAAACGCGACGAAAAATTAGTAAGATTATTAAGAGCTTTCACATCGGAAATTATAACTATTTTTCAAGATTTAAGCACATATAATCAAATAGGTATTAGAGGCGACTGCGTGTATGCTATATATTCAACACCACAGCAAAAGGATATTGGTGAAGTTTTTGATATAGCTGCAAAAGTAAATACTTTTATGAAAATGTTTAATAAACTTTTAAGCGATAATGGCTATTCGACTATTGGTGTTGGTATTGGTTTAGGTGCTGCTAAGGAATTAATAATAAAAGCAGGACGTTCAGGTACTGGTATAAACGATAAAATATGGATTGGTAAAGCAATAGTTGATGCCGCAAATCTATCCTCAGTCGCAAATAGACATGGCTTTGAAAAAATTGCTATGAGTAGTTGTTTCTACAATAATATTGTGGAATTACCTGGCAACAAGAAAGATTGGTTTAATAGACATAATGACGATAGATATTTTGATGAAACATTTTATACTTGCACTGTAATAAATACAGATTTCAATGACTGGATTAATAGGGGGATGAAGAATATTGAATACTGAAATTGCAAATGATAATTTAAAAACTATAAAAGAACAAATAACCAAATTCGATGAAAAGGCTAATAGTCTAATTGCGATTATAGGAATTATATTTGCAATTAGCACTTGCATGCTTGATGTCTTTGATAGAATTTTAACGGCTGAGCAAACACCTGAATTACACACAAAATATATTTTGCTAGTTATTTTTGCTGTTACATATTTTTTGAGTTTCTTTCTAACCATTACTTTTTTAATTTTAGTTATTTTACCTAGAAAGAAAAAAGATTACCATAATATTTCACTTTCCTACTATATGGATGTTGCAAACTTAAATAAAGAAGAAATAATTAAATTAATTAATAAGGATGAGACCATCGAAACTATTGCTGAACAACTTATAGTCAATTCAAAAATTTGTAAAAGAAAGCACAAATTTTTTGTGATATCAATTTATTCATTAATTCCATTGTTTATATCAATGGCGGCATTATTCTTCATTGCAATTGCATAATTAATTTTTATTTAAATGAATTTGGCGTGAACTTTATAAAGTTTACGCCATTTATAATGTCAAAATAGCTTATATTCGACAAATAAGATAAAAAATATGTGTTCTATTTGTTATAAAATCAACGTGAGATATTATTTCATTTTTGGTAAGTATTAGATAGTTTTTGTTATTCGCTTGTGCTTACCGTCTGGGGACGGAATACGCCGTCTTGCCAAATTGTAAAGGGCGACGATTTATCTCCCGTAAGGCATAAAACCGCCGTCGCCTACGGCGCAAACCCTTGACAATTTGTCTGCGACGGCATTTTTTGCCGGTTAAGACGGTAAGCACCAAAGCGAACACAAAATTTTTAAGCCGCAGTCCGCACGGACGGCGCAAAGGAGCAACACACAATGAAAAACGCAGTTATTTACGCACGTTTCAGTTCACACGCGCAGAACGAGCAAAGCATTGAGGGGCAACTTGCCGAGTGCTATAATTTTGCACAGCGCAACGACTTATGCATTACGCACGAGTACATAGACCGAGCTTTAACTGGTACGACGGACAAACGCCCCGAATTTCTGCAAATGGTTGAGGACAGCAAGCGCAAAGGCTTTCAATATGTGCTTGTCTATCAGTTAGACCGTTTTGCCCGTAACCGCTACGACAGCGCAACCTATAAAGCAAAGCTGAAAAAGAACGGCGTGCGTGTGCTGTCGGCAAAGGAAAATATCACGGACGACGCAAGCGGTATTTTAATCGAGGGCGTTTTAGAAAGTATGGCGGAATACTATTCTGCGGAGCTGTCGCAAAAGGTTAAGCGCGGTATTGCTATGTCAGCCGCAAAATGCAAGTATTTCGGCGGCGTTATTCCGCTTGGCTACAAAGTAAACAGCGAAAAGAGTTTTGTGCTGGACGAGGAGCTTGCGCCCATTGTCAAGACCGTTTTTGAAATGTTTGTCGCGGGGAGCAACTATGCCGAGCTTATACGCTATCTGAACGGACGAGGCGTTAAAACGACCAAAGGCGGCGAATTTAACAAAAACAGCTTTCAACGCATTTTGAGCAACCGCCGATATTTAGGCAAGTATATCTATCAAGGCAACGAAATTGACGGCGGTATGCCGCGCATTATCGACGACGACCTATTCGAGCAAGCGCAACAAAAACTTGCTTTATATGCCTCCGCACCAGCACGGGGCAAGGCAAAAGTCGAGTACATATTGTCGGAAAAATTGATATGCGGAAAATGCGGCAATAAAATGACGGGCGTTAGCGCAATGAGCAAAAACAAAACGCTACACAACTATTACAAGTGTGTAGGCGTTACAAAGCATACTTGCGACAAGCGGACAGTCCGCAAGCAGTTTATCGAGGACGAAATTATAACCGCTATTACGGGCGGCGGCACGGAGCGGAACAAGTACGGCGTTCTGACCGACGAATTTATAGATATGGTCGCCGCCGAAACCTACACGCTTATTCAAGCGGCACGTAACGACAGCGAGATAAAGCGGCTTGAAAATATAATCGAGGACAACAAGAAAGCTATTGACAATCTTATGCAAGCGTTAATGCACGGCAAGGCAACCGACATTATACTGTCGCAAGTGGAGCGGTTAGAGAACGAAAACAAGGAGCTTGCGGACACCGTTGCAATGGAAAAGGCAATGCAAATGAAATACAGCTATTCGGACATTCGCAAATGGCTGTTGCATTTCAGAACGCTGGACTATTCAAAGACAAAGCACCGCAAGGAGCTAATCAATATCTTTATTTATCGCATTGTGCTTTACGACGATAAAATGAAAGTGCTATTCCACTTGAAAGGCGGGCAGAAAGAGGAACTGCTTTTGAACTTGATTTTCCCCGATTACCCCGACGGGAGCGAGAGCGACGAGGAAAAAATTGCAAAAGAAAAAGAAACCGAAAATTCGGTTTCTTCTTCGGGGTGTTCTTATACCCCTCGTTTGGTGACCCGTACGGGAATCGAACCCATGTTACCACCGTGAAAGGGTGATGTCTTAACCGCTTGACCAACGGGCCTTATTTTTGGCTGTTTAAGCCTGTATGTATTTACGCAAATATGCGTTGTTGTTTTGGTAGCGACGGGTGGATTCGAACCGCCGACCTGCCGGGTATGAACCGGCCGCTA
>CAMWIW010000031.1 GCA_947174415.1 uncultured Clostridia bacterium
TAATGGACGCGCCTGTTCTAAAAGTTATTGAGAAGTTTAAGCGTTAAAATATGAACCAACCCTATGGTTGGTTTAGTGTTAAGAAATCTTCTCAAAATAAATATATATTAGTGCAAAAATTGCTAATATATTGGCGCGAATGTTGGCAAAATCAGTGATTTGCCAACATTTTGCATAAAAAGCACAAAAAATTGCTTGCCGACAATTATAAAATAATGTTGGCAAATTGTTGAATGATGATGGTGTAACAACCCTATGGTTACCATCGGGATAAAAAAGCGGTCTCCGAAGAGACCGCTATATTTTGTGCTTATTTAAATCGAAACACTATATTTTGTGTTTCTTACTTCGTCATTGCTTCCTGAACGGCAACCGCAACTGCAACCGTTGCGCCGACCATCGGGTTGTTGCCCATTCCGATTAAGCCCATCATTTCTACGTGGGCAGGAACGGAGGACGAACCTGCGAACTGCGCGTCGGAGTGCATTCTGCCCATCGTGTCGGTCATACCGTATGAGGAAGGACCTGCCGCCATGTTGTCGGGGTGGAGGGTTCTGCCCGTGCCGCCGCCCGATGCAACCGAGAAATACTTCACGCCGTTTTCAACGCACCATTTTTTATAAGTGCCTGCTACGGGGTGCTGGAAGCGGGTGGGGTTGGTTGAGTTGCCCGTAATCGAAACGGAAACGTTTTCCATTTTCATAATAGCAACGCCTTCGGGAACGTTGTCAGCGCCGTAGCATTTAACTTTCGCTCTCGGACCGTCGGAGAAAGCAACGCTGTCTACAACCTTAACGGTTTCGGTGTATGGGTCGAAAGCAGTCCTGCAATAGGTAAAGCCGTTAATTCTCGAAATGATATAAGCCGCGTCCTTGCCCAAACCGTTTAAAATTACTCTTAAAGGCTTAGTGCGGACTTTGTTTGCGTTTTCTGCAATTTTGATTGCGCCTTCAGCAGCGGCAAAAGATTCGTGTCCTGCAAGGAAGCAGAAGCAGTCGGTTTCTTCGGAAAGAAGCATTGCGGCAAGATTGCCGTGTCCTTCACCAACCTTTCTGTTTTCCGCAACAGAACCGGGGATACAGAAACTCTGCAACCCGACACCGATCATCGTAGCCGCCTGATTAGCCTTTTTGCAACCGCTCTTTATAGCAATTGCCGCGCCCACGGTGTACGCCCAAACTGCGTTTTCAAAGCAGATGGGCTGAGTGCCGCGAACAATCTTGTCCACGTCGATACCCTTTTTCAAGGTAATGTCTTTACATTCTTCAATGCTTTTGATACCGTATTTTTTCAACACGCCGAGAATTTTAGCCTCGCGTCTTTCATAACTTTCAAAAAGAGCCATTATTCTTCAACCTCCTTGTCCGTTCTGGGGTCAATGTGCTTTACAGCGCCGCTCTCTTTCGAGTATCTGCCGTACGTTCCGATAGCCTTGTCGTAAGCTTCAAGGGGAGACAGTCCTTTCTTTATAAAGTCCGTCATTTTGCCAAGCGATACGAACTTGTATCCGCATACCTCGTTGTTTTTGTCGAGAGCGAGCGCAAGAACGTAGCCCTCAGCCATTTCAAGGTATCTTACACCCTTTAACTTCGTGCCGTACATAGTGCCGACCTGAGAGCGAAGACCCTTGCCCAAATCTTCGAGCCCAGCGCCGATAGTAAGACCGTCTTCGGAGAAAGCCGACTGCGTTCTTCCGTAGACGATTTGAAGGAAGAGTTCGCGCATTGCTGTGTTAATAGCGTCGCATACGAGGTCGGTGTTGAGTGCTTCCAAAATAGTTTTGCCGGGAAGAATTTCCGCAGCCATAGCGGCGGAATGGGTCATACCCGAGCAACCTATCGTTTCAACCAAAGCCTCTTCGATTATACCGTCTTTAACGTTCAAAGACAGCTTGCACGCGCCCTGCTGGGGAGCGCACCAACCTATGCCGTGAGTAAAACCCTTTACGTCCTTGATTTCCTTTGCCTGAATCCATTGACCTTCTTCGGGAATGGGCGCCGGTCCGTGCTCAAATCTGCCCGAAACGCCTTTGGCAACGCAAATCATATTTTCAATATCTTTTGAATATTGCATTACTTAACAAAACCTCCGTTTTTAATTTACTTTTAACAAAGGTTATTATAACACGGGCAAAGCGAATATTCAATTTAATTGAGTAAAAAAATTACAATTTAATTGCAAAAATTTTTTGTTTGCGTCCCAAAAACTGTTTATTGTCATTAAAAAGTTATTATAATAAAAGGGAAGGAAAAGAAATATGCTTTGTCAACGCTGCAAAAAAAACGTAGCTACGGAAAACTACGTTGAAATAATAAACGGCGAAAAATTCGAAAGCCACCTCTGCGCAAAGTGCAGTCAGGAGATGTACGGCGAGCTCCACTCCAAAATGAGCGAAAACGTCTGCGCTTGGCTGTTCGGCTCGAACGCCACTAAAAAAGTGTGCCCCGTGTGCGGCACTTCTTACGCCGACTACGAAAGAAGCGGGCTTTTAGGCTGCGCAAGCTGTTACGACGTCTTTAAGGAAGAGCTTCTGCCCGCAATCCACGCCATACACGGCAAAGTGGAGCACGTCGGCAAAGTCGGCACGAACAACGACGAGTTGGGTTTGCACAGGCGTTTAAAGGCGTTACAGGAACAGCTTGAAACAGCATTGCGTGAAAAGCGCTACGCCGAAGCGGGCAGGCTCAACAAGCGCATATACGAAATAAACAAAACTCTTTACGGGGGTGAAAACAATGGCTGATTTTTCCAAGACCGTCGTTTCAACCCGCGTCCGTCTTGCTCGCAACCTCGAAGGTTATCCCTTCCCGTCCCACTTAAAGGACGAAAAGCAGGCAAAAGAAATTATCCGCTTGGTAACTTCAGGGCTTTCGAGGCTTGACGAGTTCAGGCTTTATTTTATGGACGGGATAACGGAGGCGGAGGCTCTTTCATTAAAGGAAAACCACCTGATAAGCCCCAATCTTATCAAGACCAAGAAACATTCCGCCGCGCTTATAAACCGCGAGGAAAGCGTTTCGATAATGATAAACGAAGAGGACCATTTACGGGAGCAGTGTATAGTAAAGGGTTACGATTTAAAGCTTGCCTACGACACGATGTCCGAGATAGACAACTGTATTTCGAAGTCAATGAAGTTTGCCTATGACGAGCAGCTCGGTTTTTTGACGGCTTGCCCTACCAACCTCGGAACGGGGCTGCGGGCGTCCGTTATGCTGTTTCTGCCCGCGCTGACCATTAACGGACTTATGCCGAAAGTAATTAAAAGTATTTCGCGTTTGGGACTGACCGTCCGCGGAATTTACGGCGAAGGCAGTCAGGCGGAAGGATACGTTTATCAGATAAGTAACGAAGTAACCTTGGGCGTTACGGAAGAATACATTATTTCGCAGGTAGAAGAAGTCGTCGAAAAGGTATGCGCCTTAGAGGAGGCTCAACGGCAGAATTTAAAGAACTGTTCAACTGCCCTCGATATTCAGGACGGCTGTTTACGCTCTTACGGAATACTGACCAATTGTGCAAAGCTCACCACGGAAGAGCTTATCCGCTATTTGTCGAGCGTTAAGTTGGGTGCGTGCCTTGGCTATATAAATCTTGACGACGTTTCGAAAATAGACGAACTTTGCGTAAAAATGCGTCCGTCGAATATTAACGCCGCCGCGGAAATGGAGCTGACGCCCGTGGAGCGGGACGTTTACCGCGCACAGTATACGGCAAAATATTTAAAGAAGTATATCGGTGGCGAAAATTAAGGAGGAATTAACCGTGGAATATATAAATAAATTTACAGACAATTTACAACAAGTAATTTCCGTCGCGGAAGAAGCTGCAAAGCTTTACGGCAGCAGCTATATAGGTAGCGAACACATAGTTTTCGCTATGCTCAACTGCCCCGACTGCACGGCTTACAAAATACTGACGGCTTGCGATATATCAGAAGCCGCATACCGCGAGTATTTCGCACGGTCCATAGACAGACACTCCAACATAAACGGCTACACGCCCCGCACCAAGCATATGATCGAGCGCGCGTTGGAGCTATCGATAGATATTAACGGCGAGGACTCTCTGGCCGGCACTGAACATATGCTGTTGTCGGTTATGTCCTCGAACGAGTGCCTTGCTATGCGAATTCTCCGCGCGTTGGGCGTAAACATCTCCAAGCTGTCAAGCAAGATCGAGCTTGCGCTTGCAGGTTCGCTCCCCGAAGCCGAGGAAGAGGACGATAACGACCCTTTGAATTTGTTTGAGGGCTTTTTCTCAACTCCTACGAGCGGTTCGCCTAAAAAGAAAGAAAGCAAGAGCTCGCCCGCGCTTGACAAAAATATTTTACAGTACGGCGCAGACCTTACGCAAAAGGCGCGCGAGGGCAAAATCGACCCCGTTATCGGCAGAAAGAAAGAGATTGATAAAATCATTCAGGTGCTTTCCCGCCGTACAAAAAACAACCCCGTTTTGATAGGCGAGCCCGGCGTAGGTAAGTCCGCGGTAGTAGAGGGGCTTGCTCAGGCTATAGTTAAAAACGAAGTGCCCGACCTTCTGAAAAACAAAATTGTATTTTCGCTCGATTTATCGTCAATGGTTGCGGGTGCGAAGTATCGCGGCGACTTCGAAGAACGGCTTAAAAACGCGATAAACTCCATAAAAAACAGCGGCAACGTAATTCTTTTCATTGACGAAATTCACCAAATCGTTGGCGCGGGTGCGACCTCGGACGGCAATATGGACGCGGCGAATATATTAAAACCTATGCTTGCCCGCGGCGAATTGCAGACGATAGGCGCAACTACGCTTGAAGAATACAGAAAATATATTGAAAAGGACGCCGCACTTGAACGCCGTTTTACTCCCGTACAGGTTGACGAGCCCACGGTGGAGGACACTATTTCAATACTTCGCGGACTTCGCGACAAGTACGAAGCCCACCACAAAGTGGTAATTACCGACGAGGCAATTATAGCGGCGGCGACCCTTTCGCACAGATATATAACGGACAGATTTTTGCCTGACAAGGCAATCGACCTTATAGACGAAGCGGCGTCCCGCGCGCGTCTTAACAGCCTTAACAGTCCTGACGAGGTGAAAGAACTCGAAGAGAAGTTAAAGCGTCTCAATTTAGAGAAAAACAAGGCGGCAAAGGGCGAAAATTACACGCAGGCGCAGAAGCTTGTTGACGAAATCAACGAGGTGCAGGAACAGATTAAAAAGCTTACTTCCGATTGGAAGGGCGAAAAGCAAACTACCGCCCCCAATATCGGCAGTAACGAAATTGCGGATATCGTCAGCAGTTGGACGGGTGTGCCCGTAGTTAAGCTCACCGAGCAGGAAAGTGAAAAGCTTTTACGTCTCGAAGAGAATTTGCACAAGCGCATAATCGGTCAGGACGAAGCGGTTTCCGCGGTATCGAAAGCTATACGCCGCGCGCGTGCGGGGCTTAACGAGCCAAATAAACCCATAGGTTCGTTCATTTTCGTCGGTCCTACGGGCGTGGGCAAGACGGACCTTGCCAAAGCCCTTGCCGAGGCTATGTTCGGCGACGAGCGGCTTATGATAAGAATGGATATGTCTGAGTTTATGGAAAAACACTCGGTATCCAAGCTTATAGGCGCGCCTCCGGGATATATCGGCTACGACGACAACAACGGCGGGCAGCTCTCCGAAAGGGTCAGAAGAAAGCCCTATTCGGTAGTGCTTTTCGACGAGGTCGAAAAAGCCCACCCCGACGTGTTTAATATCTTGTTGCAAATTCTTGACGACGGTAGACTTACCGACAGCAAGGGCAGGGTTATAAACTTCAAAAACACTATAATAATTATGACCTCCAACGTCGGCGCAAGTCAGATTAAAAAGATGTCCAACTTCGGGTTCACCTCGGGCGACGAGGCGGACGCGGGCTACGACAATATGAAGGACAATATTAACGAGGCGTTAAAGGAACAGTTCAAACCCGAGTTTTTGAATAGGCTTGACGATATTATAATCTTCCGCAAGCTGACTAAGGAAGAGGCGGGCAAAATCTGCTATAAGATTATAGACGGACTTTCGTCAAGGCTTAAAGACAGAAATATCACTTTGAACATTTCGGACGCGGCAATGGATAAACTTCTCGACGAGGGCTACAACGATATGTACGGCGCACGCCCGTTGAAAAGGGTCGTGCAGAAGCGTATCGAGGATAGGCTTTCGGACGAAATTCTTGCAAACCACATCTTAGCGGGAGAAACGGTAACGGTGGACGTCAAGGACGGCGAATTCGTTTTCCGTTCGGATAAATAACTAAAAATGCGGGCTGTTTAGCCCGCATTTTTCTATATCTTGTGTTGTGATAAAAAAATTTAATACAATATTTTGTGCTTCAATCCGTTGACAAAACCGAAAGGTGCTGTTATAATAAAATTCCAATCTGAAAGCTGCGCGGCAACTGACGAATTTTTGCGAATTAACGCAAGGAAGTCGCGAGAGGCAAAAAAGTCGTTCGTCTGGGCTATTTTTTCTACAAAATAGCCCCGTATTTTTTTCTAAGTATTATGAAAGGTTACATTCATTCTTTTGAAAGTTTCGGCACGGTGGACGGACCGGGTATACGCTTCGTCGTGTTTATGCAGGGCTGCCCTATGCGCTGCAAATACTGCCACAACCCTGATACTTGGAACTTTAACGGCGGCAAAGAATATTCCCCCGAAGAAGTAGTGAAGGAAGTTTTAAAATACAAAAGCTATATAAAAAAAGGCGGAGTAACCGTTTCGGGCGGCGAGCCGCTAGTGCAGTTTGATTTCATAACCGAGCTTTTCCGCCTTTTGAAAGACGAGGGTATCCATACCGCGCTCGACACTTCGGGCGTAACGTTCAACCGCTCCGACGACCGCTATAAACGACTTATCAAATACACCGACCTCGTTCTCCTCGATATCAAACATATCAACGAAGAAAAGCACAAAGAAATAACGGGGCACACCAACAAAAACACGCTTGATTTTGCCCGCTTTCTTTCTGAAAACGGCGTTGATATCTGGATACGCCACGTTCTCGTCTCCAACCTTACAGACAACGACGACAGCCTATACGAATTAAAAGTTTTTATAGACGGCTTAAAAACGGTTAAAAAGGTTGAAATTCTTCCCTATCACACAATGGGCGAAGTCAAATACGTAAAGCTTGGGTTCGATTACCCGTTAAAGGGCGTTCAGCCGCCCGCAATAGAGCGTATTGAAAACGCAAGAAAAATTTTAACTGTTAAAGACAATACTTAATAAGAGGTACAAATATGGATTTCAAAGCTTGGGAAGGTTTTACAAGCGGCAAATGGAGCAGCGAAGTAAACGTCAGAGATTTCATTCAGCACAACTACACCCCGTACGAGGGCGACGGCAATTTCCTTGCGCCCCCCACGACGGCAACTAAAAGATTGTGGAAAGAAATTTTATCCCTTTCCGAAAAAGAGAGAAAGGCGGGCGGCGTGCTTAACGCCGATACCAAAACCGTTTCAACTTTGCTTTCCCACGGCGCTGGCTACATCGATAAAAAACTTGAAAAAATCGTCGGACTTCAAACCGACGAACCTTTCAAACGCGCCTTGCAGCCTTTCGGCGGCATAAAAATGGCGGAGCAGGCTCTGAATATGTACGGCTACGAGCTTGACCCCGAAATTAAAAATATTTTCACCAAATACCGCAAGACGCATAACGACGGAGTTTACGACGCATACACTCCCGAAATGCGCCGCGCCCGCAAAGCACATATTTTAACGGGCTTGCCCGACACCTACGGCAGAGGCAGAATAGTCGGCGACTACCGCCGCGTTGCCCTGTACGGCGTAGACTTCCTTATCGCGCAGAAAGAGCAGGACAAGCTGAACATGGACGGCGATATGACCCCCGACAAAGTCAGAAACCGTGAAGAGCTTTCCGAACAGATAAAAGCCCTTAAAAACCTGAAAGCACTTGCAGGCATTTACGGTATCGATATTTCCCAACCCGCCCAAAACGCACAGCAGGCGGTGCAGGCGCTTTACTTCGGCTATCTCGCAGCAGTCAAGGACCAGAACGGCGCGGCTATGTCAATCGGCAGAAACTCGACCTTCCTCGATATCTATATCAAGCGCGATATAGACAAAGGTATTCTTGACGAAAACGGCGCGCAGGAGCTTATTGACCACTTCGTTATGAAGCTTCGTATCGTAAAGTTTATGCGCACCAAAGAATATAACGAGCTTTTCTCGGGCGACCCCACTTGGGTTACGGAAAGTATCGGCGGAATGGGCATAGACGGCAGAACGCTCGTAACTAAAACCTCGTTCAGAATTCTGCACACCCTCACCAACTTAGGCCCTGCCCCCGAGCCCAACCTCACCGTGCTTTGGAGCAAACGCCTCCCCGAGGGCTTTAAAAAGTTCTGCGCCGACTTATCTATAACTACTTCTGCAATTCAGTACGAAAGCGACGATTTAATGCGCCCCGAACTCGGCGACGATTATTGTATAGCTTGCTGCGTAAGCGGTATGCGCGTCGGCAAAGATATGCAGTTCTTCGGCGCGCGCGCAAATCTTGCTAAATGCCTTATGTACGCAATCAACGGCGGCAAGGACGAAATGGTCAAGGATAAGGACGGCAAGGCAATGCAGGTTTCGCCCTGCTTCGAAGCGGTGGAGGGCGACGGCAAACTTGACTTCGAAGAGGTAAAGTGTAAATATGAGCAAATGATGGATTGGCTTGCAGGCTTATACGTCAACACGCTTAACCTTATTCACTATATGCATGACAAATACAGCTACGAAGCTTTGGAAATGGCTTTGCACGATACCGAGGTTCGCAGATTTTTCGCGACGGGCGTTGCGGGGCTTTCGTGTGCGGCGGATTCGCTTTCGGCTATAAAGTACGCCGAAGTATATCCCGTAAGAAACGAGGAAGGGATAGTAACCGATTTTAAGATAGAGGGCGATTATCCCAAGTACGGCAACAACGACAATAGAGTTGACGAGCTTGCCGTTTGGCTTGTAAAAACTTTTATGAACAAAGTGAAGAGCCACTATACCTACCGTGAAAGCGTGCCCACTATGTCCATTTTAACGATAACTTCCAACGTCGTTTACGGCAAGAATACGGGTAACACTCCTGACGGCAGAAGAGCAGGTCAACCTCTTGCACCGGGCGCAAACCCTATGCACGGCAGAGACTGCTGCGGCGCGCTCGCATCTTTGGAGTCTGTCGCAAAACTTCCTTACGAGTATTCGCGCGACGGTATATCCAATACCTTCTCGATTACGCCGAACTCGCTCGGCAAAGAGAAGGGTCAGCAGATAGAAAACTTAGTTGGGCTTTTGGACGGCTACGTTTCGGACGGCGGTTATCACCTGAACGTAAACGTTTTCAATCGCGAAACTCTTTTGGACGCGCAAGCCCACCCCGAAAATTATCCCCAGCTTACAATCCGCGTTTCGGGCTATGCGGTTAACTTCAACAAGCTCACCCGAGAACAGCAGAACGACGTAATATCCCGTACAATTCACACAAGCTTTTAACATAAATTAAAAATCGGGCATAATATTATGCCCGATTTTTTAATTAGTATGCGAATATGCCGCGAATACTTGATAATTTCAAACAAAAACGCAGTTTTTGTTAAATACAAAAAGTACACCTATTAGTATAATAGGTGTACTTTTTACATTGTTAGGATACCACTATAATATTAAAAAGTCAATAAAAAATTGCTATTTTCCGCAATTTACCAAAAATTGCCCCCGAAATATGCCTTATTTCGACATTACTTGACAAAATTATGTTAATTTTTGTCAATTTTTTTAATTTCTGCCAAAAAAAATACACCTATTATACTATTAGGTGTATTTATCCGCAAATTCCAAAAGCGGATTAAC
>CAMWIW010000032.1 GCA_947174415.1 uncultured Clostridia bacterium
ATGGCTTGAAGATGAGGGCGGCAAAATCTTAAAGCAAGTACCCGGTAAGGCGGCATATTGCGCAACGTTGGTAAAATACGCAGAGCTTATCTGCAAAAAACCTTGCGGACAGGCTATGCTTTACGGCTTTAACGAAACGGTTTAACATGTGTGGCGCGCCGCGCTTTAAGCGCGGCGCGCATTTTTTAAAGGAGGTAAAATGAAGGTAAAAGACATTATCGCAACGGCATTAAGGTTCGTGGGAAGGGAAGAAATTTCCCGAAAGCTCTTATCCCCCAACGCCGCAGAAGGCGAAAATGACGAAGAAACGGAAACATCGCCGTTCACTGCCGAGGAAACGGAGGTTATAGAAACCCTTTTGTACTGCTTCAATTCCGTCGAGGACGAGCTTGCAAGAAGTTATATCCCTCTTACGACCGAGGAAGTTATGTCGTCGGAAAACGGAATTTACGCGTTTGCGGATTTCAAGCTTCGACCCGTAAAAATAGTTTCGGTCATATCTGACGGGAAAAGCGTAAAATATTCCCTCACGACGAAAAGCCTTGTTTGCGACAAAGCCGAAATTACCGTTATATACGGCTACGCTCCTCTCAAAAAGGGGCTTGACGACGAAAGTGAGTTTTCTTCGCTAATTTCAAGCGAAAGGCTGGTTGCTGCCGGTACGGCTTCCGAATACTGCCTTATCGACGGCGAAGCTAAGCTCGCCGAAACCTGGGAAAGCGTTTACCGCGGAGAAATCGATAACGTGCAGCGGACGCGGCTCAGCGGTATGCGCCTGCCGCCGAGGAGGTGGGTATGAGTTATAAAAAAGTTTTTCCAAAAACCGCTTTAAAAACCGTAGACGTGCTTGCGGCGGAAGGGGCGTTCAACGTGGGCTGCTATACGGATAACGGGAGATTAGTTCCTGCAATCAACTCAGTCAATAAACTCACCGCCATTCATGACGGTATCAGTGCGGCGTGGTATTCGGCAAGCATCAAAAAGTATATGGTTTTCGGGAAAAATATCGTCTGGTATTCCGACGGCGATATGGGAAAGCACGCGGTAGGCATGGTGGTAGGAGATACCATTTCTATGGTAGAAACGGCTTCGGGCGGGTTGGCCTCGGCAACTCTCTTCGGCACTACTGCGTATTTTTCTCTCGGCGAAAAGTTTTCAAGCCGCCCGTATAAGGGCGCAATACATAGCTGCATTTTAAAAAACGGCAGACTGTTCGGCATAGACAACAGCGATAACAATAAAATCAAATGGTCGGGCGAGGGTGGCTTCGAGGACTGGACGGAGAGCATTTCTGGTGCTGGCTGGACGATTGTCCAAAACGGTTACGGCGATATTTTAAATCTCGTCGTCTACAAAGATAAAATCGTTGCGGTGAGGGAATTCGGCTTGACGTTTTTCTCGGCTTACGGCACGCCCGAAAATTATAAGCTGAGTTACCTTGAACGCAAGCTTCCCAAAATCTACGCAAACACTGCCGCAGTCGTAGGGGACGAACTGCTTTTTTACACCGAAGACGGCTTGTATTCGTACGACGGCAGTACAGTTCAAAAGTCCTCAACAGGGCTTGCAGAAGAGCTGCTCTCACCAACCACTTTTGCGTGTGCAGACGGTAAGTACTTTCTTTGCGGCATGAGTAAAACTCTGCAAAGGCGCGCGGTTCTCGTCGTTGACGCCATTCATGATAATTCGTATCTGATAGACGCGCAGGTTAACGCGGTAGCGGCAGGGGACAGAATTTTCGGTTATGAATCAAGGCAGGAATACGAGTTTACGGAGGGCGGAGAGTATACTTTTACAAGCGGTGAAATCGACTTTTCCACAAGGGGCTTTAAGGTGTTGAAAGAGATCGCTGTGCGGGGTGCAAAAAACGTCGAAATCGAGGTGTCAAACGGCGTTATTTCGCGCATAGTCGGGGGTGTACGGGGAAAATACCGTCCGAATTTGCGCGGTAAATGCTTTAAAATTACCGTTCGCGGCAGTGAAGAAATTAAGGGAATTTCCGCCGTGGCGGAGGTGGCGTATGAAGTTTGACGTTGTTGAAGTAACGGAAGATGAGCTCAATAACTTTACCGCCGTCCAGATGCAACTTTTAAGAACCGCACAAAAAAATAAGGACGAGCTCGTTCATAAAATGGAAAAGGAGCTTGCCTTGTTTAAAAAACTCGTTTACACGGACGATATGAAGGAAAGCTCGCTTTTGGCGCAGAAGCAAGCCGAACTTCAGGACGAGCTCGATTATCAGTTAGCTATAATCGTTGAACAGTACGAGTACGGCATGAACCTCAGCGAGCCGTTTATTCCCGAAAATCCCGACGCGGAAAAAGTCGGTTATATGGTAGATTATTCGTTGCCTTATACGGATAGATACAGTATTGTAAAGGAATATTACCTTTCCATTTCAGACCCGACGGAAAGAATGAACCTGTATCTCGCCGACGAAGTTGCAAAAGACTATTTGTCAAGCTATTACAGAACTCTATTAAACGTTTTGCAAAGTTACAGCCGTTAATTTACGCGGCGGCGCGCACGGCATAGCCGTGCGCGCCTATTTTTACTTTACATTTTTTATCGGTCTTGTTATAATAAATTTATGAGAATAGCCGACGATTGGAAAGATTATAAAATAATTGCCACTTCAGACGGAATGAAGCTTGAAAGCTGGAAGGGCGTAATTCTGCTTCGCCCCGACCCTCAGGTCATTTGGAGCGGAACGGATTTATATTCTTACAAGGGTTTAAACGCCGTTTATCATCGCAGTGAAAAGGGCGGCGGCGCGTGGGAGAAGCGCAAGGACTTCCCCGCAGAATGGACGGTTTCTTACCGTGATTTAACCTTTAAAATCAAGCCTATGGGCTTTAAACATACGGGGCTTTTTCCTGAGCAAGCCGTCAATTGGAATGAGCTTAAACGCCTCATATGTGCCGCCCAATCGCAAAATCCTGAGCGGGAATTGAAGGTTTTGAACCTCTTTGCGTACACGGGCGCGGCTTCGGTAGCGTGCGCCAAGGCAGGGGCGAAAGTTACCCACGTTGACGCCGCCAAAGGTATGGTGGAACGGGCAGGCGAAAACGCGAGACTTTCGGGCGTGGAAAGCGGTATCCGTTACATAATAGACGACTGTATGAAGTTCGTTGCGCGTGAATTGCGCAGAGGGAACAAATACGACGGAATTATTATGGACCCGCCAAGCTACGGCAGAGGGCCTAACGGCGAGATGTGGAAGATTGAGCGCGACCTGTACGGTTTCGTCCGCTCGTGCGTCGGACTTCTTTCGGATAAACCCGTTTTCTTTTTAATAAACAGCTACACCACGGGATTGCAACCTGCGGTTCTGAAAAATATTTTAACGCTTGCTTTAAAGAACTTTGCGGGCAAGGCTGAAGCCTACGAAGTGGGGATTGCCACGGAAGAAGGCATACCTCTTCCTTGCGGCGCAAGCGGGCTTTTTACGGGAGAAGGTTATGGACAAGAATGAACTTATTATTTTATACGAAGATAATCACGTAATCGTCGTTTTAAAGCCGCAAATGGTTGCGTGCTGCCCTGACGAGAGCGGAGATTATAACCTTTTCGACTGCGTTAAGGACTATATAAAGACTGCTTATAACAAGACGGGCAACGTATTCTTGGGGCTTGTTCACAGGCTTGACAGACCTACGGGCGGAGTAATGGTCTTTGCCAAAACCTCAAAAGCGGCGTCAAGGCTTTCGGAGCAGATGAAGAACGGAGGGTTCGAGAAAAAGTATTACGCCGTGCTCTGCGGCGCACCCTCAAAGAAAAAGGCGGTTTTGGAAAACTATTTGAGGAAGAACAGTATAAACAACACCGTTTACGTCTGCACCCAAACCGAAGAGGGGGCAAAGTTTGCTTCGTTGGAGTATGAAATAAAGGAAGAAAAATCCGGTCTTTCGCTTGCAGAAATCACTTTGCACACGGGCAGAACTCACCAAATCCGCGTACAAACTGCGGCAATTAATTGTCCCGTCTACGGCGATATGCGCTACGGCGGGGATAAAGCGGTAAAAGGCAGGCTTGCGCTTTGGGCGTACAGCTTGCGGTTTAAGCACCCCACAACGGGTGAAAGCCTAAAATTTATGATAGAACCTCCTAAGGACGAAAATCCGTGGAAATTATTTAAAATATAGACGAAATTAAAAAACCCCGCAGCGCAAAGCGCTACGGGATTTATATTATTTTATTGCAAAAAGTTTATCTATCAGAGTATGACCTTCGGCAACGAATACGCCCGTTTTTTGAGCCTCGTCCTCGGTGTAGCGGCTCGCGCCGTTTGAAAGATTTGTCCTACTTGAATACAAAAGATAAGGCACGGGGTCGGAAGTATGGGTTTTAATTGCGCAGGGAGTGGGGTGGTCGGGGCAGACGAGAATGGCAAATTCTTCGCCCGCCGCGCTGAGTCTGTCCGTCAGCGTCTTAACGACGCCGTCAATCCGTTCAATTGAATAAACCTTGTGTTCAACGTCTCCGTGATGTCCGCATTCGTCGGGAGCTTCCATATGGATATAAACGAAGTCAAGCCCGCCAATTAACTCGTCAGCGGCTGCGTCTGCTTTGCCTTGAAAGTTGGTTTCATAGTTGCCCGTCGCTCCGTCAACTTCTATAATTTTCATTCCCGCAAGTATTCCAATGCCCTTTATTAGGTCTACTGCGGAAATGATACCGCCTTTCAGACAGTGTAAGCTTTTAAAATCTTTAAGCGCGGGTTTCGTGCCCTCACCCCATAGCCATATGCTGTTCGCGGGTTTTTTGCCCTCTTCGATTCGCTTCAAATTGACGGGGTGATTTGTCAAGATTTCAAAGCTTATTTTCAATAGACCCCCATATATGCTTGAATTAACGCCTTTCGGAAGATAAGTTTCAATTAATTTTCCGCTTATATCGTGCGGTGGGGTAAGTTCTGCGCCGACTTCACCGCAATTCAAAACTAGGCAGTGTCTGTACTGAATACCCGCATACAAAGTATAGTCGTTGCAGTCTAAGTTTTCTTTTAAGCTCTCAATAAGTTTAGTTGCTTCTTCCGTCGAAATCTCACCTGCCGAATAGTCAACCATAACTTTTTTTTCGTAAGGCTCGTCGTCGGACAGCGTTACAAGATTGCATCTGAGCGTAACGTCGGTATTTTTCAGGTTTATTCCCATAGAAACGGCTTCCAAAGGCGATCGGCCAGTGTAAAAGTCCTTAGGGTTAAATCCCAGAACGGACATGTTCGCAACGTCCGAACCGGGTTTAAACCCGTCAGGCACTGTTTTACAAAGCCCGACTTCGGCACGCTTTGCGAGTTTGTCCAAAGTCGGCGTGTCGGCGCTTTCAAGGCACGTTTTATTTCCAAGCTCGGGTATTTTCCAGTCTGCCATACCGTCGCCTAAGACTACGATATATTTCATAAGGTTTTCCTTTAAAATGGCGTTATTTGTGCCATATGTGGGGGTTAATTGCAAATTTGCGTCTAATTTAAATCCCAGTCTACGGGCTTTTTACCGTGAGAGAGAAGATATTCGTTTGTTTTTGAAAAATGCTTGCATCCGAAAAATCCGTTATACGCTGAAAGTGGCGAAGGGTGCGCACATTGCAAAATCAGGTGCTTTTTGCAATCGATAAGCGGAGCTTTGCTTCTTGCATTGCCGCCCCATAAGATAAACACCGTGTTTTCTGTTTTGTCCGAAATAAGCTTTATTACGCTGTCGGTGAACCACGCCCAGCCGCAGCTTGCGTGGGAATTTGCCTGATGCTCTCTGACAGTCAAAGTCGTGTTCAAAAGAAGAACTCCGCTTTGCGCCCATTTAGTCAAATCACCGCAGTTCGGCTCTTTCACGCCCAAATCTGACTCTATTTCCTTATAAATATTTTGAAGAGAAGGGGGCAGTTTTACCCCTTTCTTCACTGAAAAACACAGCCCGTGTGCCTGATTAGGCTCGTGATACGGGTCTTGTCCCAAAATCACCGCCTTTATCTCTGATAGCGGTGTAAACCTGAAACAGTTGTAAAGGTCGTACATATCGGGATAAACAACGTGCGTTGAATATTCCTTTTTAAGAAATTCGCGTATTTTTAAGTATCTTTCGTCTGCGAACAAAGGCGCAAGCGCTTCGTCCCAGCCGCCACCGAAGGTTTTCATAAGCTTTCTAAAATCTCCAAATATTTTTTACATTCGTGCTTTGCGTCAGCTAAATCGTGCTCCAAATAGTTTCCGCACTCTTCGCGCTTGTTGCCCGGCACTTCTTGAAATTCAAGCGCGGCAGCAAAGCTTTCTTTCAACAGCGTGATAAGCTGTTCGCGCTCTAAATTTACAGTCAAAAGGTAGAACCCCGTTCTGCACCCCATCGGTCCGAAGTAGATAATATCGTCCTTGTGCGCCGAATTTCTTAAAACGGTTGCAAGAAGATGTTCAACGGTGTGCAGTGCGGCGGGCGAAATATAATCTCCGCCGTTCGGCTTTTTAAACCGCAAATCCCACGTTGCAACGCCGTGCAACTCGTTGCAAAAATGCAAGCCCGTTGTCAGCGTATCGTGATTTTTAGAAAAGGAAGGAATTTTATCCATATATTTTCTCCGCTAAATTTTTAAGCTCGCGTTTAAGCATTTCAAAGCAAAGGGAGAGGTTATTAAGATATTGCTCGGTAGTGCTGCCGCTGCCTGCCAAATCGGAAATTATTTTAAACGCTTGGCACTTTACGTCGGCGTGCTTGCAAACCTGCACGATAGCGCCGCACTCCATATCCCGAATATCGGCGTCAAGAACTTTTGTAAGCAGTTTATAGTCGTCCTTGCTGTCGTTAAATCTGTCCCCCGTAGCAATCCTTTTCAAAGGGTATTTGCCGCTAACGTTGAGGGGTAAGTAGTTTTCACTAAACTCGTCAAGCGTGCCTATTGCCGTGCCGTTGAGCTGAGTTAAATCGAAATCATACTGTACAGCGTGTGAAATTTCGTAAATTTCTGCAACGTTGACGCCTCTGTTTAGTCCGCCCGCAACGCCGATATTAACTATTTTTTCGGATTTCAAAACATCGATTGCAATTTGCGCGCCGCAAGCCGCGTTAACTTTACCTACGCCGCATATTAAAACTGCAATCTTTTTTTTGAACAAAGTGCCGAAAATAACGCGTTTGCCGCTTATTTTTTTCTCTTTCACGCGTTCCATAGCCGAAATTATCGGTTCTGCTTCCTTATCCATTGCTATAACGAAGGTTATCATAGCGTTTCTCCTTTGCGTAAGCGGAAGCGTTTTACGTCCCGCTCTGAAAGCGGTACACCCCCGAATATGGCGCAAATACCGCATTTTAAATTGAAAAAGTTTAGATATGCGTCTTGCTTTACGCCGTTGTAAAACAAGTTGCCGTCAATAAATTCAAGTTTTTTCAAGTCCATTGCAAGCGTGCCGCCGTTCATTTTGACGAACGCTTCTTTTGCCGTCCAATTCCGCAAAAATGCGTTAAAATCTACGTTTATTTCGGATTTTTCACGATCGGTAAAGCGGGAAACAATACTTTCGAACTTGCGCCTTTTAAAAAGCTCGACGTCCACGCCGACAGGGGAGTTGCTTAAAGCAATAACCGCAACTTTGCCGCTGTGCGAAATTGAAAAATAAACGGGGTTTCCGTCAACGTACGGTTTGCCGTTTTCTTCGGTTTTGACTTCGAAACTGCCACATATATGGCGTGCAATCAATATTTTTGCCTTTTTATGAACGCTTTCGTTCTTTGTAAAATAAACTTCAAGCATATTACAGCATAAGTGATTCGACGTACTCGATTTGCTCTTTCGTTGCAAGGTCGCTTGTGAACGCGCATGCGCTGCCCGCAGCGGTTGCAAAGTTAAGTGCCGAAAAGTAATTTCCGGTCTTTATATATTCGTGGATAAATCCTGCGACCATGCTGTCGCCTGCGCCGACCGAGTTTACGAGCTGCCCGCGCGTTGCCCTGACGTAAAGGGATTGAGATGTTTCCGTTACCATTGCCGCACCCGCAGAACCCATTGAAACGATTACGTTTCTTGCGCCCATGTCCTGCAATTTCCGCGCGCAAGCGTAAATGCCTTCAACGTCGGGAACGGCGTTCAATCCGAAAATTTCGCACATTTCGAATACGTTGGGTTTGATAAGAAAGGGGCGGTATTTTAAGGTCTCCGTAAGTAGCTGTCCGCATGCGTCAACGACAACGTTCACGCCTTTAATCATTTTTAATTTTTTAAACAAATCGGCATACGCAGTAAAGTCGAGGGTGGAAGGTACGCTCCCGCAAACCACAAGCCAATCACCCTCTTTTAAAAGGGTTTTAAGCTTTCTTACCAATTTTCCTACGTCGTTTGCTGTAACTTTCGCACCCGTGCCGTTGATATCGGTTTCGGTATTGCTTTTGATTTTTACGTTAATGCGGCTCTGACCGCCGACTTCGATAAAGTTAAAATTAAGTCCAAGCTCGGTAACCTTGTCGCGAATGTATTTTCCGGTGAACCCCGCAACGAAGCCTAAGGCGAAAGTCTCTTCGCCTAACTCTTTCAAGGCAAGCGAAACATTGAGCCCCTTGCCGCCCACGGCAAGCCGTTCGGCGGAGGTGCGGTTAACTAATCCGCTTTTAATATTATTCACTTGTACGTAGTAATCCAAAGAAGGATTAAACGTTACTGTGTAAATCATACAGTAAAACTTTAATTCTTTTTACTTAATTTGTCAATAAAAAACAAAATTAATCGCTTGATTTTTTGTCTGCTGTCTGTCATAATATGTGCGAGAAGAAACGTTCTTCCTTGGGCGAGTTTCAGATTCGATTGCGGGTGGAGAATGAGAAAAGCATACCAAAGGCTCGGCTTTGTAAAAACGGAAACTTAAATTTAAATGCAGAATC
>CAMWIW010000033.1 GCA_947174415.1 uncultured Clostridia bacterium
GGGAGCTTAGCTCAGTTGGGAGAGCAACTGCCCTACAAGCAGTGGGTCACAGGTTCGAGCCCTGTAGCTCCCACCAACGAAATAGTGCGGCAATTATGCGGGAGTGGCTCAGTGGTAGAGCGTCACCTTGCCAAGGTGAATGTCGCGGGTTCGAATCTCGTCTCCCGCTCCACATAAAGCCGCGCTGTTTTTTTATAAGGCGTCATAGCCAAGCGGTAAGGCAAGGGTCTGCAAAACCCTGATTCCCCAGTTCAAATCTGGGTGGCGCCTCCAATCAGCCCCGTCGAGGGGCTTTTTTCTTGCAGAAATAAAGACGGTTTTAAATAATTGTCGTTTTTTGTCGAAACGGCGTTAAAATGCATTGATTTGTACTCTGAATTATCGTATAATTTTTTCATCCGTAAAAGGTTTTCGGCCTTTACGGCTGATTTTTTTATTTGAGGAAAAAAAGGAGTATGTATGAAGAGGGGAAAGTTCTTGGCGGCGATAATTCCGCTTGTTGTTTTCTTATGCGCGTTATGCCTTTTAACCGCGTGCGCATCCGAAAGCGAAGCAGTGGAAGTTATCAATCCCGAAGTGAGTGTCGATAAGACCGACGAAGAAAGAGACGACGAACAGGAAAGCGGCGGTGAACCCGAGGAGGAAGAGCCGGATGTTTGGGAAGATCCCGATACCGACGCAACTTTAAAACCGTCTCACGTTCACTCGGCAGTCCACACAGAATACTCCGCGCCGACTTGCACCGAAGCGGGCAATACCGAGTATTGGCATTGTGCGGACTGCAATAAATATTTTTCTGACGCCGACTGTCGAAACGAAATTTCGGGAAGCGGAATTGTTTTATCCCCCAACGGACATACGACCGTAACGGACGCGGCAATCGAGGCGACTTGTACGCATACGGGGCTTACAGAGGGAAGTCATTGCAGCGAGTGCGGCGCGGTTTTCACAGAACAGACCGTAATCGGAATTGCCGACCATAAGTTTGTAAACGGGTTGTGTATTTCGTGCGGGGAATGGCAAGAAAGCATGGATTTGGAATTCAGGGATTTAGGCGAAGGATACGCCGTTTCGGGTGTGGGAGATTGCCTTGCGGAATATATCCGTATTCCCGAAAGCTACAAAGGCAAGCCCGTAGTACAAATCGACGATTACGCTTTCTCGGGCTGCGACGGGATAAAAGGTCTTATCGTGTCCGACACCGTCAAAGAAATAGGTGCGTCCGCGTTCGGGGATTGTTCCAATCTCGAACAGGTTGACTTGGGAAACGGCGTTACGGAGCTTGGAATCTGCGCGTTCGAAAGATGCGTCAATTTAAAAACGGCGGTTCTTTCCCAAAATCTTAAAGCACTGAATATGCTTGTTTTCGGCTCTTGCCGCTCGTTGACGAAAATAGCCGTTCCCGCAAGCGTGGAGCGAATAGACTACTATGCATTTTCGGACTGTGTCAGTCTCAACCGAGTTTTGCTTTCCGTAGGAATTAAGGAAATAGCGGAGTGGGCGTTTGCAGAGTGCGCCGAACTGACCGAGATAATTTTCGACGGAACAACGGAGGAGTGGAATAGAGTTATAAATAGTGCGGAAGGCAACTATACGGTGCGTTGCTCCGACGGAACTTTATAAAATAAAGCGCGATGCCTGAACAGCACCGCGCTTTTAATTTTTATTTGTTCTTTTTAAACAGTCCCAAAAGTTTATCGGTAACTTTTTGATTGAAAACAATCAGCTTGTCCCAAATAAATTCCGTAACAAAGTTAACGAGCATCATCATAAAGGTAACCAACATACCGAGCTCGGGAGGCAGTTGTGCCGCAATCGCGTCCCCGCCGAAAACGGAAAGAGGAATAAACGCGCAGTAGTAAACTATGACAAGTCCCATTGCAAGCGGTACGTTATTCGCCGCCGCGAAAGTGAATTTGCGGTTGAACGTAAAGTTCCATATTACCGACAAAATTACGCTTATAAGGTAAGCGGGCCACCAGGGCAGCAGGCTCGTCCAATCGTATAAAACGCCGAACGATACGAGTTGAATTACCCCTGCCGAAATCGAAAACCCAGTAAATTTCAAAATCTGTATAAACTGCTGTTTCTTTGTAAGTTTCTTCGGCGTATCTTCCGTGGCGGATACCGCGTCTTCGTTCGTGCTTTCCTCGCCGTCCGAGGTTAAAACCGCTGTCGCAGATGCGGCTGCTTCTTCCTCGGCGGGCTCGTTTAAATTTTTGTTTTCGTTTTCCATAACATTTTACATTATATTAAAACTGATGTATAATGTAAAGTGTTATCAAGAAAAAACTATTCAAAAGTCAGCAATCTTTGAGGAGTATGAAATGAATTACAGAGAAGAATCTTTGAAAAAGCACGCCGAATGGAAAGGCAAAATCGAAACCGTTTGCCGCGTTCCAACTGACGGGAGGGAGGCATTGTCTCTTGCCTACACACCGGGCGTTGCCGAGCCCTGCCTTGCTATAAAAGACGATATAGAAAAGTCGTTCGAGCTTACCCGCCGTTGGAATACCGTCGCAGTCATAACGGACGGTACGGCTATTTTGGGTTTGGGCGATATAGGTCCGGAAGCGGGTATGCCCGTAATGGAAGGCAAGTGCGCCTTGTTTAAGGCTTACGGCGGTGTGGACGCGTTCCCGATATGCTTAAAGACGAAGGACGCCGAAGAGATTATTAAAACCGTAAAGATAATTTCGGGCTCGTTCGGCGGTATCAACCTCGAAGATATTTCCGCTCCCCGCTGTTTCGAAATAGAAACAAGACTCAAAGAAGAACTCGAAATCCCCGTGTTCCACGACGACCAGCACGGCACTGCGATAGTAATGACGGCCGCGCTCATAAACTCTTTAAAACTTGCAGGCAAGAAGAAGGAAGAGATAAAAGTCGTCATAAACGGCGCGGGCGCGGCGGGTATAGCCATTGCAAAATTCTTAATGCTGTTCGGCGTTAAAGATTTAACGATGTGCGACTTAAAGGGCGTAATCTGCGAAGGTGCGGAATGGCTCAATCCCGCGCAGAAGGAGATTGCAAAATTAACGAACCGCACCCGTCTTACGGGCACTTTAAAAGACGCAATGAAAGGGGCGGACGTGCTTATCGGAGTATCAGGACCTAACTGCATTACGAAAGATATGGTAAAATCTATGGCGGCTAAACCTATACTTTTCACCTGCGCAAACCCCGTACCCGAAATCAATCCCGCAGACGCAAAGGAAGCGGGGGCGTTTATCGTCGGAACGGGCTCGTCCGAATATTCTAACCAGATTAACAACGTTCTGGTTTTCCCCGGACTTTTCCGCGGCGCGCTCGACGTCCGCGCAACAACCGTAAATACCGAAATGATGATTGCGGCGGCGCACGGTATCGCAAACTGCGTAACCGCCAAAGAGCTGTCTTGCGATTACATTTTGCCCTACGCCTATGACAAGACGGCACACGACTGTGTTGCCGAAGCCGTGGCGGAAGCGGCTAAAAAAACGGGCGCAGCGAAACTTTCGTAAAGTCCGCCGCGCCCACCAAGAGTTTCTTCATATATTACTCCGAAGCAAAATTCCTTTTAAAGAAATCTTCCAACTTATCAAAAGGAATAACGTCCGTCTTGTCGTACAAATCGGTATGCACGGCGTTCGGAATAATCAGCAGTTCTTTATTATTGCCTTTTAAGTTCTTGAACGCGTCTTTACTAAAATAGCAAGAGTGTGCCTTTTCGCCGTGCATTATAAGCACGGCGCTTTTGATTTCGTTACTGTAAGCGAGTATCGGCATATTGATAAAGGAAAGAGCGGAAGTTTTGTTCCAACCGCCGTTCGAGTTAAGTGAACGAATATGATACCCGCGTTTTGTCTTGTAATAATCGTAATAGTCTTTTACGAAGAACGGTGCGTCTGCGGGAAGGGGATCAACCACGCCGCCGCCCAATTCATATTTACCGTTTTTATAATCGAGAATGCGTTGCGTGTTCAACGCATTTTTCGTGTTATAGCGGGCTTCTTCGCTGTCCGCAGCGTCAAAGTAACCTTTTGCGTTTACTCTTGTCATATCGTACATAGTCGAAGCAACGGTTACTTTAATCCGCGTGTCCATAGCCGCCGCGTTGATTGCCATACCGCCCCAACCGCAAATACCGATAATGCCGATTTTATCGGGGTCTACGTCATCACGGCAAGAAAGATAATCAACCGCCGCGCAGAAATCCTCGGTGTTTATATCGGGCGAAGCAACGTATCTCGGCTGCCCGCCGCTTTCTCCCGTAAACGACGGGTCGAAGGCAACCGTCAAAAATCCGTGTTCTGCCATAGTTTGTGCATAAAGTCCCGACGCCTGTTCCTTTACTGCGCCGAACGGACCGCAGACCGCAATGGCGGGAAGTCTGCCTTTTGAATTTTTCGGCTTATACAAATCCGCCGCAAGCGTAATTCCGTAACGGTTATGAAACGTAATTTTATCGTGCAATACTTTATCGCTTTTCGCGAAAACTTTATCCCATTCTTTTGTCAAGTTCAATTTTTCCATAATAAAAACTCCTTAATATTTTTTATCTTATAAAATTAGTCCAAGCCGACTTATCGGTTTGCGGCACGGTAATCCCCGACTGTTTGCCTGCCTGAATACATTTCAATATCCAAGCCATGTTTACGCCGATATTGCGCATTGTCTGCATACCCTCTGAATCTTGCTTTGTTTCTTCGGGCGAATTGCCGTGAACTATATTCCAATAGGTGGAAGATACGACGGGCATTTGCGCAATACCCAAGTGCTTACTTATCGTATCGAGGGTTGCCGTAGTGCCGGCGCGCCTCGCAGATGCGATAACTGCGGCGGGCTTATGCTCGAAGCTGTTACCGCCCGCATAAAAAAGTCTGTCCATAGCCGATAAAATTCGACCGGAAGGGTGGGCGTAATATACGGGTGTACCGAATACGAAACCGTCTGCCGATTTTGCTTTTTCTATCCACTCGTTTACGCAGTCGTTATTAAATACACATTTGCCCTTTTCGGCGCAACCGTTACAGCCGATACAGTCCTGCACGGGTTTATTGCCGATTTGCAATATTTCCGTTTCTATGCCGTGTGCATTGAGTACTTGCGCAATCTCGGCAAGAGCAGTAAAAGTACAGCCGTTCGTTCTCGGACTGCCGTTAAACATCAATACTTTCATTCCGTTACCTCTAATTGCTTTACTATCTTAGCGGGAACTCCCGCAACGACTACGTTTTCGGGAACGTCCTTAGTTACAACCGCGCCTGCCGCAACTATCGAATTATCTCCTATCGTAACGCCCGACAGAATAGTAGCGTGTGCCCCTACCCAAACGCCGTTACCGATTTTTACGGGTGCGGGAAACATATTAGCCCTCTTGCGCGGATTAAAGTCGTGATTTATCGTTGCAATAACGACTTGCTGACCTATAAGCACGTTATCTCCTATTTCTATACCGCCTTGATCTTGAAAACAGCAACCCGAATTTATAAACACGTTTTTGCCAACGGTTATATTTCGTCCGTAGTCGGCGTTGAACGGCGGGAACAGCCCGAAGCTCTCGTCAACGTCTTGCCCCGTAAGAGTGGAAAACAGCTTGCGTATTTCATCGGGAGTGAGGTATTCTTTATTCATTTCGACGGTTATTTTTCTTGCCCGTTGAGCCATCTCGTGCATATGTAAATGCATTTCGGAATTAGCTACTATATACGGTTGTTTTTTCATTTGCTCCTTGAACTCTGACGTATTCATAAACAGCCTCCGCACTGATATTTTATTTGTAGTAGGCTTATATGTCAAATGCTTATATTTTATACTTTATCCATAATTGACAGGCATATGTAGTTATGATATACTTTGTGATATGGAATTAAGGGAATTAAAATATTTTCTGGCGGTTGCAAGAGAGCAAAGCATATCGAAAGCGGCTTCGAGCTTATTCGTTACCCAGCCTAATTTATCACGGCAAATGCAAAATCTCGAAAAGGAAGTAGGGCAACAACTCTTTATTCGCGGCACAAGAAAAATCACGCTTACGGAAGCGGGGCAGTTACTTCGTAAGCGTGCGGAAGAAATTATTGAGTTATACAATCAGACGGAAGCCGAACTGAACACGCCTATAACCGATATAAGCGGAGATATTTATATCGGCGGCGGGGAAAGTTACGTTATGGGGCTTATCGCAAAAGCTGCAAACGCCGTCCGTAAGGAATATCCGAAGGTTAAATTTCATTTGTTCAGCGGAGATATGGTTGCAGTTTCCGAAAAGTTGGATAAAGGGCTTTTAGATTTCGGAATTTTCATAGAACCCGCAGACCTGTCAAAATATGACTGTATTCGTTTGCCGCTGTACGACGTCTGGGGCGTGCTTATGCGCAAAGACAGCCCGCTTGCCGAAAAGGAATATATCATACCCGAGGATTTATGGGATAAGCCGCTTATCCGTTCCAAACATTCGTTGGGGAAAAGTATTATAACGGATTGGTTTCGTAAGCCGTCAGAAGAACTCGATATAGTGGCAACTTATAATCTTTTGTACAATGCGTCGATTTTGGTGGAAGAAGGGGTAGGATATGCGGTCGGCTTGGATAAAATCATCGATACAAGCGGCAACAGAAATCTTTGTTTCCGCCCGCTTTATCCTGAGCTTATCTCTCACCTCGATATCGCTTGGAAAAAATATCAGGTGTTCCCGAAATGCGCAGAGCTTTTTTTGAAAAGCTTACAACAGCTTTTATAGCGAATTAAAAAAATCGGGGTAAACGGTCATTATCAATATTTGTACCGCCGTCGCAATATTCAAAATGAAATGACCTATCATAAACGGCAACGGGTTTCTGTTTTTTCCATACCAAAAACAAATCATAACTGTAAGGGGTAAAAAGGATAAAAACCTATATAAGATAAATATTCCGTCGGGCAAAAAAGGAATAAAACTGTGTTGCAAGGCGTAGAAAAACGCAGCAAGCGAAACGTTGACCCGTTGGTTACTTGTAGCGGAATTTATCGCGTAACCCAAATACAAACCGTCTTCCGCAAGAGTGGTGGATAGGGGAAGCAACAGCAATACGATTATTGCAAGCCATAAAGGGATAGGCTCAACCATGGTTTTATCAAGATACGGAAAAGCGCCGTAACAAATCAAGCCTGAAAGATACAGCCCGCACATTCCCGCAACTACCGTTACAACAACAATTAAAACAGCGGTGGAAATTTTGGTTTTGCCTTTTTCGTAGTTGATTAATTTTTTATAAGTCAAACCTCTTCTGCGACAGAATATGTATAAAATTGCAAGCGTTACGGCATTGCAACCAATCGCTATCGATGTCCACCATTTACTTATATCGGTATATTGCAGCTTTGAAATTACTGCTGTTAAGAAAAATACCGCTAAAAATATTATACAACGAATAGGCAGTAGAAAGGGAAGGGTCTTTTTGTTGCAGTTATCCGTGATAATCATTATTTATTCCTTATAATATCTACAATCCATTCGGGGTTCGGTACGGGAAGTTCGGGGTGTCTTGCAATATGTTCCGCTATACCTTGAATAGCCATAAAAAACGCTGTTGCCAAGGCAACGGGGTCGCCCGCGCGTATGCTTCCGTCTTTTTGCCCCTCTTGAATAAGATTTACGGAATAGTCGATATCTTTACGGCGCATTAAATATTCTTTTACTTGTTCCGATAAAGCCGCTTCGTATTGCGCCCTATTCATTAGAACGAACAATTTCGCCGCAAACGGCTCTTTCGCAATATAATTTAAAATTGTTTTCGCCGTTTCTTCAAAAAACTTGATGGGGGATAGCCCTTTTAATTCAAAAACGTTGTCTTTGCCGTTCGCCGCCGTTTGCAATAGCGCAAGATACAGTTTTTCTTTTGTTTCGAAATAATGGAAAAGCAATCCCTCGCTCATGCCCACGGCGTTTGCTACATCCGCCGTCCTTGTGGCGGCGTAGCCTTTGCGAATAAATAAGTCTAACCCTGCGGCAAGAATTTCTTGCCGTCTTTTTTCTTTTTGTTCCGCCCGTTTCATTTTAACCTCGTCAATTTAATTCATTGAGTAATTACTCAATGAATATAACAGATTGAGGAAAGCTTGTCAAGCGTAACAGCTATGTTTTCATAATAAAAAATAACGCAAGCTGAATTTTGTTCAACTTACGTTATTAGTGGTGCAGAAGACGGGATTTGCACCCGACAACGCATCTACCTGATAAAGCAAATACGCC
>CAMWIW010000034.1 GCA_947174415.1 uncultured Clostridia bacterium
AAAAACCCCTACATATGCTTGACTTAACGGTTTTTTAGTGATACTATACAGTCAGAAAAAGTTCACCTAATATGTTAATAGGTGAACTTTTTTTTGGCCTTAAAAAGCGCAAAACCCCATACGGTTTTTTACCGTCGGGGTTATTTTTTTGCTGTTTTGCAAATACTGTAATTTTTCAAATTATCCGTAACCCGAAAGATAATCGCGGCTTTTAAAATTTAATAAGAACCACCATTATTTCATTTAATAACCGTCTCCTTCGGGTTACGGTATGACGCCCGCTTTTACGGGATTGTCATTTATTTAAGGTCCGCCTCGGTTACGTCGTCGTAGAACCCGTCTGCATCCGAATTTACCGTCTTGGGTTTCTTTAACGCTACTATCAGCGCGATAAGCGCAATCAACGTAGACAGCGCAAGACATATCGCAACCGCGGTTATCATTCCCGACGATACCGTACCGCTACCCGTCTCTTCGGTTATAGCGCCTACGTTCAGATCGATATACCCTCTTACCGTTTCGTAGTTAACCGTATCCTCGGGCGTGAACGTGTAATAACATCTGTTTATTCCCGCTTTCAGCTCCTGCTCGTCGTTCACCCACGCAAACGTGCCCTGCGTATCTCCGTCGTCTGCCATAAACGTCAACTGATACAACAGCGTGCCCTGTGATAAGCTTCCCCCTACCGTAGGATTTATCTCTGGCTTGATTTTATTTATAGTGAAGCTTACCGTTATCGGCGCTATCGCATAGTGGTTTTCGTCTACCGCGAATTTTACCGTTACCGTGTATTCGCCAGCATTAACCACCTCGTCCGCGCTGAGAATATTCCCGTCCGCGTCTTTGTACTCATACGTAACGCTTACGTCCTCGGGCACGTTCTCTACCGTCATTTTATCCGCTACCGAATTTCCGAAGTCGTAGTCCGCGCTCGTTACCTTAAACCCGATATCGTCCACGCCCGCATAGTCTACTTTGTTGATTACAAAATTCACCTGTACGCTTTGCACCTCTTCATAGTTCGCCGCATACTTGCCTTCTTCGAGCGTGAACTTAACCGTTACCCTGTACGTGCCCGCGTTCTTAACGCTCGACGCGGAGACTGTCTGCCATTCTCCGTCCTCGGCCTGGCGCGCGTACGTATAACTTACGCTGCCTATCGTGAACTCGCCCTTTATTGCATAGCTCTTTACGCTGCCGTCATAGTCGGTTACTCGGTTTTCTACCGTGATTTCGGTCGTATCGTACGTGTTTATCTTTACCGTAAGTCCGTCTATCACGCGCTGCATATCCTCTTCGAGCGAGCCGTTATTGTACGAGATTATTACTTCCTTATCTCCCGCCCATAGCTCGTCGTGCCCGTCGGCATAGATTACCTTATAATCCTCTACCGCCTGTTCCGTGCCGTCGTTATAGATTACCGTTACTTTGATACTGCTTCTGTCGAACTCGTCTAATCCGTTGTAGCTCTTCGTTATCCCGTTCGGCGTTGCTGCCTCCACTCTCAGGTCTATTATCAATATCGCGTTATACACTACGTTAGAAAGCGTTGCTTTTTTACCGTTGAACGATACCGTATAGAAATACGTGCCCGCTTTATCTGCGTCGGGGTTCGGCGTCGTGCCCCAACTGCCCGTTATCGTATATCCTACTATCTCTACGTATCCTTGATTTCCTTCAAGCTCGCCCTTGACTACTAAGTATTCCCTTACCTCCGTCAACGTCGTTGAGGTGTAGATTTCGGGCACTACGATATCCGTTCGCCATTCTACCGTCAGCTCGGCTATTTCCGCCTGCTTTGACGTTAAACTTATTACGCCTATCTTCACGTTGAAATTGTCGCCGTCGTCGGGCGTGAATATCCACACGTAATCGTTCGTGCCCAAATCGAGCGCTGGCGGGTCTTGCTGCCAGCTTACTTCGCCCGTTACTCTTAAACTGCCCGACGTTGCATTGCCCTTTACTTCTATTTCGGGCAATCCGCCGCCCGCGTATAATGTACTCGGTAAGGACGTTTTAAAGTCTACCGTTACTTCTACGTCTGCTTTCTTGATTTCAAACTGCTTGGTTAACACGTTCGCCGCGCTGAATTCGTAATTATCGAACAGACTGTCCGATATCGTTACCGTCGCCGTATACAGTCCTGCGTTTATGGGTCTTAACTCGCTTTCCGCGTATGACGTCGTGCTTCTGCCCGTATACTTTACCGTAGGCACGTACAAGCCCGCGTCGCTTGTCGCTAACCCCTTTATGCCGTTCACTGTTACGCCCTGACGCATGCCGTTATACGTGTACCCGCTACCGCTCCATTCAAGCTCTATCTCAGCTTTGATGATTGTGAACACCTTCGTTACCGTGCCCGCATAGTTACCGTTAAACGTTACCGTTACCGTTACTTCCGTGCCGGCGGTATAGTCTTCAGTCGAATACTCTACCTTATAATCTTCGAGCTTCACGCTACCGCTTGCAAGCGTTACCGTTACTTCGGGGTCGGGCTTCCACGCCTCGCCCTGGTATGCGTATTCCGCGTCTATACCGCTCACTTCGCTCGCCGCTACTTCGTACGCCGTTATCGTCAGCGTTGCCGTCATGTCCGTAGGGTCGTAATAGTTACCCGATGTACACTCGAAATGCACCGTTACTTCATAGCTCGCTACGTCCGTTGCGCCGTTGAACGCCGCGCCGTTGTATGTATAGCTTACCGTTATATCGTTCGCCAGCGTGCCGTCTATCGTCAGACTGTGCACTGCTCCGTCGTACGTTACAGTCTTATCCGTGAACGTTACGCTGTTCTCTACCGTCGCTTTGTCTACCGTCAGCGTTACCGTCTTGCTGTCCCCGAAGTAGTTTGCACTCTCCGCTACCGTTATACTTACCACCAATCCGTCGCCGTCCGCTACCGTCGTAAAGGTATTGTTTGTATAGACGATTGTCTGCTCGCTATTGTCTACGGTTGCGCCGCTGTCTACCGTCTGCAACGAACCCGTATACACGTAGTCCGTCTTCACGCCCGTTACGTCCAAGGTCGGCGTCGCTTTGCTTACCGTCAGCGTTACCGTTTCAGTTGCGCCGAGATAGTTATCACTCTCCGCTACCGTTATACTTACTACCAAGCCGTTACCGTCCGCTACCGTCGTAAAGGTATTGTTTGTATAGACGATTGTCTGCTCGCTATTGTCTACGGTTGCGCCGCTGTCTACCGTCTGCAACGATCCCGTATACACGTAGTTCGTCTTTACGCCCGTTACGTCTATTACGCCCTGCGCTTTGTTGATTATAAGCGTTGCTTTTAGCTCGGGAAGCTTGTAGTTATCAGGGTCGGATATTACTATTACCGCTTTTACCTCGTACGTGCCTGCGTTGCTTGCGCCCGTGCCTGACGTGCCGTTATACGTATAGCCCGTTACGGTTACGCCATCGGGCAAGCTGCCCGTATAAGTTATGCTATGTATCTGTCCGTCGTACGTTACCGTTATATCCGTCATTACGACGCCCGTCATATCGTACTCGTTCGCTATTATCGTTATCGTTATCTGCGCCGTTGCCGTCTTGCCGTTTTCGGTGTACGTTACCGTCATGCTCTTGCCGTCGTCGCTGATTACGAACTCCGTTGCGCCTGCCGTTGGATAACTTACCGTATAGCCCGTTACTGCCGTTGCGCCCTGACCTACCGCATAGCTTGCCGTTACCACCATGCCCGTTGTATCGAAGCTTTCGTGGGCTTTGTACGTCGTCTTTGCGCCGCTTACCGTTATGCCCGTCAGCTTATAATAGGCGTTTACCTGCGCTACGCCCGTTACGTTATTGTAGTTGTCCGTATCCACGGGCACGAACGTCCAGCCGTAACTGTCCGCTAAGCCCGTTATAGTCCCGCTGCCGTTAGTCCAGGAGATTGTTCCGCCTACGCTGCTCGTGCCGACCGATATCGTTACGCCGCTGAGCACGTCGCCCACGTAATACGTTCCGCTCAAGATGTTTGCCGTCGCCGTAGGCGTTGCCTTGTTGATTATTAGCGTTGCACTAAGCTCGGGGACGTTATAATTGTCTCCGTCGTCTATTGTAAACTGCACCGCTACCGTATACGTGCCCGCATTTGTTACGCCCGTTACCGCTGTGCCGTCGTAGGTATACCTGTTAAAGTGTACACCTGTTGGAAGCTCGCCCGTATACGTTACGCTATGGGCGTTACCGTCGTACGTTACGGTCGTATCGGGCATACTTACGCCCGTCATGTCGTAATCGGCTTTTTCTACCGTGATTACTATCGTTGTTGTTGCTGTCTTTCCGCCTTCGCTATACGTTACCGTTATTTCACAACCGCTGTCCGATACTAAGAAATAATTCCTGCCGTCCTGCGTGTACGGTATTTCCAAAGTATAGCCCGTTACGGGTCTCGACGTGCTTCCCGCTACGGCGTTTACTACCATTCCCGTCTGCGTAAACGATTCGTACGCCTTATACTTGACCTTTGCGCCCGTTACCGTTATATAGTCCATTCCGACTGCCGCTACGGTTGCTTTGCCCGTTACGTTGTTATAGTTATGCGTATCTGCCGGCTCGAACGTCCATTCGTAGCTTGCACTGCCCAAGGTTAACAGCGTTGACGGGTCTGTCCAATAGAACGTGCCCGATACACTGCCCGTGCCCGTTATTCCGACCGTTGACAACGGATTGCCCGCTACGTACGTTCCCGCCGATACCGTAGGGTTCGCCGTCGGCGTGGCTTTCGTTATGGTAAACGTCGTTGAGCAAGTGCCCGTATAGTTGTTCTTTGCCGTTATTGTTACCGTTGCCGTGCCTACGATTATGTTATTTGAGTAAGATATTGTATAATCACTTGACGGCACGGTTGTTGAACCTATCGTTACCGACGTAACCGTAGGTTTTAGTTCTCCGCTTGTATAGACCAACGAAGTTTGGCTTAAATTTATCGTTGCCGAAGATACCGACGCTGCGGTTATCGATATAGATAGCGTTCTTGCGCTTGTAGTGCTTGAACCGCTTGACCATTGATGGTTGCTATCAGGCGTTACCGAAATATTATAACTGCCGACCGAAGTTCCACCGGGGATTGTTATCGTCGTTCCGCTCCTTGACCAACCCGACGGGAGCGTTACCGTCATATAAGAAACCGAACTTATTGTAAACGTTTGCGAACTCTGCGAATAAGTTACGCTTGACGCAGACAGTGTAGGTTGCGATATCCCCGCGCGGTTTATTGATATCGATAGCGTTCTTGCGCTTGTAGTGCTTGAACCGCTTGACCATTGATGGTTGCTATCAGGCGTTACCGAAATATTATAACTGCCGACCGAAGTTCCACCGGGGATTGTTACCGTCGTTCCGCTCCTTGACCAACCCGACGGCAAAGTTACCGTCATATAAGATACCGAACTTATTGTAAATGTTTGCGAACTTTGCGAATAAGTTACGCTTGTTTTATTTAAGGTAGGCGCGTTTATACTTGCGCGGTTGATAGTCCAACTTAGATTGTTAACCGAAGAAGGTTCATTATAATTTGTGCTGTCATAGTTCCATGAACTTACGCTTGCCGTATAAGTGCCGGCTGCCGATTTACTGTTATTTGAGTAATTTGCAGTTACCCCTTCAGGCAATCCGGTTAAACTAACCGTTTTTGTATTGCCGTCGTATGTAAACGCCGAACTGTAATCCCAACTAACGTTCGACATATCATAATCGCCTTTCTCAATTCTTATTGTTATACTGTCTGTTTCGGTTGGCGCACAATTAATCTCATATGCACTTACCGTCCCTACCTTGACCGCTTCAAAAGTAAGATAATTGAAACCGTCGCCGCCAGCTAATAGTTTTACGTTTGCAAAACTTTTAGTCCACATAATAGCAGATTCATTTATCGTCATATCTGTAGTATAATAATAAATAGTTTGCGTTTCACCTACTTTCATAGTTTGGGACTCACTTTCCTGCCAATACATCTGTCTACTACCGGTATCCCAAACTGCTCCACCTACAAAATTATAGGTTGACCTAATATAACTCGTATCTGTTTCGGCCGGACCAAAATCCGCAAAAAAACTTATCAGACCAACGTCAGTTGCTCTTATTGTAACACTAAAACTTCCATTACCACCAGAAACAATTGTAAAATATCCACTTATATCCCATTTAATTCTAGAAGCAGTAATACTACTGTTATTAGTATAAGCATATAAAGTTTGAGTTTCCCCAGGTTGCATAACACCGGAACTATACCCAACCCAATAACTGTAATCACCCATAATTGTAACGGGACCTTGAATTGAAGCATATATGGTTATTCTCACATCATTTGTTTCCCCATACGTATTTCGTGCATAAATTCTCATATCGCCGGCTTCTAATGGAACCACTTGAATATATGAGTAATCCGTGTTTGCAACGGTAATTTTATAATCGACCCCCTCAATAAACCACTCTACAGGATATGAAGTTTTGTCAGCTTTGAACCATAGTGCAATGGTTTCATTTACAACAACTCCATTCAACTTAACTCTTTCATAGTACTCTATCCAATAAGAATAATCGTCGTCATCATAATTTAGTCCGTCTATAACTGTAGGCGCTACAGCTGTAGCTGTAACATTTTTTTCAGGAGACGCTATATAAGCATCTGTTTCAATTGAATTGGATCTGTCTCCTGAGTTTACATTGAACAGGTCAATAAGCGCAAAACCCGCTAAAACGGCACATATTAGGGCAGCAATCAGCGAAATAAGCGTTATAGTTCTTGCATTTAATTTCCTTTTCATATTTTTTATTTCCTCCTTTTAAAGAGTTTTTTTAATTTCTGCGTTTTGCCCCGTTGTGATAATACACAAAAGGGCATATTTCCGCGGTTCGGGGCGGAATATGCCGCACTTTCGCGGCTTTTTTTGTTCTTG
>CAMWIW010000035.1 GCA_947174415.1 uncultured Clostridia bacterium
CTGACTGTATAGTATCACTAAAAAACCGTTAAGTCAAGCATATGTAGGGGTTTTTAAAAAATTTTCTTTAACCTAATATATGCGAAAAGCGGAAAAAACTGCCAAAAACGCCCCAAAAAATACACCTATTATGTTAATAGGTGTATTTTTTCTAAGATACAAAAATGCCGTTAGTTGCGGCATATTCCGCCCCGAACCGCGGAAATATGCCCTTTTGTGTATTATCACAACGGGGCAAATACGCTGATATTAAAAAACTCTTATTTACGGAGGAATTGATATATGAAAATTTTAAAAAAAGGTAAAAGCAAATTTTATACGCTTTTAGCGCTGATTGCCACCGTGCTTTGCGCAGTCGTTGCGGCGATTACGGGGCTATTCGGCGGCTTGGGCGCAGGAGTCGAAACTGCAAGCGCAACCGCAACGGGTACTTCGTATTCGTTAGGTACAAGCGGCAACTTTACCGGCTCTGCTCTTGCAGGACTTATGGGCAAAATTATGGGCAGCACTACTGCTAAGTCTTATAACGAACTTAAAGCTTATATGGATAAGGATACCGACCACGCAAGAACAGGTACGGAAATAGACGCACAGGTAACGCTTGGCGGGCAAACTTGGAACGTTGTTTACGCTTCCGAAACGAAGGGCGGCGACGTAATCGCAACCCTTTGGCTTGCTGAAAGTTCGGATACTCAACAGTGGAATAACTGGTACAATTCGTCGTCCTACGATTGGGATTATCCATCAAATATGTACGGTACGAGTTTTGTCAGAAGTTATCTTACAGGCTCGCCTTATGCTAAGTCTGCAAGGGGCGGAGGTATTTCCACAAATGACGTAACGCTTGCTTTGGGTGCACAATCCGCTACATGGAAAACGTTTATAACTCAATACGGTAATTACATAGATACTCCATCGCAGGTTACTTATCAGGAAACGGAAACTCATACAATAACTAGTGGTTATAACTATCTTAATGAAGCATACGGTAAGCCAAGCAGTGAGAGTTGGCCCGACATCAACCATTATATTTGCCACAAGTCAGGTTACAATGATTGGCAGTACGATAAACTTTGGCTTCCTAGTATAACTGAAACCGGTGCGTCAAATAGGGTAGGTTTGTGGAATATTTCCACAACGGCTATGAGTAACGGAACTTCCTGTTGGTTGCGTTCCGGCTTAAGCAATGATTCCAGCCGAGCGTACTTGATTCTTTCTTCTAGTTCCACCAACTTCTACACTGTAAATAATAATTACGTTGTTCGTCCCGCGCTTCACCTGAATTTGAAGGCGGCGGCTTCCAAAGCAGGGCTGTTTGTTGAAAAACCTACGATAAACCCGACCACGGCTGTGTTTTCTAAATCGGCAATAACTATTCCCGCACCATTCGGTCCTTCAAGCTATAACTGTACCGTTCCTGCCGGTTGGTCGCTGTCTGCAACGACTATAACCGTACCCGCAAATACACCGGTCGGTACTTATATGATTGAAGTAACTACGTTTACGGGCGAATGTTGGGAGGACGGAACGGTAGGACCTGTGTATCTGCCTTTCCAAATTACCCCGTTACAAATTACACAAATAGCATACGGAGGAGAAGCAGGGGGAACGGACGACCCCGTTTATACGGGTTCGCCGATAAGTCTGACGGCAACAGGAACAACGGCTTCGGGAAGCGTTTCGCTACCTGTGGTAATTACGGGCGACAACGTCAACGTAGGTATGTTCGGCTATCAGATTTTATGCCCGAGCAATAACTACGCATTTGCTTCCAACGTTTCTACGCAAGGAACGATAGTGGTAGCTCCGCAGAATATTTCGGCTGTAAATTGGAGCATAACAAACAATTCGGGCTTTGAGTACGATACTCAAAACCACGCGCCTACGGCTTCGTTCACGGCATCTAACGGTCAGGTGTACAGCTTGCCCGTAACTCTGACAAAGGGCGGTGCAACAGTAACAAGCGCGGTTGACGCGGGGTCTTACACTGCAACCGTAGCCGCGGGAACTTACAATACAAACTTCAAATTAGCTTCGGCAAGTTCAATAAATTTCACGGTCAACCCGCGCGAGGTTCAAATCGATTGGGGTACGGAAACTTTCGCATATTCGGGGGGCAATCGCGATACGGCGGTAAAATTGGGCGTTGCATCGGGGCTTTTGGGCAGCGATACGTTAGCCCTTACCGCAACGTATAAAAGCGGCGATAGGGTGAACGTTTCGGAAACGGGCTTTATTATGGAAGCCGCGATTTCGGGAACGTCTTCCAACTATAAATTGCCGTCGGTGAAAACCCATACCTATAAAATTACGCCGTTGACACTTTCGGGCGTTACGGCAACGGCTGTTGGTAATTATACGTATAACGGCTCTATACAGACCCCTGAAATTACTCTTTCGGGAGGAAATATAGTATCGGGTGATACGGTAAAAACGTTCGTGTCGGGCGGCGGTATCGACGCGGGCACGCACACCGCAACCGTAATCGGCATTAACAACCCCAACTATCTTTTGGACGGAACTATCAGCGCGAATTTCACAATTAAGCCGCTTGATATAACCGATATAGAGTGGAGTATTTCGGACGGCGACAAGTTTACCTACAACGGCGCAAATCACGCGCCCGAGGCGTGGTTCGTTTACAAAGGCGTAACGTACGCTCTGACTACCGATTTAAGCGAAGCTTACGATGCAAGCGACGACGAATATACCGCGAACGTTACTGCGGGCGTGTTCCAAAACAATTTTAATTTAACGGATATTGACGGAGCGGGCAACGCGGCGAGCGTGTCGTTCAAGATTAATAAGGCGCAAATCACGGCGAACGACGTGGAGTGGAGCTTCACTGAAGGCTTCAAATTCGCGCCGAACACAGACCCCGCGGCTTACGCGCTGTTCCGATACAATAACGTTGCGTATATTCTCACCTTAAATTATAAGGACGAGAGCGGCAACGCGGTTGAGACGGGCGGAAACGGCAGTCAGTGGAAAACGGGTAACTATACCGCGACCGTAACGCTCGGCAGCGGCGCAGACAACTTCGTTCTTGACGAAAACATTTCGAGAGCTTTCAAAATAACCGACAGCGCGGCGGGCAGTTATACCGTTATCTGGGAAGGGTTCAGCTCGGTCGTCAACTATAACGGCGCAGACCAAACGCCGAGCGCGTACATAATCGTGGACGGCGAAAAGATTGACGTTAGCGTAAGCGTTGAAAAGTGGGACGGCAGCGCGTGGGTTGCCGCAAACGCTGCGAAAGACGCGGGCGTGTACCGTTTCACCGCAACGAGAGTTAACTACGCGCTTGCAAACGACGAAGTGCAGTGCCGTATCGACCCGAGAGTTATTTCGGTGGACTATACGCATCTCACGGGGCTTACGCACGGCTCGACCGAGAACGTAACCGCGACCACTACCGACCCCGTGGCTTCGGCGGAAATGAATGCGGGCAAGCTGAACTTTGCAGTATCGGGCAGCGGGCACGTTGCGGGTACGCACGTTGTCAGCGTTGAGGCTCAGGTGGAGAACGGGCAAGGCGGTTGGATTGCAACAGGTAACTATTCCATATCCAACGCAACCGCTGTTCAGACGATAGGTAAAAAGGTTCTTACGATAAACGATATCGAGTGGAATTACGAATTCGTTTACGACGGAAATATAAAAATACCTTCGGGCAAGGTAAAGGTGAGCGCCCTTACCACTGCGGATCAGGCGGGCGGAGCGTATCTTATCTTCGAGTTCGTGTACGCAGTAGAAGCGGGCACGTATCCCGTAAAAGTATTGGGCGTATCTAACGATAATTACGCTTATGCAGGGGAAATAAACCTTTTAATAAAGGAATTCGAAATCTCCGAAGTGAAGTGGGAGGGAGTGCAGAACGGTAACTCCGTTACTTATAACAAGCAGGACCAAGCTCCCAAAGCTTATATAGAAGTCGGCGGAAGCAAAATTTATCTTGACGGTACTTTGGAATGGTACGACGCGGCGAACGGCAATTGGACGGAAGTTGCGTACGCTATTAACGCGGGCGAGTACCGCGTAACCGTTGACGCCGTGCAGCCTAATACGGGAAATTATTTCTTTGCTTCGGCTGTAAATGAGTTTACGGTAAGCAAGTACGAGCTGTCGGCAATATATCTCACGCAGAACGTATTCACTTACGACGGCAATACGCCGAATATCGAGGTGTATGCAATCGGCGCTAACAACGAAAGAATATTTATCAAAAACTATACCGTTTTGGACGAATTGGGGACGACGGTAACGTCTTATCCCAACGCGGGCGGTTATATCGTGCAAGTGCGGGCGGGTGTGCTCGGCTCAAATCAAAACTATACGGTAACGAGCCTCGTTACTACGACGTTCGTTATCAATCCTCAGCTTGTCAGCGTTACTTTCGAAATTACGGGTAACAGTTGGAGTTGGAAAGTAGACGCGGAAATCATACCTACCGTAACCGTTAAGGCAAACGTAGCGAATGCAATCGAAGTCAGATACGGCAAGCTCGGTGCGGACAACAACAAACCCAACAGCTTAAATCAAGGCTTGTCTTACAGCTTTAATATCAGCGGTATGACCGGCGACGGTATAATCACGGTCGCGGCTATAAGCGCCAACTATCAGATTACTGGCGCAAGCGTGCAGACGTTCAATATTATTCCCGTAGACGGCGAGGCAACTGCAAATTTCAGCTTTGACGGCGGAGTGTGGAGCGATGATAACCTTGAACTGACCTTTAACGAAACCGAAGGAGTAGATATAGAAGTCAGCGGCGATAACGACGTGGTAATAAGCTATTACAAGGACGGCGTGCTTTTATCTTCGCCTATTACGACGACGGCAGGGCTTGACGCAGGCACTTACCTTATTACGGTTAACTGTCCCACGCGCGAGCTTTCGACGAACATAACCGCAACTACGAGGACTTTTACAATTCTTCCCCAAGAGGTTGATTTTGCGGAAGTGGGCTGGCTGATAGACGGGAGCAAGGTTGCAGGCGATACCGTTTCGTATAACGGGCAAATTTATAACGCTACTCTTGACCTTGGCGACCTTTCTGACGATTTTGAAATTTACTACACGAACGGCGCGCTCAAAAACGTCGGCAGCGTGGTTACTACTGCTACGGTAGTTTCGAAGAATTCGAATTATAAGGCAGTGGGTGTAGCGGAAAGCTATTCGTGGACGATTACTGGTGCAGAGGCTGCGGTAGTGTGGAACGACGACGGAACGGTGGCGGCGATATCGGGCGACTGCGACGAGGCGACGGGCGGAAGCTTTTTCGTAAAAGAAGGCGCGGCTTATAAAGTCGTATATAAAAAGGCGGGTGTAGCGCTTGACGGCGCGCCCACCGAGGCGGGCAATTATACCGCCGAAGTTGTGCTTGCGCTCGGCAACGACGATAACGTGAAAGTTACCGCGCAAAGTTTTGACTTTACGATTGCAGTACCGGAAGTTCCGACAATAGACGGTGGCAGCGGTATTCAGAGCCGGTGGTGGATAGTTCTTATCGTGATTACCGTGCTTGCGGTTTTGATTGCAATATTTGCACTTATTAAAGCAAGCAGAAAGAAAGCCGTTCTCCAAGACGAAGACGGGTTCTACGACGACGTAACCGAGGCGGACCTTAAATAAATGACAATCCCGTAAAAGCGGGCGTCATACCGTAACCCGAAGGAGACGGTTATTAAATGAAATAATGGTGGTTCTTATTAAATTTTAAAAGCCGCAATTATCTTTCGGGTTACGGATAATTTGATAATTCAGGGCAGCCGCCCGCACTTTAAAAAGTGCGGGCGGCTGATTGTTTTTTATTAAAAAACCAATATTGACTAATCCGAAAATCGGTGTTAAAATATAGTTGACGAATACGCCGAGCCGTATTCGTAAAACAGGCGAAAAATGCCGTTATTTAAGGCATATATTGGGGTCAATTGAAAAAACTTGTATTTCATAAAAATTTAACGTAAAATCACGGTTATTTGAGGCATATGTGGGGGCTAAACCGTGTATAATCATGTCTCTTATCCACATCTGACGCTGCCGACGATATGCAGTGTGTAGATCTCGGTGG
>CAMWIW010000036.1 GCA_947174415.1 uncultured Clostridia bacterium
TATTGCCTTTTTGTACTTTTTATTTTCTTTCTCTTCTATGCAGTTGTCAATCTTCGCTATACCCAAAAAAGGGCAGTTTTTCAAAAGAAAAACATCGCTGTCTAAACCGACAGCTTTTATATATTATCAAAGTAAAGCAATAATGTCAACCGTTTTTATTAATTTATTTTTAATTTTTTTAACAAAAAATGGGAGCTGCCCGCTCCCATTATTATATGAACCGTTATCGGATATTGTATATTACTTCTTTTAAAAAATCGGCTGCGCGTTTAAGTTCGTCGGTTTCCTGAAAGTTTTCGCACTTGATAAGCACCGAGCCGTCAAATCCTGCGTCTTTCAGCCTTGCGAAAACTTCTTTGAAATCGTAACCCCCTTGCCCCGGCAAACAGGTTTTGCCGTTTTCGTCCGCGTCCGAAATATGAACCTGCGAAATCGCGCCCGCCATATCCTTAATATACATTTGGTAGGGATAGCCCGACTTCCTCGCCTGCTTTATATCAAAAACGCCCGAAAGCTGCGAACAACGCTGTTTCAGCTCCGTAAAAACCGAGGGTCGGTTATACAGTCCCCAACGCACGTTTTCAAGACAGAGATTTACGCCGTAGCGCGCGCAAAAGTCGGCAACTTCACGCAGCCGTTCGGCAATATAACTGAAGTCGTCCTTTTCGCCGCCTTTTCTCAAAGAGCCGTGAAAGGTGTAATTTTTCGCGCCGAAAATTTGAGCAGAGCGCAGAATTTGGTCGAGCCAATAAAATCCGTCCCCCCTGTCGCGGCGTGAGCGGAAAAAGAGCTGCGGCTCGAAATTCAGCGGATTAGCGTGTACTGAGTTCACCTCTACTCCCGCCGCGCGTTCGGCAAATTTCTTTGCAAACTCGGGGCGGTATTCGTAAAAAGTTCCAAGATAAACTTCGCAAGTTTCCGCGCCCAATTCTTTTAATAAAGAGAGCGCGTCCTCCGTTTCTGCCCTTTTGCAAAGACTTGCCGTTGAAATACCGATTTTCATAATTAAATTGTATCATACCGTCAGCTAAAAAGCAATAGCGGATTTTTAATCTTCCAAACCGAGAAGATAGTCAGTAGATACAGCGAAAAACTTTGCAAGTGTTATAATTGCAAGAGCATTAGGCACGCGTTCGCCCGTTTCCCAAAAACCTATCGCGCCCGTGCTAATACCCGTTTCTTTTGCAAGTTGTGCCTGTGATAGCCCTTTCTCTGTGCGCAATTCTTTCAATCTTTCTATAAACTTTTCCATAAAAATATTTAATCACATTTGTGAGTAAAACGCTTGACTACTCACTTTTGTTAGTGGTAATCTATAAATATGAAATCGGCTATTGAAACAATATTTTACGATGACGTAGACGCCACGAACATACCAATATCCAAAGAACTGCGAAGAGTTCAGGAAAAAGCGTTTAAAATTTACGAAGTACTCTATGAAAGTTTTACCGAAGAACAGAAAAAACAGTATGACGAAATGTGGGATTACGAAAGCGAGCGAGACGCTGAAATTTCGTTACAGTATTTCAAGAAAGGGTTTAAAATCGGCTTTAAGCTTGCCTTAGACGGTTTATCTGATTAGTTTGCGGTTGATATGTATTTGGAAAGCGAATAGGTAATTTCCTTATCGGCAATTGCTGCGATAGGTGCAAGCGGAAAAAATTCGTCGGGCTTATTGCCTGCAAAGTCGTTTCCCGCAAAGCCTTGTGCGGCGGGTTGGGCTTCTCCCTCTTTGCCGCTACCGAATAAGCCGCTGCCCGCAAGCCCTTTAACGGCGGTTAGCATACCCGAAATTTCTTCCGCGCTTTTCAAAGCTTCTTTTATCTCTTCCCCGCCGAAAGTTTCCAAAACGGGCTTTACCTCTTCGATAATATTTTTAGAACCGCTTTTTCCTCCGTACATCAACAGCGCAAGAATTAATAAAAGTTGCATAAAAAAATTCCCCTGCATATTTTGATAATAACATTATATGCGGAGAATTTATGAAAGATTTTAAAAGTTATTCAGAAAACCCACCCGAGAACAACACGACTAACGGCACGCCCGAGGGCGCGGCGAACGGCTCTGCAACCGCCTACAACAACACGGTTGAGCTTGCTAAGGTTTTAACCAAGGCAATGAGCGGCAAAAACGAGGGGCAAATTTTGCGTACGATAATTTCCGAAGCCGAACGCGGCAAGCGCGAAGGAACGCTTACCAACGCCGATTTGGATAATTTTTATAACGCCCTCGCACCCTTCGTGGACGGTATAAAAAGGCGCAAACTGAAAGAGGTTATCACAAGGCTGAAAGGTATTTAAAACAGCTCCGTAGATAGGTATTTTTCGCCGCCGTCGGGAAAGACGGTTACTATAATTTTACCTTTATTTTCGTTGCGGGCGGCAAGCTCCTTTGCCGCCCAATACGCCGCGCCCGAAGATATTCCGACGAGCAAGCCCTCTTTTAAAGCCAATTCCTTTGCGGAATAAATTGCCGCGCCGTCGGGGACGGTTAAAACCTCGTCAACGACGCTCAAATCAAGAGTGTTCGGCACGAAGCCTGCGCCTATGCCCTGAATTTGGTGCGCGCCCGACTGACCGCCCGAAAGAACGGGCGAGGATTGCGGTTCAACCGCAACTACTTTAATTGCGGGGTTCTTTTCCTTAAAATACCTGCCCGCACCCGAAAGAGTACCGCCCGTACCAACGCCCGCGACGAAAATATCGACCTTACCGCCCGCGTCGTCCCAAATTTCGGGGGCGGTTGTTTTATAGTGTGCCGCGGGATTGGCAGGGTTATCGAATTGATCCAAGATTACGCTTTTAGGCGTATTTTTTTGCAATTCCCGCGCTTTTTCGATTGCACCGCTCATTCCGAGCCTGCCGTCGGTTAAAACCGTTTCCGCGCCGTACGCTGCGATTATTTTACGCCTTTCTACGCTGAAACTGTCGGGCATAACTATAACCGCTTTAATGCCCTTTGCCGCGCAAATTGCCGCTATTGCTATGCCCGTGTTGCCCGAAGTCGGCTCGATTACGGTTGTGTCCGATGTGAGAATTCCGCTGTATTCGGCTTGTTCAATCATTGATTTGACTGCTCTGTCCTTGACCGAACCCGCGGGGTTAAAGTACTCCAACTTGGCTAAAACGCCGCATTTAAGCTTTAAAAGAGGCGTTTTACCTATAACTTCCGTTAACGAATCAAACATAGCTCCTTTACCGCTTTTATAAAAATTTCGCACTCGTTCATAGTATTGAACGCCGAAACCGAGGCGCGGACAAGCCCCTCGCTTTTGAGCGCGTTATGCATAAGGGGCGCGCAGTGAAGCCCGCCGCGGACGCAAATTCCGTACTTTTCAGACAGCTCGGACGCGACTATTTCGGACTGCATATTTTCAAGATTAAACGATACTATTCCACACGGGTTGGGCTTTGAATAGAGCGTTACCCCCTCCGTTTTTACTAAATTTTCACACAAAAACGCACACATTTGCTCGGTTTTTTGACTGTTTTTTTGCAAATTTTGCATTAGATACAGCGCGCCTTCACCGAGCGAAATTATTGCGGGATATGATAGCGTGCCGCTTTCCAAGGCGTCGGGATAGAAGTCGGGCATATTCAGATTATAGCTTTCACTGCCCGTACCGCCGAAGAGAACGGGCGACGGGTTCAACCGCTCGGAAAAGAGCAAAGCTCCGCTGCCCTGAATTCCGAGCATACCCTTATGACCCGCAACGGCAAGCGCGTCTATACCGAGCTGTTGCATATTTATTTCGATATGGCCGCAGGCTTGCGCGCCGTCGCAGATTAAAAGACAGTGCGCGGGAATCGAGGATTTGATTTTTTTAATATCGGGCATAGTACCCGTAACGTTAGAGGCAAGCGTAACTATAACGGCGCGGGTTGCGTCCGTAACGAAATTTACGAGGGTCTGAACGTCAACGCTGCCCGCTTCGTCAAGAGGGGCATAGGAAACCTTTACGCCCTTGCCCTTTAAATATTCGAGGGGGCGCAAAACCGAGTTGTGCTCGGCAACGGTTGTAACTACCTCGTCCCCCGATTTGAGAGTACCGAGAATGGCTATATTCAGCGCTTCCGTACAGTTTTTGGTAAAGACGACCCTTTCGAAACTTTCCGCGCCGAAAAATTCACATAAAAGCTTGCGCGCGGCGTAGACCCTTTCAAGGCAGGCAAGGGAAAGCTTGTGCCCGCTTCTGCCGGGGTTTGCGCTGTGATTGAGTGCGGCTGTGGTTGCGGATATAACTCCGTCGGGTTTGAAACCGCCCGTTGCCGCGTTGTCGAAATATATCATTTATTTTTGCTCCGTCATATTATGGTAGTACAATATTATATACGAAGGTAAAATAATATATGACAGAGATACTTGCCGTGTTCCGCTCACGCTCGCAGGCGATTGACTGCAACTCGCGGCTTAACAAGTACGGGATAAACGCCGCGCTTATAAATACGCCGAAAGAGGCGAATATAGGGTGCGGACTTTCGGTAAAGTTTGCCGAAAACGTTTTGAACCGTGCAAAAATTTTAATAAAGAGCGGAAATTATTCCGCATTTTACGGGTATTACGTAATGAAAAACGTTTACGGCAGAGCATTCTTCGGCAGAATTTGATGCGGTGAACGGTTGAGGCGGGGGGGGGGGTTTAAAACCCCCGCCCCCGGTTTTTTTTTTTTTTTTTTGGCGGGTGTTTAATAAGGGGTTGTAAAAGAAGTGTGTTTATAAAAAAAA
>CAMWIW010000037.1 GCA_947174415.1 uncultured Clostridia bacterium
TTTAAAATCCCAACCGAGTGGCAGGAGAATATTTCTATAGATCCCGGTCTTCACAACCCGCTTTCGGCGCATTGGTATTGCGTGGATTGGGACGGAAATATCTACGTGGTTGCCGAACACTTTGCAAGCGGGAAAGATATTGATTTTCACGCTACTGCTATTAAGGATATAAGCGCAAAGCTCGGTTGGAAGACTGACGGTAGGGGAAGAATTTCCGCACTCATAGACAGCGCGGCAAATCAGCGTACGCTTGCCTCTTCGAAGAGTGTTTCCGAGCTTTTCACCGACCGCGGAATATTGGTTAATCCCACCGTGAACAAGGACGTTTTTGCGGGCATTTCAAGGGTTAAGTCGTTATTGAAGCGGGACAACGGCGAGGCTGATATTTATATCTTTAAAAGCTGCGTCAATATGATTGAGGAATTCAAAACTTATTTTTGGGCAGACGGGGACAAGCCCGTAAAAAGAGACGACCACTGTATGGACGAACTGAGATATTTCGTTATGTCCCGTCCGAAGCCCGCCGCAAAAGAGGAGGAAACTTCGCCCGTGTTAAAGGACAAGCTGCGCAGAATACGGTCCTTGCAGCGGGGCAGAAAAAAGTTTTAAGGAGGGGAGGAAAATTCATAAGGAAGAAAAGGTTAAAGACGCGCTGATAAAGTGCGCAACGGGGCTCTCCACAAGCGAGGTGGTGGAAGAGTTTACAATCGAGGACGGGGAGCTGAAGCTCGTAAAAAAGAAGGTAACGAAAAGGGAAATTCCGCCCGATATAAAGGCGGTAAAGCTACTTTTAGAGGAGCGTGGAGAGGCAACCGACGAAGAGCTCGAAGAGGAAAAGCAAAGGCTTTTGAAAATGCTTGACGAGCAGAATTAATAAGGAGAAAGAATGGAAAAAAGTAATTTGACGCCCGAAGAGAAGCTTGCGGGCGAAGTGGAAAACGACTTTTTAAGGCGGCAGCAGGAGAGAAAAAGTCTGGAAAGAAGCTGGCAGCTTAATATGAATTTTGTCAGCGGAAATCAGTATTGCGACTTTGACGCAAAGGGGGAAATTGCAGAAGAGGGAAAAGATTATTACTGGCAGCAAAGGTTGGTATTCAACCATATTGCGCCCATTGTTGATACGAGGCTTTCCAAATTATCGCGCATACGCCCCGCGCTTACGGTAAGGGCGGCGAGCGACGAAGAGAGCGACAGACATTCCGCGGCTCTCGCATCGGCGATTTTGACAGCCGTCCACGACAGCGGTGATTTGGACGGGGTTATGAACCGTGCGACGTTGTGGTCTGAGGTCTGCGGAACGGCATTTTACAAGGTAATCTGGAATTCCGAAAGCGGCAACGCGGTGGGGGTAACGGACGACGGAACGGCGGTGCGCGAGGGCAATGCGGAGGTGGTTGCGGTATCTCCGTTTGAAATTTACCCTTACTCTCTGTCAGTCGAAAATCTTGACGAGCAGCTTTCCGTAATCCACGCAAAAGCATTGCCCGTCGAGGAAATTTACGGAATGTACGGGGTGCGTCTTGCGGGAAAAGATATTAAAGATTTTATCGCCGCGCCTATACTGCAAAAATTCGATTGCCCCCCGAATATGCCGCAATTAACGGCAGTTAAACACGGATATGAGCTTGTTTTGGAACGGTATATCCGCCCTTCTGCCGAATATCCCGAGGGCAGACTTACCGTTGTTGCGGGCGGCAAGGTTTTGTTCGACGGAGAATTGCCGTACAAAAACGGCGAGGACGGCGCAAGAGATTATCCGTTCGTAAAGCAGGTTTCTATGCCGACTGCGGGGTGTTTCTTTGGCACGAGCGTGGTTGACAGACTTATACCGTTGCAGCGCGCCTACAACGCGGTTAAATGCCGCAAGCACGAATTTTTAAACCGCATAGCTATGGGGGTGGTTGCGGTAGAGGACGGCTCGGTAGACGCGGACGAGCTGGCGGAGGACGGACTTATGCCCGGTAAGGTTATATCTTACAGACAGGGCAGCAAGCCGCCCGAAATGTTAACCTTGGGCAGTGTTCCGTCCGAGTTCGGCGAAGAGGAAGAAAACATTTTAAACGAATTTAACAAGGTTGCGGGCACGGGCAACCTTTCGGACAACGCAACTAATTTTGCGGGTATCACTTCGGCAACGGGGTTGCAGCTTATAATCGAGCAGGACGACCAACGGCTGAATTTGACTTACAATTATATGAAGCGCGCCGTCAGAATGATAGGCAGGCACGTGTTAAGGCTATACAGGCAGTTTGCTTCCGACGTGCGTCTTTTAAGGTACGCGGGTCAGAATAACGTTTTAAATCTCGTTTACTTCAAGGGAAGCGACGTATCGTCCGACGACGTCGTAATTGAGGCGGACAGCGATCTGAACATGTCGCCCGCGCAGAAAAGAACGGTAATTTACGAGGCGTTGGACAGGGGGCTTTTCAACGACGAAAGCGGAAAAATTTCGTCGGTTGCAAAGAGTAAAATTTTGGACCTGTTGGGTTATTCTTCGTTTGTCGGCGAGCGGGATTTGGACGGATTGAACCGTTCCCGAGCAGGCGAGGAAAACCTTACTATGGCAAATGCGGAGGTCGAAGTCAAAGGCTACGACAACCATGCGATACATATCGTCGAGCATACGGCTTACTTGCTTTCCGAAAAGGTTGACAAAGCCGTTGAACGGCGCATATATGGGCACATAAACGCCCACAAGGCAAAATTGGCGGAGGAAAATATATGAACAATTCAGAAGAAAAAGTACTTTCGGAGGTAAAGAAGGAGAACGCAGGCGATACGATTTTACAGGTTACGGCGGATGCCGCGGAGGCGGAAGAAGATTTTGCCGCAACGGAACTTGGAAAGTTCGGAAGCGTACGCGCCCTTTTAGCCGCCTACAAGAGTCTTGAAGCCGAATTCACCCGACGCAGTCAACGGCTTAAAGAACTTGAAGAGGGGAACAAGGCGCACTCGGAGACGGACGGTGCGCCCTCCCGTGAAAGTGCTGCCAAGGGGGAGGCGCAGTCTGCCGGAAATATCGACGAAAGCGTAAAGAACGCTATTATCGGGGAATATTTGCGGACGGTTGCAAGCGGCAAGAGCGTACCCCTTATAGTTGGCGGAGTCAGCTCCGCCGCACCTAAATTCGCGCCTAAAACCGTTAAAGAGGCAGGCGCGCTTGCCGAAAAATTTTTAAAGGATTAAAAAAGGAGAATTATATTGATTACTATCGAAAACGCCGATAAAGCGTTAAAAGACTATTATCTCGACGCCGTTACGGCGCAACTCAACGACGGCATTTCGCCATTCTTTACAGCGGTAGAAAAAAATACTTCCAACGTATTCGGAAAGGACGTTAAAATCGCGGTAGTTCGCGGCAACAGCGGCAACGTTATGGCGGGTGCAGAGGACGCAAATCTGCCAGACCCTTACAAGAACAGATACCTTGACATCACCGTGCCATTAAAAAACCTTTACGGTACTATCGAAGTCAGCGACAAGGCGTTAAGGGCTTCGCGCGATACTTCGGGCGCGTTCGTAAACCTCGTCAACGCCGAAATGGACGGACTTATCGCAAGCGCAAAACAGAACTTCCAGAGAATGTTGTTCGGCGACGGCTCAGGCGCAATCTGCAAAATCGTTGCAAAGACGAGCGACACTGTCTATAAAGTAGACTGCGTTAAGGAATACTTCGTCGGTATGTGCGTTGATATTGCGGGCAGCGGCGTAACGGGCAGCGATCTTACTGGGCTCTACGTAACTGCGGTAAACGCAAAAAATTCCACCGTAACGTTCGCTTCGAAAATTACGTCAACCGTAACGGGCGCAAAAATTTATCCTCACGGGTCAATGGATAACGAGCTCACGGGCTTGGGCGCAATCTTCGACGGCGACACGCTTTACGGCTATTCCAAAGAGAACGAGCCTTACTTCGCGCCCTACACGGCGGACGCCGAGGGCGAACTTACCGAAGAGAAGTTGACAGATATAATCGATTATATGGAAGAGAACTTCAACAGTTCCGTAAATATGATTATATGCTCATATAAAACGAGGAAGAAAATTGCGGCGCTCATAGCAAACGAAAGACGCGTGGTTAACTCCACAGACGCCAACACGGGCTTCGGCTTGGTAACGGTAAACGGAATACCCGTTTATGCAGACAAGTTCTGTCCCGAAGACAGAATACTGTTTTTAAACACCGACGACTTCTGTCTTTCACAGCTTTGCGATTGGGAATGGCTTGAAGATGAGGGCGGCAAAATCTTAAAGCAAGTACCCGGTAAGGCGGCA
>CAMWIW010000038.1 GCA_947174415.1 uncultured Clostridia bacterium
AAAGGGTTCTATGACGTGCACGCTTTCGTCAAATTCGGGATAGACCAGCCCCGCGCCCTCCGAAAATTTGCCGTACTTGCGAGCGTCCAGAGACATCGCGTCAAGCGCATTTTCCAAAAGTTCGGCTTCCTTTTTCGAAAGGTAAGGATTGTCCGCCCAAGTCATAAACTCGTGCCAGACCTCAGGATTTTTACGGTGGTTTAAATAAATTTCGTTATAGATAAATGTTCTGCCTTTGAGGGGCGTCATCGTGCCGAAAATATCCCCCTGCTTATCCATAACGCGCATTAAACATTCCTCGTAAATATCCTTCGGCGGCTCTTCGTCGAACCAAACGAAGTCGAGGGAAGAACCTTGAAATTTTTCCCGCCCCTGATCGCAGCTTTTGAAACCCAATGTGGATATTCCGCCAAAAACGTTTTTTATCTTTATTTGGTCTATTACGCCGCCTGCGGGACTGTCCTTTCTGCCCGATAGCATGGTTATATCGGCAATCCAGCTTTTGGGAAGATAGCTTAAAATCTTTGCTTGCGCCACGTCGCGCTGCACCTGCTGCGATAAAGAAACCGCCCAACCGAATACGTCCTTTCTGTTCTTCCGGTACGGGTGAATGCCCCTCAGTATCCAAAGGCACTCAACAGCTCCGCACTCGGTTTTCCCCGAGCGGTTGCCGCCGAAAACCCAGCGGTTGCGCTTTTTACACTTATGAAAAGCAATTTGCTTTCTGTGCCTTTTATTGCCCTTGTTGTAGGCTGCAAGCCTGTCGCTTTTTTTACGCTTTTTAAGCTCTTTTTCAATCTCGGCAATCCGTTTCAGAATATCTTCCCTTTGCATAAGACCTTTTTTGTCAAAATCCCCCTAAATTTGCGGTATAAACTACTGTATAATGTCGTCGGTATGAAATATTTAAAGGTTGCGCTTGCAGTGCTTACAACCTTAATATGCGTCTTGTCCTCGTCAACGGTAACGGCAAAAGCCGATACCGCTTTCCGTTACGCTTACGTCGGGGAAAAAGTTGAGGCGTACTTCTATAAAGATAAAGACTTACAGTCAGCGCTGTTTGCCATACCCGAAACTTATTGCGTGGAAATTTTAAGAGAGGACGGAGATTGGTACTATTGCCGTTACGCAAAAGACGAAGGAGCTTACGTCGCGCTTCGCGGCTATTGCCTTAAAAGCGACCTTAACCCTATAGAAGAACCGCTTGAAAACGAATACCTGAATTATCCGATTGCCGTGGATTTTTACGCAAAAGAGGGCAGCGCGCAGATAGACCCGTTTAAAGTAACCTTAACGGTTGCTTTCTACGGCAACGGCACTATGAACGCTTCGGGACTGTCCTACGTCTATTACGCCGGCAATTTCGGCTACGTTGCGAACACGGTACGAGACTACCCAAAAAACGATATTCCCCAACCCACTGTCTCCACCGATATTACCGAGCGGGAATCGGTAAACGCGACTCTGATAACCGCAATAGTCATAACCGTAATCGCGGTCGTCGCAGTAGTCGTTTTATACTTTGCAAGCAAGCGTCCAAAGCTTCCACCTAAACTCAACGGCTAATTAATGAGGCAATAATATTCTTTTACAAGTCTCACCCCCACGCCGTAACGCCCGACATTGCGTGCGTGTCTCGTAAATTTTACGGCAACTCGCTTGACCTCTTTCGCCCGCGCTTTCGTTAGTTTCGAAAGCCCCACCCTCAGCCCGCCGTAAAACTTCAACACCGCCCTCTCTCTTTCCGTCAGCGTTGAAACGACCCCGTCAAGATAATTCCAGAGCACCGACAGCTCTCTCTTTGCATCGATAAGCGCAAAAATCCGCTCTGCGTAATATTCACAACTCTTCCCGAAATTTGCGGACTTTAAAGCCTTGTCTAAAATAAGGTTATCCAACGCTTTATTAATACTGCCCGCCGAGAAGTAAAACCTTATTAGCTGTTTGCTTTTCATCCGAACCTCGATATAAACAAAACATTTGTTTGTTTTTCATAGGTATTTTAACCCTCTAAACCTGACAAAAAGCGCATAATTAAAAAATAAATTTTAATTTTTTTAAAAAAAATCTGTTACTTACGCTCATTTTCCCTCCTCGAATAGCCCGCGGTTGCGCTTTTTATGTGCAGCCGCGGGCAAACAAACCGTATTTTTCTTTACAAATTTTAAAGGTATGTGTTATAATTTAGCCGTGAAAAAGTTTTTAGCTATCACAACTTCATTGTGTGCTACGGTGTGCGCCCTCTCGTTCGGCGGCGCAGCGGTTGCCTTTGCCGATACGGACGAAGAAATTTCGGCGGCGCGTTTCTATCCGAAAGATTTCGAAACCGTACCCACCTTTGAAAATCTCACGGATTACGCTGCGGGCGGCGGAAAGTATCTGTTTTTGGAAAACAACGAAATTTACGAGTACGGCAACGAGCGTGTAACTACCTACAAAAACAGCAGAAAAAATATAACCAACCTCTACTTTGAGGGTGAAGAATTTTATTACAGGACCGACGACAACTGTTTTTACGCTCTTGCCAACTTCAATGAAACCGAAAATCCCGAAATCGAGGACTTCGTGTCCACAACCAAGACGGATTACATAACTTTCGGAAATTATCTTTATTATTACAATAATTCGAGCGGAGCTCTGAAAGCTCTCAACACCGACACGGACGAAACCGAACCCTTAGACGATTGTACGAATATTAAAGAATACGGCAACACCGTTTACGCAGTCCGCACGACTAACGGAAACAAACGGGTTCTCTGCACTTTAAACGGCACGGAAAAGACGGACGTTAAAGTTAAGAACTTCGACTTAACGGAAGAAATCGCAGTTGGCAACGCCTATAACGCGCTCACCTCTTCGGTAACAAAAGACCTGCAATTTATAAGTTTGACAAACGGCGCTTATATGACCGAAGTTAAATTGGACACGCTTTCCAAAAATTCGTCGGTCTTTACCGTAGGCGATACGGTTAAAGTCAACACCGCAGATACACCGACTGCCCTTCTCCTTTACACCGAAACGGACGGAGACGAAGGAATTTCGATTATAGCCGCGAACGGCAAAAGCTACCTTATACACCCTCGAAATACAAAGTTAGATACGGTTTATCTACCCGACGATTTGAATACGGTAGGTACTGCGACGGCAGGTTATATATATTCCTCGCCTTTTGAAAGCGTCGGAACGCGCATTACCGCTCTACCTTCGCGCAGCGTTACAATTTTAAAACAAATTAGACGGAGCGATTACCCCGAGCTTGACGGCGACTTCTACTTGGTAGAATACGAAGACGGAGAAACTACCGTCAGAGGCTACGTGAGGTTTGGTCTGATTTCGACCTTTACCTTCAACGAAGATCCGCCCGTATCCACGCCTGACCCCGATGCCACTCAGGAAGATTTGATTAAGCCTGTAGTTTTAGTGCTTATAGTTCTTCTTCTGATAGCAATCGCTGCGGGATACCTTATATACGTAGGCACTTCGGATAAACGCAAAAAGAAAAACGCGGATAAAACCAATCAGAATAACTAAATAATAAGGTAAGCCCGTCGAGCATTTCATATGCTCGGCGGGCGTTTTTTATATAGTTCGTCTTTCAAATTTGTAACAAAACTCTTTTAAAATGAGTTGACAGCAAAAAACCAATTTGATATAATCTTTTAGCATTGAGTTGTAGCGGACTGCAATTCGCTTGTTCTATGCGGGTGTAGTTCAATGGTAGAACACTAGCCTTCCAAGCTGGTTGCGTGGGTCCGATTCCCATCACCCGCTCCAACGCTTTTTAAGGTTTAAGCGCGCAACAAAAATGCTTACGCGCCCGTAGCTCAGCAGGATAGAGCAACGGCCTTCTAAGCCGTGTGTCGGGGGTTCGAGTCTCTCCGGGCGCACCATAAATATGGCGGGCGTAGCTCAATCGGTAGAGCGCCAGATTGTGGCTCTGGAGGTAGCAAGTTCGAAACTTGTCGCCCGCCCCATATTCGTTTTTTTCGCTTTGGGGTGTCGCCAAGCGGTAAGGCACGGGATTTTGATTCCCGCATTCGTAGGTTCAAATCCTGCCACCCCAGCCATTTTGGCCCATTAGCTCAGTTGGCAGAGCACTTGACTTTTAATCAAGGTGTCCCGGGTTCGAGTCTCGGATGGACCACCACACAAAAACGCCGCACTCCCTTGCGGCAATATGCAGCTTTAGCTCAGTTGGTAGAGCAACTGACTCTTAATCAGTGGGCCCAGGGTTCGAGTCCCTGAAG
>CAMWIW010000039.1 GCA_947174415.1 uncultured Clostridia bacterium
AAGTATTTGTATTCAGTGAGTGCCGTTGATGATAAGGATTGTATTGCAGGTATGTGTGTAATTTGTGGAAAGAGTAATTCAGTAGTAGACGTTTTTACCGCAAAAGACATTGCAGAGCTTTTAAGCATAAGTCAGCGAATGCCATACTCGGACATTATGGTTTTGCATGAAAAACTTTATGGCGAACAGCAAATTCCCCATAATGAGATTATCAATCGGGCTATTTCAAAATATTTAGAAAACAATTAGCTTAAAAAACTGTATCAAATGCAGGGGGGAAGAGTGTATAATCCACAACTTAAAACGTTTTTAACCGTTGCGGGAAGCGGTAGCTTTACCAAAGCTGCGGAAGAGCTTTTTATCTCGCCCACCGCAGTAATGAAACAAATAAATACTTTGGAAGAACGCACGGGCATAACTTTATTTGCGAGAACAAACCACGGCTTACAGCTCACCGAAGCGGGGAAAAGCTTTTTGCAGGACGCGAGATATATTATCGACTATTCCGAAAAGGCAATAAAAAAGGCGAAAGACATAGACGGCAAAAACAAGCTACGGTCTATCCGAATCGGCACGTCGATTATGACGCCCGCAAAATTCCTGTTAAACGTTTGGGCGGAAATTCAAAAGATTAACCCGCACTTGAAAATAGAACTTATCCCGTTCGAAAACAACGCCGTCAACACCGTGGAAATACTCAAAAATCTCGGTAAACAAATTGACGTGGTGGCGGGAATATACGACGAAAATTTTTTGACGGAACGGGGCTGCGAGGCTGCGCATTTATACGATAAAAAGCTGTTGTTTGCAGTTCCCGTAACCCACCCGCTTTGCGAAAAGTCAGAGATTGCAATCTCGGATTTAAAAGGTCAAAAGGTCTTGCTGATTCATAAGAATTGGAACGTTTATATCGATAAACTCAGAGAAGACTTGATTGCAAGAGGAGTAACGGTTGAAGATTTTGATTTATTCAATTTGGGTGCTTATAACCGAGCGGTACAGGAAAACGTGCCCATCATTACCGTAGAGGGTTGGGAGGAAGTTCACCCGTTACTTAAAATCGTTTCCGCAGATTGGCATTATCGTATTCCTTTCGGCATTTTACATTCACCCACGCCGACTAAGCAAGTAAAAGAATTTATAAGCATACTTATCAAAATCAGTAAGGAGCGTAATTATGAGTAAGAAAATCGTTCAAACGAAAGACGAATTCGCACCCGAATTTTCGGCAAAGGACGTTTATCAAAATTCTATTTTCTTCCCCGTAGGTGCGCCTAACGACGCATACGCAAAATATTTCAAAGGACAGAGTTATCTTGCGCCTATAAGCAAAGAGCAAGTATTTATTGCAAACGTAACGTTTGAGCCGTGTTGCCGCAATAATTGGCATATTCACAACGCAACCAAAGGCGGCGGGCAAATTCTCGTATGCGTCGGCGGCGAAGGGTATTATCAGGAATGGGGCAAGCCCGCAGTGAAAATGAAAGCGGGCGACGTCGTAAATATCGCCGTAGGCGTAAAGCATTGGCACGGCGCGGGTAAGGACAAGTGGTTTTCACACCTTGCAATCGAAGTCCCCGCGGAAAACGGCAAAACCGAATGGTGTGAACCCGTTTCGGACAATGATTACGAAGATGCCGTTAAATAAACTGAAAAAAGCTCCCGAACAATCCGTTCGGGAGCTTTTAATTTATAGAATTACAAACTGTTTTTATAATCAGTTCCCCATTTGGACATAGCGTCGAGAATGGGTTTTAACGTTTTGCCGAGTTCGGTCAGCGAATATTCCACGCGCGGCGGCACTTCCGCAAAAACTTCCCTGTCTATAAGTCCGTCGTCTTCCAACGCGCGAAGGTCGTCGGTTAAGACTTTCTTGCTTATGCCGTTAATCGACTTGACGAAATCGGTAAACCGTTGCTTGTCGTTGTAAACCAAATTGCGGATTATAAGCAACTTCCACTTATTGCCTATAAGCTGAACGGTCGTGGCGACGGGACATTCGGGCAATTCTTCTCTTGTCAGCATTGCGTTCACCTCCTGTGTTACGGTTAGTATATTAAATTGCGGGCATTTTGTCAACAGTTCCAAAAAGAAACTAAGTAACTTAATTTTTATCAGGTAATAGAAAAGTAACGTTCTTGTAGTCTTTTTCTGCATTTGCTATACTGCGGTTACAAAATAAACTCGGAGGTAGTATTATGAAAAAATTTAACAAAGTCAGCGTGGGAGAAGAAGCGAGAACCGAGCTTCACGACGCGCTCAATCTTACGGGGGCGGAAATAAGCGTTAACACTTTGCCTGCGGGAACGGGCGTACCTTTCGTTCATTCGCATAAGCAGAACGAAGAAATTTACGCAATTTTAAGCGGAAAAGGAACAGCCGTGATTGACGGCGAGACAATCAGCTTGAAAGCGGGTGAATGGCTGCGTATTTCCCCGTCGGCAAAAAGACAGTTTTTTGCGTCTGAAAATTCCGCGTTCAAATATCTTTGTATTCAGGTAAAAGAGAACTCGTTAGAAGGTTACACTATGACTGACGCAATAGTTTAAAATTGACGGATAAAAAAGGCAGACGGATTTCGCCGCCTGTCTTTTTTTGTATAAACCAAAAGTTTACACGCTGAACAAACTTGCAATTCCCTTTTGATTTAAAAGGCGTTATACTGTTGCCGTAAAGAAAATATTCGGAGGTATTATCAATGGACTGTATAACTTTAAGTAACGGCGTAAAAATGCCGCAGCTCGGCTACGGGGTATATCAGGTATCGAAAGACGAGTGCGAAAGGTGCGTTCTGGACGCGCTGAAAGTAGGATACCGTCATATCGACACGGCGCAGAGCTATTTCAACGAAGAAGAAGTCGGTAATG
>CAMWIW010000040.1 GCA_947174415.1 uncultured Clostridia bacterium
AAATTATTTAAATTATAGGCGCGGCGCGGCTATAAAATACCGCCGCGCCGCCATTTTTTTAAAAATAATTTTTACGCCTGAAAAAAATATTTAAATTTTGCGGTTTTTGTAACCGCTTTAATTTCAATAATTAATATGGAGGCACTTTATGAAATACAAGCACTGGCTTACGGAATGGCTTGAAAATTACGTCAAACCCGTAACCAAACACAAAACCTATTTAAGGTACTACGACATCGTGCAACAGCACGTCAAGGTTCAGCTCGGCAATTACGAGCTTAAAAACCTTACGCCCCTCGTTTTGCAACATTATACGATGCGGCTTTTGAAAAGCGGTAACTTAAAGACGGGCAGGGGACTGTCGGTAAACACCGTTAACGGTATCGTTACGGTTATTCAAACCTCGTTGCGCTCAGCGTACAGCGTCGGTCAGCTTAACGAATACTTCGGCGACAAAATTCAACGCCCGCGTTCTTTCCAAAAAGAAATAACTAGCTTCACCGTTTCCGAACAAAAGAAAATCGAACGGGAAATTCTTTCTTGCCCCAAACCGAGAATGTTTGGAATAGTTCTTTGTCTTTATACGGGACTGAGGATAGGCGAGCTGCTTGCGTTGGAGTGGAAGGACGTCGATTTTCAGAAATGCACCGTTTCGGTTAATAAAACCTTGCACGATGGTAAGGACGTAAACGGCAGAAATACCCGTATTATCGACGAACCCAAAACGGCGAATTCTAAAAGGGTAATACCCTTCCCCAAACAGTTGCTGCCGTACCTGCGTAATTTGAAAAGCGCTTCGAAAACGCCGTTCGTCGTTTCTTCTACGAAAGGCAAGGCGGTGTTCGTGCGTTCGTACCAAAAAAGCTTTGAGGTCTGCCTTAAAAAACTCAATATTCCCCACAAGGGCTTTCATGCGCTCAGGCACACCTTTGCCACGCGCGCGATAGAGTGCGGAATGGACGTGAAAACCCTTTCTGAAATTCTGGGGCACAAAAACGCGACGGTAACTTTAAACAAATACGTTCATTCCTTTATGGAACACAAAAAGGAGATGATGAACAAGCTCGGTAAAATGCTGCCGTAACTTACGGCTTTATATTATTTGTAAAAATAAAATTAATAGCCGCGTTTGGGACAGAAATCCCAAACGCGGCATAAAAAACGCCCTTAAAAAGGTCAAAAAAAAGTTCACCTATTATTATATTAGGTGAACTTTTTCTAACTGTATAGTATCACTAAAAAAACGTTAAGTCAAGCATATAATGGGGTTAATTTTTTTATTTTTTAATTTTAGTATATGCCAAAAACGGAAAAAACTGCCAAAAATGCCCAAAAAAATACACCTATTATAATAATAGGTGTATTTTTTCTAAGATACAAAAATGCCGTTAGTTGCGGCATATTCCGCCCCGAACCGCGGAAATATGCCCTTTTGTGTATTATCACAACAGGGCAAAAACGCTGATATTAAAAAACTCTTTAAAAAGGAGGAAATAAAAATATGAAAAAGAAAGTAAATGCAAGACTTTTAACGCTGATTTTGCTGATTGCTACCGTACTATGTGCCGTTATCGCGTGTTTTGTAAGTTTCTCGTTACAAAATAATAATACGGCAGATAAGGACGACACGGCAATTACAGACATATCAGTCCCTGACAGAGGAGTAGCAACAACATCGAATAATGTTATAGAAACGCCTCTCTTTTCAGAAAATTACGATACGGAAATTTCAATAACATATCCAGAAAGCTATACCGATATGACTTACTTTGATTCAGACTATATGGAGGTAGTAGCGGATGATGGTGTAATTATTAGTGCAATGTTGGCGGGAAAGTTTGCATTAGAGGTAGCTCACGTAAAGGGAGGAACGGCGTTCTCTGCTGAGTTTATAGCTATCGACGGTTACGTATTTGATAACGGGGAAAAAAGAGTAACGCTAACTTTATACATTGATAACATTAAGCTTGCTTTGCCCTCATTTTCAAATGGAAAGACGATTAAAGATGCGGAATATACGGGAGTATCTGTTTCAGAAGCGTTAACTAATTGTAATAGTGATGCTTTGGCTAATATGACATATAAAGTGAGTGAAGGCGTAAGGTTAACTGCACTAACAGCTAATGGCGCATTCTATGTGGAGCGGGAATATGCAAAGGTAGGAACATCGCACACTATTACTTTTTCGTGCAAAGATAATTATGAGTTTATAAACGGGCAAAAAGCTTCTACAATTACTTTGACTATAATTTCAAGAAGCATTTCCTCCCTGACGATAAGCTCAATAAGTAACCAAGTTTACAATGGTAGTGCATTTACTCCAACGCCAACGATAACTTACGGTGATATTACGCTTGTTAAGGATACGGATTATACAATTGCTTATCAAGACAACACAAACGTAGGCACTGCTACCGTAACTATAACGGGCAAAGGCAACTATACGGGTACTAAGAGTACTACGTTTACTATAAGCGCGCGCAATATTTCAAATGCAACTTTCGGAACTATAGCTGCACAAACGTATAATTACGGAACGGCAATCACGCCAACACCTATGATAACGGATAGCGGAATAAGCAAGACGCTAACAAACAACACAGACTTTACGTTCAGTTATTCGAATAATATCAACGCAGGATCGGCAACGATAA